>CANHAH010000075.1 GCA_947458705.1 Opitutia bacterium | reverse complement strand
GCCCGCTCATTTCCAGAGAACCTGATGAGTAACTTCAATTCTGACGGCCCCTCGGGCAACGAGTGGGAAGAGCGCGGCGATCTCGCTTGGAACGAATTCGACTGGGAGCGTTACCTGCGCGAGCAGGACGAATCCATCGGACGTTACCAGAAATTTTACGAAGCCTCTATAGATACGCCTGACCGAATCGACGCCGTCGCTGCCCAGATGGGCTGGAGCCTCGAAGACTGGACCGAAGAAGGCGGTGAAATCCCTGATTCCGACGACGACGAGGAAGCCGAAGAAGAAGAATTCCCTGAAAAGGGTGACGTCTACACGCTGCACAAAAACCCCATCTTCATCGCTACCAAAGCTATCACCCAATCCCTGCAACACACCTGGTCACAAGCCGCTGGAGAGGCGCATCAACTTCCCGCGCCGGTGTCTCTGAGCCTATTGACCGCCCTGCATCGCGGAGAAGATCAAGCGATTCAGGCGATTCACGCCCTAGATTTCGGCGATTACGCAATGGCTATCAGCCTTTTCAAGCGTGCTCTTAACGTGCTCAACAGCACCTTCGCCTTACTCAATTCCGACGAGGCGGGTCGACAACCTACCGTCGTAGCCTTTCGCGTCTATGCTTTGCCTCGGCTCTTTGATTTGCGGGAAATCTGGTTACGAGTGATCAATGAATGCCGTGAGGAGCTTGAGCGTCCCGACGACCCGGAAGACGACGAAGAGTAAAAATTTCGTCCAATTATCGAACTAAGATGCGGGAAGGCTGAAAAACGCCTTGCCCTTCGAGGTGGTGCTTCATTGGCTAATGGACTGCTTCGGAGAGGTGGCTGAGTGGTCGAAAGCAGCGCTTTGCTAAAGCGCCGTAGGTGTAAAAGCCTACCGGGGGTTCGAATCCCCCCCTCTCCGCCAGTTTCTTAGCGAATCGTAAGTTGTCCTGCTGGGCTCCTCCCCATTACGCGAGTGATTGGATAGCACGAACCCGCCGGTCGGAAATTAAAAAGGGGGTCTACAAAAAATTAAGCCAAAAAAAACCGACTCGAAGGGAGTCGGCTTTTGATGACTAAAAACGACGTGAAACGAATCACTCGCGGCGTGAGTTGAGCAGATAGAGCAAATACAGCAAGGAGCTCACGAAGGCCGCCACGTAGGTCAAGGCGGCGGCGTTGAGGGTAGCCGTCACGCCAGGCATTTCATCGCGGTCCACGATTCCGAGGCCCACGAGCTCAGTCTTCGCGCGGCGGCTGGCGTCAAACTCTACGGGGAGCGTCACCAATTGAAACAGGGCCAATACTGCATAGCACAGAATCGCGATATCGAGCAACATACCCGAAAGACCCTTCGCCAAAAAGAATCCAGCCAACATCACGATGGGTAAAGCTCTTGATACAAAGTTCGTCGCCGGCACCAATGCCATACGGAAATGCAGCATAGAATAACCGATCTTATGCTGAATCGCGTGACCCGCTTCGTGCGCGGCGACGCCGAGGGCAGCGAGACTCGTGCCGTTGTAATTCTCTTCGGAAAGCACCAAGCGCTTGTTAATTGGGTCGTAGTGATCTGTGAGGTGACCTTCCGTGGCCGCAATCTCTACATCCGTGATGCCTGCCCGCGTCATGACGGCCTCCGCGGCTTCGCGACCGGTGATGCGCCCCCGAGAAGGGATTTGGGCGTTTTTGTTATAAACCGAGGAAACCCGGATCTGAGCGTACAACGAGAAAATCATGACCAGCACGAGCAAGACCATGAAAATCCAAGACGGCAGGAATGAACTTTTGCCAAGAAGTGCGAGCGTGAGAGGAAGACTCATAGTTGTTTGGGTTAAAAAGTTAAAGGGGACATCGCCGAAACATGCGCGATGGGCAATCAACTTACTCAAAACACCTAATTTGCCAGTGAAAAACGACGCATTGGAAACGTAGCCACCCGTTTCTAGCCCACTCTTAGCTCCTCCAACCACCGCGAATTGGCCCGGCTAAGAGAGGTCCCGTGCAGGCAAAAAAGAACCCCGAAGACTTGTTTAAAATCTTCGGGGTCAAAATGGTGGCAAGACCCGGAATCGAACCGGGGACACGTTGATTTTCAGTCAACTGCTCTACCAACTGAGCTATCTTGCCGTAACTGCGAAGGGCCAGAGCAAAGGGCGCATACGGACAGCGTCAACGGGAATTTCAAAACTCCTATTTAGTTCAGCCTGCCCGACTCAAGCCGTCGGTGACATCACTTTAGGTTTCGGCTCGGTAAGCCACCGCGCCGGCAGCCACACCCAATAACTCCACTAATCTCAAAGCCGCGCCCCAAACGAACTACACGCGCCCGTAGCCACTACAACGCGATGAAAACAATGAGCTGCGAAAAGAACACGCCCATAGCTTGCGCCGGACGGCGCGTTTCTCAATGAAACTCTTCCCATGACTTCTGCTGCAGAGCTCCGCGCCTTCATCGCGAATCTCCCTAAGACCGAGACGCATTTACATCTTGAAGGCTCGTTGCCCATCGAACTTGCGCGTCGCGTCGATCCCATCGCGTTTGCCTCACCGCCGCCATACTGGCACCCAGATTACCGCTATGACGGCTTCGCGCTATTTCAAGAGCAGTTCGATTCCTATTTTTTCAAGTGGTTCGTCTCGCCGGAAAATTATTACGAGAGCTGCCGACGTGTCTTCGCCAATGTCGTAGCGCAAAATTGCGTTTACCTCGAGTGCAGTTTCCATCTCGGGACTGCCGAACGCATTGGGGCGACGCCGTTCCGCGAGATCGCCCGCGCCATTCACGCTGCCAAGCCAGCCGGACTCGAGCTAAGGCTCTACCTTGGGATGTTTCGCAATCACTACGCCGGTCCTCTCGCGCGCGTAATCGATGAAGCCATCACTTGGGATGAAATCGCTGGCGTCGATCTACACGGCTTTGAAAGCCCAGAATTTCAACCTTGGAGCGCCGAGATCTGGTCGAGAGTCCGTACCCTCGGCAAAACTACCAAGGCTCACGCCGGCGAATTCTCGCCCGCCTCCGATGTTCGTCGCGCCGTCGAATTTCTCGGTACCCGGCGCATCCAACACGGCCTGGGCGCCCTGCATGACTCCGCGACGCTCGCCCTACTTCGTGAACGCGACGTCACTCTCGACATGACACCGATCAGCAACGTCAAACTATGTGCCGTTCGTTCGATGCGCGAGCACCCAATCCAACGTTTTCTCGATGCAGGCATCCGCTGCACCGTCAGCACGGACGACCCCATGCTTTTCGGTAATCAGCTCAACGACGACTACTTCGCTCTGGCCACTGAAACCGGCCTTAACCGGGCTACGTTGATCCAAATCGCCCGCAACGGCTTTGAGATTGCCGATCTACCCACCGCCACCAAACAAAATTACTACGCGAAACTGGCTACACTCGCCGCAACCCATGCGTCCTAAAACTCTCCTCGTAAAAAATGCAGCGGTCCTCGTCACCATGGACGATGCCCGACGCGAACTCCGCGACGCCGGCCTTTACATCGAGGACAACCGGATCATGGCCGTCGGACCCACCGAGACCCTACCAGCCGTTGCCGACGAAATACTCGACCTTCGCGGTCACATCGTCCTACCCGGCATGGTCAACACGCATCACCACATGTATCAGAGCCTGACCCGCGCTGTCCCCGCCGCGCAGGATGCAGAACTATTCAACTGGCTCGAAACACTTTACCCAATCTGGGCTCGTCTCACGCCTGAAATGATCCGCGTCTCCGCCCTCACCGCGATGGCCGAACTCATTCTCTCCGGCTGCACTACTTCTTCCGATCACCTCTATATGTACCCCAACGGCGTACGGCTCGATGACACCATCGAATCTGCCGCTCGCATCGGCCTGCGTTTTCACGCCAGCCGGGGCAGCATGAGCGTCGGCCGTAGCACAGGCGGCCTCCCGCCAGATAGCCTCGTCGAAAACGAAGCCTCTATCTTACGCGACACCCAACGCCTCATCGAAACTCACCATGACGCCTCTCGCTACGCAATGCAGCGTATCGTAGTTGCACCGTGTTCGCCGTTTTCTGTCAGTCGGGATCTCATGCGCGAATCTGCCACGCTCGCTCGCAGGCATGGGGTTTCCCTTCACACGCACCTTGCCGAAAACGTCAACGACGTCGCCTATTCACGGGAGAAATTCAATCGCACGCCCGCCGAATACGCCGAAGAACTCGGCTGGGTTGGTCGTGACGTGTGGCACGCGCACTGCGTCCAACTCGACGAACACGGCATCGACCTCTTCGCCCGTACGGGCACCGGCGTCGCGCATTGCCCGTGCTCCAACATGCGCTTGGCCTCCGGCATCGCTCCCATCTGTAAAATGACTAAGCGAGGCGTCCCAGTAGGACTCGGCGTGGACGGCTCCGCGTCCAATGACAGTGCCCATCTTCTAGGCGAAGCCCGACAAGCCATGTTACTCCAACGCGTTGGTTTCGGACCCACTGCGATGACTGCTCGCGATGCACTCACGCTCGCGACCCGCGGCGGCGCCGCCGTGCTCAACCGCGACGATATTGGCATCCTCGCCCCAGGCATGGCGGCAGATTTTATCGCCTTCGACCTGTCAAATTTGAGCTTTGCAGGCGCACTCCATGATCCCGTCGCCGCGCTGGTTTTCTGTACGCCGGCCCAAGTCGCAGTCAGTGTCATCAATGGGCGCATCGTTGCCCGCCACGGCCAACTCACGACCTTAGATCTACCCGTTATTATCGAGCAGCACAACCAGCTCGCTGCAACTTTGCTCAACAGCTAAGAACGATCGCGGCAGCGTATTTCAAGAGCTTACAGCACAGCCCACCGATGCGTGGATCATAGCAATTGCTTCGGCAATTGCGGCATCAATTTCTTGATATCCTGGACCGCATCGCGGTGACATACGAGGATTGCATCGGCGGTTTCTACGACGACCAGGTCATTGACTCCGACGAGTGCGATTGTCCGGCCGTTGCTAACCGCGATGTTATGCTCTGCATTCACCATCACCACGGGCCCACGCACGGCATTGCGCGCCGCATCTCTAGGCAGGTGCTTAGGCAACGCCGTCCAAAGCCCGACATCGTCCCAGTCAAACTCAGCAAGCATCGTCTCGACCGCGACCGCCTTTTCCATGATCGCGTAATCCACGGAAACCTTAGGCTCCAGCGTTGGAAACTTAGCCGCTAAAAACGCCGTCGGATCGCCGGCGGGAAACTCTCGGATAAAATTAGCCAGCATCGGCGTATGTTTTTCGGCCTCGGCCAAAAATGCTGCTGCACTCCAGAAAAACATACCTGCATTCCAAGCGTAGTAACCGCTCTCGACATATCGCGTCGCTGTCGCCGCATCGGGTTTTTCAACAAAACGTTTAACCTTACGAAAACCTTCACCCACAGGCTCACCTAATTCGAGATAACCAAAACCCGTCGCCGCATGGTCGGGCTTGATCGCAAACGTCAGCAAGGCAGGCGAGCTGGCCGCCCGCCGAAGCGCCGCGCTCACCTGAAGGGCGAGCGTCGCGTTATCCTTGATGAGTGCATCCGCGGGGAAGAGCGCGAGCACACCTTGTGGATCACGCGCCCGCACAAGCGCCGTGGCCAAAGCGGCAGCGGCGGCCGTGTCTCGTTTAGCAGGCTCCGCGATGATATTAGCCTCGGCGATCAACCCCGCCAGCGCCGCCCGCGTGGACGCGATTTGCGCAGTATTGGTGAGCACAAAAATATTTTTTAACGGCACTACGCCCTCAAGACGACGCACGGTTTCTTCCACGAGGGTACGTTCCGAAAATAATTTAAGCAGATGCTTGGGCGTGGCCGCACGACTCATGGGCCAAAACCGTTCACCGCTACCGCCGGCCATAATGCAGGCAAAAAAATGGGTCGATTCACTCATGTAGGCATTTCTTGTCCCAGCCCCGCCGCCCCACGCCAAGCCCGAAACCCAGCGGATCAAAGCGTGATTACGATTTTACCAAACTGTCCGCCCTGTTCCATTAGGTCAAAAGCCTCACCCACATGCTGCAAAGGAAACACGTTGCACACGACGGGCGCGATTCGATGGCGCGCGACAAAACCCATCATCGCTTGCCAATCCGTTGGCGAACCCATCGTCGTGCCTAACACCGAAACATTACGCCAAAACACTTTCCTCATTGGTAAACCCGGGGGATTTCCTCGGGTTGCGCCGAAAAACACGATTCTTGCTCCTGGCGCCGCGAGGTCGATCAACTGCTCGAAACCGGGACCACCGGCACTATCCACGATGACATCAAAAGCCCCGCTTGGCATCTGCTCAATGACCTGAGCCGCCCATCCGTCCCGCGTGTAATCAAATCCACCACGCGCTCCGAGAGCGACTGCTCGTTTAATTTTCTCCGCGCTACTTGATGTCACCCACACCTCTGCGCCGTGGGCCACGGCCAATTGCAGCGCAAATAAAGCTACCCCGCCGCCAATGCCCGTGATTAAAATTTTTTCTCCTGCGCGCAACTGTGCACGAGCGAACAAGGCCCGATAAGCGGTCAATCCCGCCAAAGGCAGTGCCGCTGACTCAACCCAGCTCAGATGCGCCGGTTTTGCCGCGAGCTGCACTACGGGCACCGTAATCTGTTGCGCCAAAGTACCTGAGCGGGGCAGTCCTAATATAGTAAACGCCGGACCCTGGGCGTACTCGCTCGCACCCCAATCAAAACTGGGGTTAATCACCACTTCGCGCCCGAGCCACGTCGCATCTACGCCCGAGCCGATCACACTGACCACCCCAGCGCCATCCGAGCCTAACTGCGCGGGATATTTTATTCCCGCGTACTGCCCCAGCTTGATCCAGAGATCGCGGTGGTTAAGCGCGGCCGCTCGTACTGTCACCACCACCTCACCCGCGCCGGGCCTAGGCTCGGGCACTTCGGTCACGTTAAGTTGATTCAACGCGATGAGGTGAGCGGCTTGCATTGTGGTAAGCTGTGCATTCTAAACCCCAACGGCAAGCAACGGAATGATTTTGCGGAACGAGGCGCATCAGTTTGCTATGCTTCAGTGCTCCTCGTGCTCAACAAACCCTACGGCGTCCTGTCGCAATTTACCCCTGAGCCTGGTTCGAAGTGGCGCACGCTCGCCGATTTTAAACTCCCCCGTGGCGTTTACGCACTTGGCCGTCTCGACGCTGACAGCGAGGGCCTTTTGCTTTTCAGCGACGAGCCCGGACTGAATTCCAAACTTCTCGATCCACGCAACGGTCACCGCCGCGAATATTGGGTCCAAGTCGAAGGCCGCCCTACCTCAGAAACTCTCGCTGTACTCTCGGCTGGAGGAGTTAAACTGGACGGTGAACTGACGCGCCCCTGTCACGCTCGCTTGCTTGATCCCCCACCGACGATACCGCCACGCGTTCCTCCGATTCGGGTCCGTCAATCGGTGCCCGACACTTGGATAAGCCTCGAACTTACCGAGGGGAAAAATCGCCAAGTACGGCGCATGACAGCCGCCGTGGGCCACCCGACGCTACGGCTGATCCGAGTGCGCACAGGAGACTTTTTACTCGCGACGCTTGCGCCGGGTAAATGGCGTGAACTTACAGCGAGTGAACGCTCTGCCGTATTCGCTTAAATGCGGACGATCAGTTCCTCGGCTTTGAAACGAACCTTCGGCGCGGCCGCATATTTGTCGTCGGCGGCGCGATAACCCGCTGGGCAGGCCACGATCGTCGTGTATTCAGTACCGGCGAGACCGAGTACCTCATCGTATTTGGCGCGGTCGATGCCTTCCATAGGGCACGTATCGACGCCGAGGAGAGCGGCCGCAGTCATAAACTGGCCGAGTGCGATATAAATCTGATGAGCCTGCCAAGCATCTAGCGTACCCGCCTTGGCCGCACCAGCGAGACTGCCCAGCATCATGTTTTTATAAGGTGTAAGTGCATCTTTAGAACCGCCCCGCAACTCGATCGTCCGATCAAGAAATTTTTCTACATGGTCTGCGCCCAAATTTTTCTTCACCGCGAATACAACCATGTGCGAAGCATCAGTGGGCTGCGTCTGTCCCCATGAAAGCGCCACCAATTGCGCCTTCACGTGAGGGTCCGTTAAAACCAAAAATTTCCAAGGCTGTAAGCCAAAAGAGGAGGGCGAGAGAATCAGAGCCTGTTCCAGCGTAGCCCACGTATCGGCGGGAATGATTTTAGTGGCATCGAATTTCTTGGTGGCGTAGCGCCAGTTCAGAGCCGAGAGGAGCGTGGTCGAGGGTATAGTAGACATAAAAATTTGAGTTAAAAACTGGGTCCGAGCGCTTTGTCAAAACCCCTCGTTTAGGTGTCTGTATCACTTGCCCAACGCTCGGCCAACACCGCGCAGACGAGCAACTGCAACTGATGATACACCATGATGGGCAGCAGAATGAGTCCGATCGCCGGATGCGCGCCAAAAATCAATTTCGCCATCGGTACGCCAGAGGCCAACGTCTTCTTTGAACCGCAAAAAATGGCGGCGATCCGATCCTCGCGGTTGAAACCTAAGGTTTTTGCACTCCATGTAGTTACCCCCAGCGCGAGGCCCAAAATCACCACCGAGAGGGCGACCACCCACAGAAAATTTCCGGCGCCGTTACTCGACCACAGGCCGCGTTGAAACGATTCACAAAACGAGGTGTAGACCAGCACCAGAATTGTTACACGGTCCACACTGCCGATATACGGTTTATATTTTTTTAACCACTCCCCGATCCAAGGCCGAGCGAGTTGTCCGAGAGCCAACGGCAACACCAACCAGCGCAATAAATCCAAGATCACCGGACCGAGCGCAAGCGCCTGCCCCGTCGTCTGCAATACCGCACCAATCCACAGCGGCGTGAGCACTACGCCCAGCAAGCTCGACAACGTCGCGTTAAACACCGCCCCGCCGATATTACCACGCGCCGCCGCCGTAAATGCCACCGACGAAGACACCGTGGAGGGTAAAGCGCAGAGATAAAAAACCCCCAGCGAGAGCCCTGATGGCACACGCCCCTCCAAAAAATAAATCGCGGCAAAACCCAACAGGGGGAAAAACAAAAACGTGCTGAGTTGGACCAATACGTGGAGCCGCCAGTTGAGTGCGCCGGCCTTAAGCGCCTTAAAAGACAACGCCGCTCCGTGTAGAAAAAAAATCAGCGCCACTCCTGCCTTGGTCAGCAACTCTGGATGCATCCAACCGCCCGAGGCCCCAGGGGCCGGGAAAAGCCACGCTAACCCCGTGACCAAAACCATCCCAGTCATAAACCAATCGAATTTAATCTTCATGAGAACTTTGAGCGGAATTTATTAAATATCGCCGACAATTCCTCGCGTCCCTCGATGCGCAGCGCCCAAATCGATCCAGCATAAAGCATCACGCCCACCAAAATTAAGATCGTAAGTCCAAGCACGTCACCGGTTTTTCCCACTGAAACAAAGTGCGACCATAACCACCATCCCCCCCCGACAGCCAAACCCATCACGAGACTTGCGCAGAGAATTTTTATGAGATCGCGCGTAAGATGTACGAAGCGCAGCCCTTCATATTCAGTGGCGAGTTGACGCTGCAAAAACCAGGCCTGGGCCATGATCGCGACATTGCCAGCCACCGCGAGCCCGACTGTGCCCAGCGGACCCATCAACGCCACGCTCAGCCCTAGGTTGACGACAAAACTGAGTAACGCTGCACGGACCGGAGTCACCGTATCCTTCCGCGCGTAAAAAGCCTTCAACGCCAAATTCACGAATGCGAAAAACGGTAACCCCAAAGCATATACCGCCAACACCGGCAACATCAGTGCCGTATCGCTAGCGACGAAAGCTCCACGCTGAAATAGCACACGCACGAGCGGCTCTGCGAGCACCGCAAGGCCCACCGCCGCCGGCACATTAATTACCAAAATTAGGCGCATGCCTTTGCGGTACGACTGCGCCAATTTTTCATCATCTCGATCTGCCGCGTGTTTCGCGATCAGCGGAAACACCACGGTTGAAATCGCGATCGCAAACACGCCGATGGGCAGCTCCATCAAGCGAGTGGCAAGGTTGAGTACCGTCACCGCGGAGTCGTTCAACGACAGACCGATAAACCGCGAGACTGCAATGTTGATCAAATAAATCGCCGAGCCAAAAACCGTCGGGCCCATGAGGGCCACGATTTGTCGCAAGGGCCCGCTCCGTCCGAGAACAAAGCGCGGACGCCAGCCCTCACGCATGAGCGCCGCCGCCGGTACCGCCATCTGCAAAAATCCTCCGCCTAACGCGCCGGCGCAGAGCCAGTGCATACGTCCATCGGGCGATTCGGCCCATCCACAGTACACCGCGCCACTCAGTGCTCCGATCATAGCCAAATTTAGCCAGATCGGAGAAAGCGCCGGCTCCACGAACCGGTGCAACGTCTGCAACGCCGCGCTCAAAACTGCCGCAAGACAGACAAAGACGAGGTACGGAAACAAGAGAATCGCATAATCAGCTGAAGCGACGAGCCGGTGTATCGTATCTACCTCCAAGCCGTAGCCACCCGCAATCGTCACGAGTTTGCCTGCCTGAGCCAAGGCCAGCATCGCCAGCGCGACGATGCTCCCAGTGACCACTAGCAGCCAGCTGGCGACTTGATTCACGAGCTCAAAAGCGCCATCTCGCTCGCGCGCCTTGAGCTCCTCCTGTAGGGTCGGTACGAGAGCTGCGGTCAGCGCCCCTTCACCCAACAAGCGACGAAATAAATTGGGCAAGGTGAACGCCGTGTAAAAAATCGAGGCCAATGCCGAGGTTCCAAAAACTGCAGTCACCAACATGTCGCGCCCAAGACCGAGTACGCGCGACACCATCGTCAGCGCAGACACCACTCCGATATTTTTCAGGCTCTTCGACACCCGCTCAGTTTCCGCGGCGCAAGCCCACGGGCGCAAATGCATTTACACGCTTGCAGAGCGCCTCACTTCGAGCGCGTGGCCACCCATTGATCTAGGGCCACTCGCGCGGTTGTTTCCAAATCTAACGCATCGCCCCACTCACGTTCAAACTCTGTGACATTAACCTCCAAGTCTTGGCCCTTTAATGTCGGTGCGAAACAGTCCGCCAGCGCGAGCCCAGCATTCAGATAAAATGGATGTAACGCAGGCAAAAGTCGTTGTAGCTCAACACTACGTTCGGCCAGCGCGGCCTTTACGACCGGTTCCGCGCGCCGGCTCAAAATGGCACGCAGCGGCACCACTGCATCGGCCTCGCCGACAATGAACACAAAACGAGCTAGATCCGTGAGCGCCGCTCGTGCTTCTACGCTTCCAAGTTGGGGCTGGGTCCGCGCGCGGCGCAAGTGATGCCAGCCCGTCTGCCACCAAAGTTCACGTTCGATGGTATCCGCGAAGCGCCCTGAGAAACATTCGGCCAAGGCCACTTCGGGATCAGCGCCGGCGAGCAAGCGCGAGCGGTAAAGGGCCCACTCGCCCACCGATCCGCTCTCCGCCTGCAGCCAAGCAAACAACCACACCGCTCCTATCTGCATCGGGCGGGACTCGAGAACGCCACGATCACCATGCAACACGGCCTCAAGTGCCGGCGGCGGCGGCACGGCTGACTCTTGTTGTAACGCGTCCGCTTGAGCCGGTTCCGCACGAATTCGCCACCATTCCACGCACGCATATTGCAGCCAAGAGGGAATAATAAGATGGGCATTTATCCCGTGCGCCGCGACGCTGATGCGAACAAGCAACGCCTGCACCAGCGCAGTTCGCACATCCACGACTGGTATTGTCTCACTCCAACGCAGACGCAACGAAACCACTCCGCCTGGCTCCGCCACCACGCGAAACGGCAAAGGCTCCGACCAGGACTCCGCAGGGATCAGCCGTACAAATATGGGTGAAGAAAAACCTGCTACCGGCAAATCGAGGGGCAACGCGAGCCAGCGCCAAGCTGCCTCCGCCTCATCGCGCACGCGTTGCGCGGCGCTACCGTCGAGACTGGCGATTTCAAATTGCCCAGGACCCGTCTGCGATAGCACAGGCGACGCAGCATTCATCCATAAGTTCGCCCAACTCATCGAGGCAAGAAACCATCCACAACGTGTAGTCGCCGAAAATTGCATCACTACATAGTGAGGCTCAGGCTAGAATCACTGAGCCTGACGCCCCTAAGTTTAGTCCCAGCGGTGAGAATATTTTCGGCCCAAGGTTGAGCTCCGATAATTTCACCCATCATCAGCGCTTCCTTCTCCAAGTCGGTCGATAATTTCAGCACAGGCTTAATCGTCAAAAACATCGTGCCCAATCCAGCCCCCATCACGATGCTTAACACCGCTGCGCTGATCTTCCTAACGAGCTGAGGCGAGAAGGAAGCAGCAGATTTGCTCACAGAGAAACCACTCTATTATTTTTTGTCTGCGGGAGCAGCTTTGGTCTCCCCGCCGCCATCAGAGGGGCTGCCAGTTTTCTTTTTGTAATCCGTGATGTAGAATCCTGTGCCTTTAAAAATCAAACCCGCCCCGCCGCCCACGAGACGTTTTACCCCCAGCTTTTTGCACTTGGGGCATTTCTTCAGCGGTTCGTCGCGCATCGACTGAAATAGCTCGAATTCATGACTACATTTTGGACAGACGTACTCGTAAGTTGGCATAGCAAGTTCGTCCTGACTCAGGCGCAAAGCTTCGGGGTTGGCGAGAATGTTTCATTGGCGCGCGCGCCAGATCGCAAATTAGTTTGAGAAACGAGGCTTAAGCCGCGCTAATTACGGGCGATGGACTTTGCCGCCGCTTTCAAACATAAGGTGACTCGGGTCGAGACTGGGCTTGATCGCTACGTGCCCGCGGCCACGACGCGGCCTACGCGTTTGCACGAGGCCATGCGCTACAGTCTACTCGGCGGCGGTAAACGTCTTCGACCCGTTCTTGCCTTGGCCAGCGCGGAAGCCCTTGGGCTTACTGATGAATCGGCGTTGCCCGCCGCCGTTGCCATTGAATGTCTGCATACATACTCGCTCATTCACGACGATCTTCCGTGCATGGATAACGACGATTTACGTCGCGGCCGTCCCACGGTACATCGTCAATTCGACGAAGCCACCGCCTTACTCGCCGGCGACGCACTCCTGACCGAAGCTTTTATCATCCTATCGGTCCACTATGCCTCACGCCCCACCCTTGCCCAAGCCCTAACCCGCGAGCTAGCCGACGCCGCTAGCAGCCGACGACTGATCGGCGGACAAATGGAAGACCTGCTCGCCGAAAAAAAATCCACGGCCACGGCCAAAGAACTCGAGTTTATCCACCTCAACAAAACTGCTGCCATGATCGAAGCAGCTTTCGTCATGGGCGGTCTCTGCGCGGAAGCGCCGCAATCGGCGCTGTCGGTTCTACGCACCGTGGGCCACCATGTTGGACTAGCCTTCCAGATCATTGATGACGTGCTCGATGCCACGGCCGATACCGCAACCCTCGGTAAAACTGCAGGTAAAGACGCCAAAGCTGACAAAACTACGTTTGTGAAGCTCCACGGTATCGAAACCTCCCGCCGTCTGGCCCATGAACACGGTCAGGCCGCGCAATCGACGTTGCGCAGTCTACCCGGCGACGCGGCATTTCTCCACGCTTTGATCGAGTCTATGGCCGCCCGCATAAACTGAAACACGTTCGCATGAAAACTCCATTAGTAGTGCTGACTGCGCTTCTCACCGGCACCGTTCTTTTTTTGGGCACGCTCGCCTGGCGCCAACACAGCGAGCTCATCCGACTCCGCGCCGCCGCCCTCGACCACGGCGACCGCGCCGCTTTGCAAAAACGCATTTGGGACGCCGAGAAACGCGCCCAACTTAGTGAAGCCCGTGCCCTCGCCGCCCAGCCAGCAACAAACGAAGCCACGAGCGAACCCGCCGACCCTGCTACCAAGGGGCAATTAAAAAATCTCCCGCCCGCTGATAAAAAAGGCCCTACCCCGCAGGAAATTCTCGCGTTTCTCAGCAACCCAGAAATGCAACTTAAGCTCGCGACCAAATTTCGCGAGCAAGTCGACGCGCGTTACAGCACGCTCTTCAAAAACCTCAACCTTTCCGGCCCTCAACAAGCTCAGATGCGCGAACTCCTCATCGAGCGCCATGGCGCGGTCATCGACGTCGCCGCTGCCATGCTCGCCGCCGGCGGGAAATTGAAAGAAAAAGATCTGCAAACCCTCGTCGCCGGGGCCCAAGATGAGACTGATCGAAAATTGCAGGCCACGTTTGGCCCGGCCGTTTTCACCCAGTTTCAAACGTACGAAAACGCGCAGCTCT
>CANHAH010000074.1 GCA_947458705.1 Opitutia bacterium | reverse complement strand
TTTGTACGGGCTAGTTTTCTGGGGATCGAGCCAGACGGCGCCGCCCTCGGTTTTGCCGAATTTACTGCCATCGGCCTTGGTGATAAGGGGGAATGTCAGGCCCCAGGCCAGGAGTCCGATTTTTTTACGGATGAGATCGGTGCCGGCGGTGATGTTGCCCCATTGCTCAGTGCCGCCGATTTGGAGTTCGCAGTTGAGGGCCTGGCGGAGGTGGCAAAAATCATTAGCCTGAAGCAGTTGGTAGCTGAACTCGGTGAAACTGATGCCGGCCTCACTGCCGAGGCGGGATTTCACGCTGTCTTTAGCTATCATGCTGCCGAGCGAGAAATGCTTGCCGACGTCGCGGAGGAAATCGAGGAAGCTAACGGGGGCAGTCCAGTCTGCGTTGTTGACGATGCGGGCAGGGTTGCCGGCGGCGCTGAAGTCGAGGAGGCGCTCTAGTTGGGCCTTAATGCGCGTGAAATTGTAGGCGAGTTGTTCGCGGGAGAGCAGGTTGCGTTCGGCGGATTTGCCGCCGGGGTCGCCGATCATGCCGGTGGCACCGCCGGCGAGGCTGATAGGGTGATGGCCCGCGAGCTGGAAGCGTCGTAAAGTGAGCTGGGGTACAAGGTGGCCGACGTGGAGCGAATCTCCGGTCGGGTCGAAGCCGCAATATAATGTGATCGGGCCCTTGCTCAGGCGCTCGGTCAGCGCGTCTAGGTCGGTGCAATCGGCTAAAAGGCCGCGCCATTGGAGATCTTCGATCAGGGTCATAACGTAGGGTTGGAAGTAATTGGTCGCAGGGGCGGACGTGCAAGAGCGTTTCTAATGACAGGTATTGGGAAACCAGAAATGAGCGTTATCGTGGGAAAAACGGTTTGCGGCGGTGCGACGTGGCGCTCTAGCTGGTCGTTCACAAGTGGAGGGAGCTCATCCCGAAGCTTTCAACTTAATCCCAAATCACTCATTCTATGCCTATCGCTGTTGGTTCCAAAGCCCCTGATTTTAATCTGAAGTCCAAAAACGCTGACGGTCTCGTTGACGTTAAATTGAGCGCCAATTTTGGAGTAAAGCAGACGGTGTTGCTGTTTTTCCCGTTGGCTTACACGGGGGTGTGCACCCAAGAAATGTGCGACCAGACGAGTGGCCTCGGAGAGTACGAAAAACTCGGCGCGGCGGTCTATGGTATCAGCGTCGACAGTCCCTTCACGCTCGAGGCTTGGGCTAAGACCAATAAGATCGGCGTCACTTTGCTTTCAGATTTAAATAAAGAAACCACGCGTGCTTACGGCGTGCTCTTCCCGATGCTCGCCGGTATTGGCGACACGTCCGCGCGAGCGGCCTTTGTGATCGGTAAAGACGGCGTCGTGAAATACGCTGAGCAGACGGCGACGCCTAAAGATTTGCCCAATTTCGCCGCCGTCAAAGCCGCTCTCGCGAGCTAATTTACTCACGCAACACTTTCCGCGTTGCGGCCTAGTCTGGCCGCAACCTCCTTCGCCTCCGAAATCGAAAGCCCCTTTTCCATGAGCCAGCCGAATCCCTTCAACACGCTACAAAAATTCACCGCCAACGGTGAAAGCCATTCTTTCTACTCGTTGCCCGCGCTCGAAAAAGCCGGTTTCAACGTGAAGAAGCTGCCCGTCTCGATCCGGCTGGTGCTGGAATCGTTGCTGCGCAATTGCGACGGTAAGCGAGTCGCCGAGCCCGCCATTCGAGCGCTCGCGACCTGGGCGGCCAAGGCTGAACGCACGGAGGAAATTCCCTTCGTGGTTGCGCGCATCGTCTTGCAGGATTTCACAGGCGTGCCGCTCTTGGTGGATCTCGCGGCTATGCGTTCGGCTGTGACCAAGCTAGGTAAAAACCCTAAGATTATCGAGCCGCTGGTGCCCGTCGATCTGGTCGTTGATCACTCGGTCCAAGTCGATTTCGCCGGCAGTGCCGATGCGCTTTCAAAGAATCTTGAACTCGAATTCTCGCGCAACCGGGAACGTTACCAATTCTTGAAATGGGGCATGCAGGCCTTCGACACGTTCAAAGTGGTGCCGCCCGGCATCGGCATCGTTCACCAGGTCAATCTCGAGTATCTGGCCAAAGGTGTGCTTAGCGCCGGTGGCGTCTATTACCCCGACACGCTCGTCGGTACGGATTCGCACACTACGATGATCAACGGACTAGGTATCGTCGGCTGGGGCGTCGGTGGCATTGAAGCCGAAGCCGGCATGCTGGGTCAGCCGGTTTATTTTCTCACGCCTGATGTCGTCGGGGTGTATCTCACCGGCGCCCTCAAAGAAGGTGTCACTGCCACGGATCTTGCGCTTACGCTCACGCAGCAACTCCGCAAGGCCAAGGTTGTCGGCAAGTTTGTCGAATTCTACGGTCCAGGCGCAGCCGCACTCCCCGTAGTTGATCGTGCGATGATCGCGAATATGGCGCCCGAATACGGTGCAACCATGGGCTTTTTCCCCATCGACGGCGAGTGCTCGAACTATCTCCGTGCCACCGGCCGCGATGAAAAACAAGTCGCCACTTACGAGGCTTATTACAAGGCGCAAGGTCTCTGGGGCATTCCACAAAAAGGCGAAATCGAATACTCGACGGATCTCGCGCTCGATCTCTCGAGTGTGGGGCCGAGCGTCGCCGGTCCGAAACGCCCGCAAGATCGCATCGAGCTTTCGAAGATGAAGCAGGAGTTTATCAGCGCCTTCTCGAAGCCCGTTACGGAAAATGGCTTTGGTAAAAAAGCCGAAGAATTTTCGACCGTCACTGCTGAAGTCGGTGGCACAAAACTCGGTCACGGCTCCGTTTTGATCGCAGCCATCACCAGTTGCACCAACACCTCCAATCCGAGCGTGATGCTCGCCGCGGGTTTGCTCGCTAAGAAGGCCGTCGCGAAGGGCCTTAAAGTAAATCCCCTGGTCAAATCCTCGCTCGCGCCCGGTTCGCGCGTCGTTACGGACTATTTGGAAAAGACTGGTCTTGCGCCTTACCTCGATCAGCTCGGTTTTCAGACGGTCGGCTACGGCTGCACGACTTGCATTGGAAACTCCGGCCCTCTGTCGGCTCCGATCGAAGAAGCGGTCGTGAAGAACGATCTTGTTGCCGCCTCCGTGCTCTCCGGTAATCGCAACTTCGAGGCCCGCGTCCATCAGAACATCAAGTCCAACTTTTTGATGTCGCCGCCGCTCGTCGTGGCCTTCGCGCTCGCAGGGCGTGTGGATTTGGATTTATCAACTGAGCCTCTTGGTCGTGATCAATCCGGCGCGCCGGTCTTCTTAAAAGACATCTGGCCATCGCTTCAAGAAGTGCGCGATCAAATGCAGGCTGCGCTCAAACCTGAAGTATTCCGCAAGCTCTACACGAACTTCGCAGAACAAAATCCTAAGTGGAATGAGATCCCCTCGACGGCAGGCAACGTCTATGCCTTTGACGTCAAATCGACCTACATCCAAGAGCCTCCGTTTTTCACAAACTTCTCGCTCACCCCGGGCGCTATCAAACCGATCACTGGCGCGCGGGCGCTGGGTATTTTCGGGGACTCGGTCACGACTGACCACATTTCTCCGGCCGGCGCGATCAAGAAGAGCTCGCCTGCGGGCAAGTTCCTTTTGGATAACGGCGTCACGTTTGAGGATTTCAACTCTTACGGTTCACGGCGTGGCAATGACCGTATTATGACCCGCGGTACGTTTGCCAACGTCCGCATTAAGAACCTGATGCTCGGCGGCGAAGAAGGTGGTAACACGCTCGGCTCTGACGGAGTGAAAACCTCCATTTATGATGCATCCATGGCCTACCAGAAAGCTGGCACGCCACTCATCATCCTTGCGGGCCAAGAATACGGCACGGGTTCGTCGCGGGACTGGGCCGCCAAGGGCACAAACTTGCTTGGCGTCAAAGTGGTCGTCGCGCAGAGTTTTGAGCGCATCCATCGCTCGAATCTTGTCGGTATGGGTGTGTTACCTTTGCAATTTAAGGACGGCACAACCGCCCAGACGCTCAAGTTGGACGGATCCGAAACCTACGACGTCGTAGGTCTGGACGGCAGCATCAAGCCGCAACAAGACCTCACACTGAAAATCACTCGTAAAAACGGGGCGATTGAGAACGTGCTGGTACGCTGCCGAATCGATACGCCCATCGAAATTGATTATTACCAACATGGCGGGATTTTGCCCTACGTCTTGCGCCAGATCGTCGCTCAAAACTAAACGTCACTGCGCCTGATTGCCTTTCGCCCTAAATCGGCCTAAGGTGAACATGTGGCCCACGGGTTGTAACCTAGTGGGCCCTCATCTTTCCATTATTTGTTCTGCTGATTCATCCCATGCCTGAAACCACTCCATCCGTGTACCTAGTTGATGCGTACTCCGATCCCGTTGTGGTCCGGATTGAAGGACGTGCCTGCTTTCAAAACAGCGCCTGCTTGCGCGATTTTGTCGGTGAAATGCTTCGGCAAGGCCGCCAACGCTTTGTGATCGATTTCCAGAAATGCACGACCATGGACAGCACCTTTCTGGGGGTGCTGGCGGGCGTGGCTTTAGAACTGCGTAAAAGCACGCCTCCAGGCAGCATCGTTCTAGCCCGGGTCTCGAGTCGAAATCTAGAGCTTATCCGCAACCTCGGGCTCCATCGCCTGTTGACGGTAGATACCAGCGAAGCTGTGGCGCCGCTTGGCCAGTGTGAGACGGCACTCACCGGTCCAGCGAAAGGCGAACACGACAAGGCCCGCGATGTCCTCGAAGCTCACGAACATCTCGTCGCAGCCGATGAAAATAACCGTGCGAAATTTCAAGACGTCTTAGCTTTTTTGAAAACTCGCGTCGAACAACCCGAGTGAGGCGGCGGTCCCTGCGGTACTACTTTCTTTGTTTTAACTGCCTAGGATCTGACAGTTTCCCAGTAGTTAATGCGGCGCGCGTCTTGCCACCGAGGCCGTCATACTTAAACCTACGACTTATCTCATGACCGCCACGCCTTCTCCTGCCGTTGCTGCCGAATCGATCGACCGTTTTTCCCTGCCGGATGCTGGCGGTCATTTTGGTCGATACGGTGGAGTCTTTGTGCCGGAGACGCTGATGACCGCACTCCAGGAATTGGGCGCGGTCTATGAAAAGGCACGGCTCGACCCTGTGTTTCAGGCTGAACTTAAAAACCATCTAAAGGAATTTGCCGGTCGTCCCACCGAGTTGTACTTTGCTGAGCGCCTTACTCGGCATTGCGGCGGAGCCAAAATCTATCTCAAACGCGAAGACCTGCTGCACACAGGCGCTCATAAAATCAATAACGCACTCGGTCAGGCCTTGCTCGCTTTGCGTATGGGCAAGAAGCGGATCATCGCCGAGACGGGCGCCGGCCAGCACGGCGTCGCGACTGCGGCGGTGTGCGCGAAATTCGGACTCGAATGTGTCGTTTACATGGGGGCCGTTGATATGGAGCGCCAGGCCTTAAACGTCTTTCGGATGCGTCTTATGGGAGCTGAAGTGCGTGCGGTGACTTCGGGTCAAAAAACGCTCAAAGATGCGGTGAACGAAGCGATGCGCGACTGGGTTACCAACGTCCGCAGCACGCATTACATTTTGGGATCTGCCCTTGGATCTCATCCGTATCCGATGATGGTGCGTGATTTCCACCGAGTTATCGGCCAGGAAACTAAGACGCAACTGCTTGCACGCGAAGGCCGATTACCGGATGAGATGATTGCCTGCGTAGGCGGTGGCTCAAATGCCATCGGGTTCTTTTTCGATTTTCTTGAGGATAAATCTGTGCGACTCGTCGGCGTCGAAGCCGGTGGACGAGGCATCAAGCGCGGCGAACACGCCGCCCGATTCGAGGGCGGAAAGCTCGGCGTCTTGCAGGGTGCGAAGACTTATATTTTGCAGGATCCCGACGGACAAATTGAACTCACGCACTCGGTGAGCGCTGGGCTTGATTACGCGGCGATTGGGCCTGAGCACGCGTATTATCGAGACCGCCAGCGCATCGACTTTGCCTATGCTTGCGACGATGAAGTGATGGAGACCTTTCAATTGGTTTCACGGCTTGAAGGAATTATTCCGGCGCTAGAGAGCACCCATGCATTGGTGCACGGTTTGAAGCGCGCCAAGGCGATGCGATCTGACGAAATTTTGGTCATCAATCTCTCTGGCCGTGGGGATAAGGATGTGAACCAAGTGGCGAAAATCCTCGGCGTTTCCTTATGAAATCAATGACCGGATATGGCCGGGCGACCGGTGTGCTTTTGGGTGACACGCTCACGGTTCAAGTCAGCGCGGTGAATCGCAAGACGCTCGATCTTACACTGAAGCTTCCACTAGCTTGGGAGAGTTTAGAATCGGCGGTAGGCGAGTGCGTGCGTCGTTATGCATCGCGCGGCAAGGTGCATGTCCAGGTAGAGCTTACCGGTGCTACGGGAGCATCGGAAGAGATTTGGGATGAGGACGCGGCGGCCAATGTTTTGGATCGCCTATCAGGTTTTGCGGCGCGGCAGGGCGTCGCCTTTACGCCTACGGCTGAATTATTGTGGGAAATCGCTCGCGCACAGCGTAAATCAGATGATTTTCCAAGTGCTGAGACGTCTCAAGCCACCTTACTGGCTACCCTCGAGGTTGCGTTGCGTGCTTTCGCAGCGATGCGAGCCAAAGAAGGTGAGTCGCTCTTAATTGATTTCTTGGCGCGCTTGGAAATTTTAAGCCGCAACGTTGAAACCGTGGCCGCACGTGCGCCCCAGGTGCCGATCGCTTATCGCGATCAGTTGCTGCAACGACTACGTGCGGCAGAGCTGGAATTTAACTTGGAAGATGAGCGCGTGCTCAAAGAAATCGCACTTTTCGCGGATCGCTGCGATGTCACTGAGGAGCTCACCCGTCTGCGCAGTCATCTTGAACAGTTTGCAACGCTGTTGAAATCAGACGGAGAAATCGGCCGTAAGTCCGAATTTATTTTGCAAGAAATCGGCCGTGAAGTGAACACTATTGGCAGCAAGGCTAATGACCTAACGATCTCGCGCGCTGTGATTGAACTTAAGAACGAGCTCGAACGCATCCGCGAGCAGATCGCAAATATCGAGTAAACTGGTAGTAACGGGGGGCCGCAGTCTGGGTTAGTTGGGCTCGCGGAATGATTGCCAGAGATACAGCACTACGCCGATACAGATGCCGGAGTCGGCGATGTTAAAACTGGGGTAAGCGTAGCTGCCAAAATGTAGGTCGATGAAATCGATTACGTGGCCGTAGAGGAGGCGGTCGATGACATTGCCCACGATACCTCCGCACAACAGGCCGAAGCAGACCTGGTTTCTGGATTCCTGCAAACCGAGGGCGCGGCGCCAGAGGAAGATCGCGATCAACGTAACCAGAGCAAAGATTGCGAGTAGCAGACTTTGTCCGCTGAACATGCTCCACGCAGCTCCAGTGTTGCCGACGTGCACGATATAAAAAAAGCTACGAATCACAGTGATCGCACCGTGTTCGGCTCCATAGGTCGGATATGGCAACGAGGCGACGATCGCTTGTTTAGAGATTTGGTCGGTGATCAGTACAATGAATGCGATCAGTAGTAATTTCCGATACGCCCAAATTCGCCGCAACCCTGATGGTTGCGGCTCTTCTTTAGTCAAGTGGTGGTCGCTCGCGACCACCTTCGGTTGCGCCGGAGGTTTATCCACGTTTAAAATACGGTATAAACCGGATTCGCTGCTGGCGGGCCTTATTCGTCGCCGCCGCCGTCATCACTATTGCTGCTGCTGGGAGCTCCGTCTTCACCCATTTCCCCGAGAATACCGGCTTGGGTGCGGGAACGGTGACGGTTGCGCTCGAGTTCTTTTTGCGCGTTGGCGGAGTAGCGCGTGAAGGGAACCGCAAGTAGGCGATCTCGGGCGATTGGTTCTTGCGTGATCTCACAGACGCCGTAGCTACCGTCCTTGATGCGTTTGATGGCTGCGTCAATTTCACCGAGTGCTTCTTGTTCGCTCGAAACCAGGCTGAGGGCGAAGTCGCGGTCGAAGGTATCGGTACCAGCGTCGGCCATGTGTTGGCCGTAAGAAGAGAGATCGCCGGCGTCGTCTTTGGACGAGCGTTTGAGCGTTTCTTCCGAGTGCAATTCGATGCCTGCTGTAAGGTGGCGGCGGAGGTCGAGAAGCAGTTTGTAATAGCGTTTAAACTTGTCGGGTACTTCGACTTCGTGGACGGCTTCGATCGATTTCACCTTCTTGGGATTGAATCCTAAAATGTCGGCGAGGGATGCGGCCTTTACGTGGCTGGGCTTGGCGGTTTTTTGCAACGCGAGCGCTTGTTTGGTGGAGCTGGGTTTGGCGACGGTCTTGGTGGACTTTTCAGTCTCGACCTTTTCGACGGTAGTTTTTGCGATGGCTCGGACTTCGTCCAAGCTAAACGCGATGGGTTTGGCGCTGGCTTTGCGTTTCAGGATGCTGTCGCGCAAAGCGTTCTTCTTTGAAGGTTTTTCCATGGTGGTAGATTGCACAACCGGCGCGGGCGCTGGTTTAGCCACGGTCTTAGTCGGCTTTTTTGCGACGACTTTGACCGGAACCTTTGCTACCGCTTTCACCTTAGGACGCGCCTTTGGTTTAACGGACGGCTTCGCTTTTACCTTAGGCCGAGGGGCGGGCTTAGAGATTTTAGCGGCAGGTTTACGTGGCTTTTTATTTGTTTTGGCCATGGGAGTTTTGGAGGGTGATTAAAGCTTACGGAATCAGTGACTGAACGCAACGTGGACATATTTCGCCGAAAGTTTCCGTCGCAGTGAGTGTTGGTACGGAGCGCCAGCATCGCGGACAGCGGCGGTGGCCGAGTTCGGCGCAGGGGCGCACGGTGACACTGAGTGTCGCGCCGGCCGTGGTCGACGTGATCGATACGGCGGAAACAATGAATAGCTCGGGCAAAAAGTTGCGGTGACGTTCGAGTACCTCGAGTGCAAAATCGTCGGACGCAGCGTTGATGGCGACGGCAGCGTCGAGGGATTTGCCAAGTTGCCCGGCCGCGCGAAGGGGTTCGATCGCCTCGGTGACTTGCGCGCGCACTTTCAAGAGCGCGGCGAAATCAACTTCGAGCGTTGAGTCTGTCCAATCAGCTGGGGCAAGCGGCCAGTCTTGGAGGTGGACAGAATCCGGGCCGTATTCGGTGTTACCCACTGCGTAGGACCAAGCTTCGTCGCTGGTGAAGGTCAAAATTGGTGAAAGAATTTTGACCAAGGTGCGGAAGATGTGATGGATGGCAGTTTGCGAAGAGCGACGCTGCGGGTTGTTGGTCCCGAGCGTGTAGAGACGGTCTTTTAGAATATCGTGGTATACAGCCGAAAGAGTGACCGCGCAGAACTGATTGCAGAGTTGGTATACGCGGTGAAACTCGTACGCGTCGTAAGCGGCGGTGGTTTCGCGGAGTAGGGCAGCCGTCTGGTGCAAAGCCCAGCGATCGAGTGCATCCATCTGCGCGAAGGGGACAGCGTCTTTCGCGAAGTTGAAATCAAAAAGATTGGAAAGCTGGTAACGGAAGCAGTTGCGAAACAATCGGTATGATTCGCCGACGTTTTTTAGGATTTCGTCATCAACTGGGATGTCGTCTCGGAAATCTTGGGATGCGATCCAGAGGCGGATGACATCGGCTCCGTGCGTGGCAATGTAGGCGTCGCTCGTCTGTGGTTTTTGATACGTGCTGCTCTTGGAGATTTTCTGACGGGCTTTGTCGACGATGAAGCCGTGGGTGAGAACGGCTTTGTAGGGCGCGCCGCCAAAGGCGATGATGCTCGTCCAAAGTGAGGATTGGAACCAACCGCGGTGTTGGTCGCTTCCTTCGAGGTAGAGATCGGCGGGCCATTGAGTGGCGCCTTGTTGGGTGCGCAGGACCGCAGCGTGCGAGGAGCCGGAATCAATCCAGACATCGAGCGTATCTCGGCCACAAGTGAGTGCCTCGGGCGCCGGCCAGCCAGCGGGCAGCGCGATGTCGGCGAGGATTTCGGCGGCGGTGGCGCTGTACCAAAAATTGCTCCCTTCTCTGGCAATCTTCACGGCGACGGCGCGGGCGACGGAGGCGTCTAGGTAAGCGATTTTCTTCTCGTCGAAAAAGGCCGGGATGGGCACGCCCCAGGAGCGCTGGCGGCTGATGCACCAATCGGGTCGCGATTCGACCGCGCCGCGGATGCGGGCTTCGCCCCAACCGGGAATCCATTGAACCTCTTTGATGGCGGCTAGGGCCGTGGCACGGGTGTCGGCTTTGTCGAGGGAAACGAACCACTGGTCGACGGCACGGAAAATAATCGGGGTTTTTGAGCGCCAGCAGTGTGGGTAGCTGTGTGGATATTTGGCTTTCGCGAGGAGCGCTCCGGCTTCGGCGAGTTTCTTTAAGACGGCTAGATTGGCCGGGGAGGGCTTTTTCGCGCTAAGGTCTTCGACGGTCTCCAGGGTCGAAATACCGACGAGGTCGGCGGGAACTTTGCCGTCGTCGAGGTAGCGACCGTCGTCGCCGACTGGGCAGTAAATTTCTAATTTGTACTTAAGGCCGGTCAGATAGTCTTCAGCGCCGTGGCCGGGGGCGGTGTGGACGGCACCAGTGCCGCTATCGGTCGTGACGTAGTCGGCGAGAACTACCGGGGAGGCGCGGTCGATGAACGGGTGGCGTGGGGAGAGGTGCTCGAGGGTAGCGCCTTTGAGCGTGGCCAGAATCGTGGGCGGAGTTTCAATTTTCGCCGAGGCGAGTACCGCCCCAAGCAAGGCTTGGGCGACGATGATGCGTTCGGCTCCGGTGTCAGCGACGACGTAGTCCACTTCGGGATGTAGCGCGATCGCGAGATTGGCGGGGATCGTCCAGGGCGTCGTGGTCCAGATCACAACAAACAGCGGTTTGTCTGCGGGGAGTTTGAATTTCGCGGCTTCGGCGGAGGGCACGGCGAACTTCACCCAGATGGCGATGGACGTGTGATCCTTGTATTCGATCTCGGCCTCGGCGAGCGCGGTCTCAAACGGGATGCTCCAGTAAACGGGTTTCTTGCTGCGATAAACGAGGCCCTTTTCGATGAACGCGGCAAACGTGCGTAGGATATCGGCTTCGAAAGCGGGGGCCTTGGTTTTGTATTCGTGGGGCCAATCGGCAACAACGCCGAGACGTTTGAATTGGGCAGTCTGTTTGGCGATCCACGATTCGGAAAAGGCGTCGCAGCGGGCCCGGAGCTCGGCGGTGGTAACTGTTTCGTTTTTCTCGCGGAGCTCACGAGTGACTTTTTGCTCGATGGGCAGGCCATGGCAGTCCCAGCCGGGCACGTAGGGCGTGCGGTAACCGCGGAGGGTTTTGTAACGTAGCGTGATGTCCTTGAGGGTCTTGTTGAGTGCGGTGCCGATATGGACGTCTCCATTGGTGAAGGGAGGACCATCGTGGAGCACGAACGTTTTCTCGGCTTGAGCGCGATTTTGTTGGAGTCGCGAGTAAAGACCGATGCTTTCCCAGTGGGCGACGCGGCCGGGTTCGCGTTGAGCGAGACCTGCGCGCATGGCGAAATCTGTTTTAGGAAGTTGGAGGGTGTCTTTCAGGTCTTGCGCCATACCGGGAAAAGGTGCGGAAGGTAGGTCTAGGGCGGGGGGAGTCAAGGCGCGTTCCAAGAGCGAAAAGGGTGGGTTTTGGCACAAGGGCTGCAAAAGTGGACTGAATGAAAAATTTGTGCCTACAGTTCGCTTTGATTTTTGTCTTGGTTAGCGGTTTGAAAGCGGAGGGAAAGCCCATGGCGATCAAGGTCGTCGTGGTCACCACGTTCGAGAGCGGTGCCGACACGGGCGATAAGCCAGGCGAGTTTCAGTACTGGGCCGAACGCGAAACTTGGACGGAGCGCATCGCCGTGCCCGGCGTGACGCATCCGGTGCTAAGCAATGGCCAAGGCGTGCTCGGTGTCGTATCTGGCACCACCGTGCGTTCGGCAAATCAGATCATGGCGCTTGTGCTCGATCCTCGATTTGATTTTTCAAAAGCCTATTGGCTGGTTAACGGCATAGCGGGCGTCGATCCCGCGGATGCATCACTTGGGAGCGCGGCGTGGGCACGTTTTGTAGTGGATGGCGATATCGCCTACGAAATTGACAGCCGCGAGGCGGATAAATCGTGGCCTTATGCGATCATTCCCATCGGCGCCAAAAAGCCTAATCAGATTCCAAAAAACGAAGGCTGGGAGCCCGACGCGATGAGCTACGCGTTAAACCCCTCACTGGTAGCGAGGGCGTTTGCACTAACAAAGGATGTAGCGCTCGTGGACACGCCCGACATGCAAGCTTACCGCGCGACTTATACGGGTTTCCCGAATGCTCAGCGGCCGCCGTTTGTTTTACTGGGCGACAGCTTCGGCTCATGCCGTTATTGGCACGGTGCAGCGCTGACGCAGTGGGCGAACGACTGGTCAAAACTGTGGAGCAAGGGTGAAGCGAATTTTGTAATGAGCGACATGGAGGATCAGGGCATCGCGACAGCGATCACGCAGCTGACGAAGATGGGCAAAGCGGATTTTCAACGCTTACTATTTCTGCGCACGGGTAGCAACTATTGCATGCCGGCGCCAAGCCAGGGGGTGTTACAAAGTCTGCAAGCCGAATACGCTGGTTGGGTGCCCTCGTTGGAATCGGCTTACCGTGTCGGCAGCGTCATGCTGCACGACATCGTCAAAAATTGGGATAACGTCTACGTCGGTGGCGTTAAAACACCTTAATAGCACCGCCAAAACCCCAGCCAGTGGCTGCATTAGTTGCGCCAGCCTGTGACGGTTTTGACTAGAGCCTCCATGCATTCGATCTTGGCCTGGGGCGTGATACCGTGGCCGAGATTAAAAATATGCCCTGCGGTGCCGCGCATGGATACGAGCAAGCGCGTAGCTTCGCGGCGCACGATCTCGGGAGTGGTGTTGAGCAAGATAGGATCGAGATTACCTTGTACGGCGACGTTGGCTGGTAGTGTTCGCCGCACGATTGCCAGATCGCAGGTCCAGTCCACGCTCAATACTCGCGCCCCGGAAAAGGCCTGATCGGTGAGTTGTGTGCCTGTGCCTTTCGCGTAGAGAATTACCGGGAAATCCTGCGGCAGGGCTGCAATAATTTGCCGAATCCATTTCAATGATGCGGCTTCATAGTCAGCGCCAGCGATGAGGCCGCCCCAGCTATCGAAAATCTGAATCGCATCGGCGCCTGCGCGGATCTGCATCTTAAAATAGACAATGATCGCGGCCGTGAGTTTTTCCAAAAGTGCGTCAAACGTTGTGCGCTCGGTGTAAAAAAGGGTCTTAATGCGCTCGAAATCATCGGAACTGCCGCCTTCGACCATGTAGGTCGCAAGAGTCCACGGCGAACCACCGAAGCCGAGCAACGCGTGTTTGCCGGCAAGCTCGGTTTTGAGCAGAGCAAGGGTCTCGGCGACGTAAGAAAGTTTTTCGAAGACGGCATGAGCTGGAGCGAGCGCGTCAATCTGAGCGCGGGTATCGAGTCGGTAGCTCATAGCGATGCCGCCGGTGTCGCGAAACGCGTAGGGTTGGCCCAGTGCTTCGGGAATCACTAAAATGTCGGAAAATAAAATCGCGGCATCGAGGGCGAAGCGCCGCAGCGGTTGCAGGGTAACTTCCATGGCAAGCGCTGGGGTGCGCACCATTTCAAGGAAAGAGGATTTTGCTTTTAGCGCGCGGTATTCCGGCAGGTAGCGACCGGCTTGGCGCATGACCCAGAGTGGTGGGCGTTCAAGGGTTTGGCAGGCGCAGGCGGCAAGGAAACGTTCGCGGGAATTCATCTTTGGGAGACGTGGCGGAAACCTGGCCCTTTAGGACCGGGAAGAAGCCACGCATAATTGTTTGGAGTGTGGGAAGGAATCGGAACGAGATTAAGCTGGTGAGTAGGCGTAGCCGTCAGCGCGTTGGACTAGGGCGCAAAAGCGGTGGGCGATACCTTGCACGACCCCGAGCTGGGTCTGCACGTTAAAGCTGCCCGAGGCGCGGACGGCGACACGGCCGGCGTGTGTGCCTTGCTTCACGCCAGCCGGAACGCAGGCGCGGACAAGGTCGCCGGTACGAAAGCCGAAGTGGTTTTTCTGGCGGGTAAGGTAACCGCGGGGGAAGCCATCAGCGGTGAGGCGCGTACGTTGGTGTGAGCCGCGACCCATGCACTTAATGCCCAGCGGGACCTGGTTCGCGCCGAACAGCTGATCGACTTGGCCGACGCACGCTGCGTCCAACGCATGAGTTTTGGGTAAACCCAGGCGAGTCCGATTATACTTGGTACGCCCGCCGGTGGCGGTCTCAACCGGTAACCCAGGGGACTTGAGCAAAGCAACCAGAGCGTAGCGGGTTGCGTTCACCGCCGCCGCGCCGGCCAGCGATTTTTTGGTTTGCGCAAGGATCGCAGCGAGTCGCACTGGATCTTTGACGAAGTCGCGTACATCGAGTTTGTCTTTGGCTTGGTTACAGCGGATGCAGGCCAACACCAGATTGCTCACCCGGCTGCTTCCGCCGCAGCCGTCTGCGACCACATGATCGAGGTTAAGGGGGACGTTTTTTGCGTCGCAGTAGGCGCAACGCCGCTGGCCACGTTCGAGCAAGTACTCA
>CANHAH010000073.1 GCA_947458705.1 Opitutia bacterium | reverse complement strand
TTCGGCAAGAAGTCGCTCAACGAAATCAAGGACAAGCTCGAAGCCCTCGGCCTCTCGCTTGGCATGAAGTTCGACGAACGCCTCCTCGAGACCAAGAAAGAAGCCTAATTTCTCTTTGGCGCCCGCGCCGTCTGTGTCGCCCTACGCTGCGACCAGATTGCCGATCGTGCGCCGATCTAAAACACACCGACCATGCGTCACAATAAACACCACGCCTCCTTAGGCGTTACCGCTCCGCACCGTAAGGCGATGATGGCCAATATGGCCGTCTCACTCATCACCCACGGCCGGATCCAAACCACCTTCACAAAGGCCAAAGCTCTCCGTCCCTTCATCGAGAAGGTCATCACCAAAGCCAAAAAGGCCGCGTTGAAGACCGACAAGAAGGATGCCATTCACCTCCGCCGTTTGGCCTTGGCCGACGTGCGCGACGAAAATGCGATCACCCTTCTCTTCAATGAGAAATACAAGGACTTCGCTAATCGTGCCGGTGGTTATACCCGTATCTATAAACTCGGACCGCGTTCCACCGGCGATGCCGCTGAAATGGCACTCATCGAGTTCGTAAAAGCCGATGATCCAGGCTACAAGCAGGCCAAAAAGCCCGCCAAAACCAAGAAAGCCAAAGCCCCCAAGGCCGACGCTCCCGCTGAAGCCGCTCCCGCGGCCGAAGGCGACGCCAAGGCCTAAGCCCAAGCTGGCTTAGCTCAAAGGTTGGTTAAAATCAGCCCCCCAAAAAAAATGCAACGCGCCGACGTAACTGTCGGCGCGTTTTTTTTTTTTAAAACAACAAGCGCCAGTTAGCGCCGTAGCCGCGCTCCCCTTAGAGCTTCAGGGTCCGAGAAGAGTATCATTGAAATCCTTGCCCCGCCCGCCGCGCCACGTCCAAGTTCAAGGGCATGTTTGATTTTACCGGCGCCACCGTTTTTTACTGTCTGCTTGTGGCGGCAATCTTTCTTGGCCTCTGGTTTTATTACGACCGGCGCGATTACCGTCGATTCGAACGTGAGCGCCGCAAGACGACATTTCACTGCATACGCTGTGATCAACTTTATACCGCAAGCCTGGGGGCTGAATTATGCCCATGCCCACGTTGCGCGCATGAAAACACACGCTTGAAATTCTGAGGCCGCATTTGACGACGCCCCCAGCGTTCGTGTTTTCTCATACCTTTCAACCTACGCGACTTTCGCCTTATTCCATGCCTCAGACCATCGCTGTCCTCGACTTCGGTTCGCAGCTCACGCAAGTCATCGCTCGCCGCATTCGTGAGTGCCAAGTTTACTCGAAAATATACCACTACGCCACCCCCGCGGCGCAGCTTAAGGCCGATGGCGTAGTCGGCATCATCTTGTCCGGCGGCCCCCAGAGCGTATACGCAAAAACCGCACCGCATCCCGATGTGGAGATATTTAAACTCGGGGTTCCTATGCTGGGTATCTGCTACGGTGTCCAATTGATGGGGCACTTCCTCGGCGGTAAGGTCGCACACAGCAAAGCGCGCGAATACGGCCTCGGCCAACTCACTATTCGCAAGCCCGGCAAGCTTTTCGCCGGCCTCCCACGCACGCTCAAAATCTGGAATTCTCACGGAGATAAACTCACGGCGTTACCTCCCGGTTTCGTCGCCACTGCGGTCTCCGACAACTCGTCTTACTCAGGCATTGAGGATAAGAAACGCGGATTTTACGGCATCCAGTTTCACCCCGAGGTTTTCCATACCGAGCGCGGCGTGGACATGATCCGCAATTTTCTAGTTAGCATCTGCGGCGCTGCGCAGGACTGGACGACCAAGGACTTCATCGCGCATTCCGTCGCTGATATCCGCGCTAAAGTCGGCGAGGGTCGCGTGCTGCTTGGTCTCTCGGGCGGCGTCGATTCCTCCGTCGCCGCGGCGCTTCTACACAAGGCGATCGGCAAACAACTCACCTGCGTCTTCGTTGACAATGGCCTGCTTCGCAAAGGCGAGCGCGCCTACGTCGAGGCACTCTACCAGCGTAACTTCAAAATTGATCTACGCGTCGTCGACGCTTCCTCGCTCTTCTTGCGCCGCCTTAAAGGCATTACCGACCCTGAGCAGAAACGTAAAATCATCGGCCGCACTTTCGTGGAAGTTTTCGAGCAGACGTTGAAGTCCATCAAGGGGCGCGCGGAGTTTCTTGGTCAAGGCACGTTGTATCCCGATGTGATTGAGAGCGTTTCCATCGCCGGCAATCCCGCCTCGCTCATCAAGACCCACCACAATGTCGGTGGCTTGCCTGCGCGCATGAAACTCAAACTCATCGAACCCCTGCGCGAGCTATTCAAAGACGAGGTGCGTCACGTCGGCGCCGCGCTCGGTTTGCCAAAGGAAGTCGTGTGGCGTCAGCCGTTCCCTGGCCCAGGCCTCGGCGTGCGTGTGATGGGCAGCATCACCGCCGCTAATCTCGAAATTCTCCGCAACGCTGACGCCGTACTCCAAGAAGAAATGATGGCGTCAGGCTATTACTGGAAAGTGTGGCAGTCCTTCGCTGTGTTTCTGCCCGTTAAAACGGTCGGCGTCTTCGGCGATGAACGCACCTACGATTACGTGATCGCGCTTCGCATCGTTGAAAGTATCGATGCCATGACGGCCGATTGGGCGAAATTGCCGCACGATCTGTTGCAGAAAATTTCCAGTCGTATCACTAACGAAGTCCGCGGCGTAAGTCGCGTCGTCTTGGATATCAGCTCCAAGCCGCCCGCGACCATCGAGTGGGAGTGATGTGTTCGTAACCGCTGCGAGCCCTCGCTGCTAAGATCTCGTCACTCACGCGCCCATGACCACGAATCACCTTCGCCGTTTCGTGCTAGGTGTCGCTGCATGCGTTCTCTTAGCCAAGGCGCACGCGGAGCCCGAGATTATCGCCCAAGCTCGAGCCTTTATCGGCGCCGAAGCAGCCCTGAGCGCAGTGCGTTCCCTTCGTTTCGTTGGCACCCTCGTTACGGCTAACCCCGTCGACGCCTCGAAACAAACCCGCGCCTCAGTCGAGATTGTTTTCCAAAAACCTGCCCAGCAACGTATCACAATCACCTATGAAAAAGCCCTCGAGCAGACTGCGCTCGACGACTACGAAGCCTGGCAACGCCAGCAAGACCTTAGTGACGCCAGCAAGTGGCGCCAATCGCTTCTCTCTATCGATCAGGTCAAGCGCCTTCGCGCCAACACTTTCGAGAACTTGGCTTTTTTTCGTGGACTCGAGCAGCAGGGTGCGCGGATTGAAGATCAAGGTCCGGTCGCCATCGAGGGAGTCGCCTGTCAAAAAATCGCCTTTATCCACGCGCCCAATATTACGTTCACGCGCTACTTTGAGCTCGCCACGGGCCGCCTGCGATTGACCGAAACTGAAGCCGGCGGCTCCATCCGCGAAGAAGGCGAGATGAGCGTCAACGCGGTGCGTTTTCCCGAAAAAATCATCACTCTTACTCCGATCGCCAACGGCAAATCCCAGACCGTCACGATCACCTTCGAAAAAATCACCGTAAATGAAACCTTTCCCGCTGCCTTCTTCGCTGTTCCAGCGTTGTCTCATCGCTGAGCGGGTAGGGGACGGTGTGTGTTATCCCTGTCCTTCGTTTCTCAAAAAATCTGTTCTAAACCATGCGCACCCTCGCCATTTCTGATAAAAATTTTGCCGATGATCTTGCCGCGTTCTGCCGTGGTTCAAACGTACCGCGCGAGATCAGCGATGCGGTCACGGCTATCCTAGCTGACGTCCGCCAACGCGGTGACGAAGCGGTGAGCCACTACGCCGCTAAATTCGACGGCGCCAAACTCCGCGCTAAAGAATTCCGACTCAAGCCCGCCGATATCGCTGCTGCCGCTAAGCGACTGCCCTCTGCTGAGCGTCGCGCGCTCGTGGCCGCGCATGCCGGTATCGAGGCCTTCAACCGCCGTGGCCTCGCTAAAAATTGGAGCGCTAAAAATCCCCAAGGTGCACTCGTTGGAGAAAAATTCGATCCGATCCGCCGCGTCGGTCTTTACGTGCCCGGCGGCCAAGTCCCGCTCGTTTCCACGGTCCTGATGACCGCTACGCTCGCCAAGATTGCCGGCTGCCCGCAGATCGCCGTATTCACCCCGTCCAATTCTTACGGCAAAGTTGCCGACGGACTCCTCGCCGCGTTACACCTCATCGGTATCGACGAAGTCTATCGTATCGGTGGCGTTCAGGCGATCGCAGCCATGGCCTACGGCACTTCGAGCATTCCCGCCGTTGATAAAATTTACGGTCCCGGTAACGCGTACGTCTGCGAGGCCAAACGCCAGGTTTTCGGTCACGTCGGCGTGGATTCACTCCCCGGCCCAAGTGAGGTGATGATCATCGCTGATGACACTGCGCGTGCAGATTTCGCCGCCGCCGATCTTCTCGCCCAAGCTGAACACGGCTCCGGTCGCGAAAAAATTTACCTTGTAGGCACCTCCGCTAAAATTATCTCCGCCATCTCCGCTGAAGTTCAGGCGCAGCTCCCCACGCTGACTCGCTCTGAGAAAACCGCCCGCGTTCTCGCTGAGGGTTGGCTCGCTGTTCAAGTCGATACTCTCGCCCAAGCCGCCGAGATCGCCAACTACGTTGCGCCCGAACACCTCGAACTCCTCGTCAAAGACTCCTCCGCTAAGACGCTCACTAAGGCCATCACCACGGCTGGGGCGATTATGTTGGGCAATTTCACGCCGACCGCCTTGGGCGATTTCACGGCCGGTCCCAGTCACGTGCTGCCGACGGGTCGCGCGGGACGTTTTTTCAGCGGCCTGCGCGTCGCCGACTTTCAACGCCGCACCAGCCTCATCCGCTACGACCGCGCCAGCGTGAAACGTGGCGCTCCGATCGTCGCCGCTTTTGCAGCCATGGAGCGACTCGACGCCCACGGCCGTTCCGTGCGAATCCGCACCGAGTAATTCAATCCGGCTAAGTCGCCTCCAAACAATTCCATGTCCGCTCTTACGTCTCTTGCCCTCCCGCATGTGGCTTCTCTGCATGCTTACACGCCCGGTCTTCAACCGACTGAGCCGGGCTGGGTAAAACTCAACACCAACGAATGCCCGTATCCGCCCAGCCCACGCGTCGCCGAGGCGCTGCGGCTTGAGATGGGGGCGAATGGGGCTTCGCTCCGCCTTTACCCTAATCCCAAGAGCGCTCCACTCCGCTCCGCTATTGCTTCCCATCACGGCCATAGTCTCGCCGCCGAAAACGTCATCGTCGGCAACGGTTCCGACGATATCCTCAATTTGCTCGTGCGCGCGTTCTGTACCCGCGAGGCTGCCGCGGGATTCACGTTTCCTAGTTATTCACTCTATCCGGTTCTCGTCGAAATCCAAGATGCCGGCAGTCTCGTCATCGAGTTTGACCGCACAATGCGCCTGCCGCTTGAGCGTATCGCAGCTTCCAAGGCCCGTGCGTTTTTTCTGACTTCGCCCAATGCACCCACGGGCGTCGCTTTCTCCAACGCCGAACTTGCCCGTGTGCTTGAGGTGTTTCCAGGCTTACTCGTTGTCGACGAAGCGTACGCGCCCTTTGCAAGTGAAGACGCTGTCCCCTTACTTGCTGCGCACCCGCGATTGGTCGTAGTGCGTACCTTATCCAAAGCTTACGCCCTTGCGGGCATCCGCGTCGGCTATGCGCTCGCACATCCCGAGATCATCGAGCTACTCGACCGCGTTCGCGATAGCTACAACGTCAATCGCCTCTCCCAAGCTGCTGCGCTCGCCGCCCTCGGCCATCCCGAATATTACGCGCATATTATCGCCCGGATCAAGGCGACCCGCGACCGCTTTGTCGCAGATACTCAGCAGCGGCGCGGCTGGTTCACTTATAAATCTTCGTCGAATTTTATCTTCACGGAGCCCAAAAATGCCCGCGGTGAATCCGGCCCTACCGTCGCCAAAGCCGCCTATGATTTCCTCTGCGCGCACAAGATCCTAGTCCGGCACTTCCCCAGCCACGCCTTGACCGCGTCTTTTCTTCGAATCAGCGTTGGAACCGACGACGAAATGCTCGTCCTCTCCGAAACCTTGGACACATGGCTAAAAACTTAACTCGCCTCGCCACCGTCGCTCGTAAAACCGCCGAGACCGATATCGTGCTCACGCTCGGCGTGGACGGCACCGGAGTTTCTACCATTGAGACGGGCGTGCCATTTTTCGACCACATGCTCACGTTGTTCGCCAAGCATGGGCTCTTCGATCTCAACCTCAAAGCTAAGGGTGACGTCGATGTCGATTATCACCACACCGTCGAAGATGTCGGCCTCGTTTTGGGTCAGGCGTTTAAAGAGGCCCTCGGCGACAAGCTCGGAATCCGGCGCTATGGTTTTTTCCTGCTGCCCATGGATGAATCGCTTGCCCGCGTCGTTGTCGATGTCGGCGGCCGCCCGCACTTGGTATACGAAGCGAACGCACCGACGATGTTCGTGCGCGATTTCAATATCGTACTCGTAAAAGAATTTTGTCGCGCGTTCAGCAACGCCCTTGGGGCCAATCTCCATGTGACTTTAATTTACGGTGAAGAACCGCATCACGTCGCAGAAGCGATTTTCAAAGGTCTCGCGCGTGCCCTCGATATGGCCACTCAGATCGAGCCTCGCGCTGCCGACCAACTTCCCAGCACCAAGGGAAAAATCTAAGTTAAGTATTTTTCCTGCTACGGATGGGGTAATCCATCGTTTTAAGCTGGTTTGACGGTCTGTCGGACCGCGCCCTTAAGGCGGGCGCGATGAAATCGAGCTTCGGGCTGCGTAGTTCGAGCTAAAGTTTGAATCAGTGCCTTTTTTAAGACCTTTAGGGTCTGAGGTTTCGGATTAATCGAAGCGCATTGAAGTAACTCAGTCTGCTTCAATGGGAGGTAAAAAAATGCGGGAAAATTTTTTTTCAGCATGGCGCCACCGCCCACGAGCGTTACGGTTATAACTTATGTCCGCCCCCGTCATCGCCGTAATCGACAACGGAATTTGCAACCTGCGTAGCGTCACCAAGGCCCTCGAAGCTGTAGGCGCTGCACCCTGTGTCGTGCAAACGCCGGACGAGGTCGAGGCAAGCCGCGCGGTCGGCTTGGTGTTGCCCGGGGTAGGGGCCTTGAGGGATTGCGTGGCTTCACTGCGGGCTTCTAAATTGGATGCCACCTTGCGCGCATGGATCGGAGCCGACCGGCCCTTTCTCGGCGTATGTTTGGGCATGCAGGCACTATTTGATCATTCGGAGGAGGGTGATGTTAAAGGTTTGGGAATTCTGCCCGGTAAGGTGGTGCGGTTCCAACGCCAGCTGGAGTATAAGATTCCGCACATGGGTTGGAATACCGTGCGTTTTACTCAGCCCAATTCGCCTTTGGCGGCGGGATTAGCCAAAGAGGGGGAGGCATTTTATTTTGTTCATAGCTTTCACTGCGTGCCCGCAGACCCAGCGCTTGTCTTGGGTGAGTGTGATTACGGCGGGGTTTTCTGCGCTTCAGTCGGACGCGGGCGCGTCTTTGCCACCCAATTTCACCCAGAGAAGAGCCAAGCCAAGGGACTGCAGATTTACCGCAACTTTGCTACATTGGCGGCCCGGGGTTAAGCCCTGGACTACACTTTTGCTTACACGGTGCTGTGCACCGGCTAATTCTCGACGGAAGATTTTCAATCTAGCCTATCTTTGTTTTGCCAGTGGCGAAGTTTTTGGCTCCGCTCGACTCATCATGGCTAACTCCGCCTCTTTGAAGATCGACGATAAAGAATACCCCTTGCCGATCATGGTTGGCTCCGAAGGGGAAAAAGCCGTCGACACCCGTACGCTTCGCGCCTCCTCCGGTTACATCGCCTACGATCAAGGCTACGGTAACACAGGTTCCTGTGAGAGCCAGATCACCTATCTCGATGGCGACAATGGCGTGCTCCGCCACCGCGGCTATCCCATCGAGCAACTCGCGGCGCTCAGCGATTACGTTGAGACCGCCTATCTCGTGATCTACGGCGAGCTACCTAACGCCGTGCAGCGTAAAGAATTTGGCCTGCGCCTTCGGCAAAATGCCGCGGTCGAGACGCAGATGCAGAAAATCTTCGAAGGCTTCCCAAAGGATGCCCCGCCGATGGCGATGCTATCCTCGATCGTCGCCTCGCTCGCCGCGCATTACCCGCATCTGGCCACGAATAATTTCGAAAAAGACCTCACTAATTTCGACCTAGCAGCTGCGATGGCGATTTCGAAGATTCGCACCATTGGAGCGATGATCTATCGTTACCAAAAGGGCCTGCCCTATATTTTCCCAAAGCAGGAGCTGCCGTTCTGCGAAAACTTCCTGCACATGATGTTCTCCGAGCCGTATCAAGATTACGTCTCGGTCCCTGAGGTCGCCAAGGCCTTGAATCTTCTCCTCCTGCTCCACGCCGATCACGAGCAAAACTGCTCCACCTCCACCACGCGCATGGTCGGATCCAGCGCCGCCAATCTCTTTACCTCGCTCTCTGCCGGTATTTGCGCGCTTTCTGGCCCGTTGCACGGTGGCGCTAACGCCGCGGTGATGCAGATGCTCCAATCCATCCACGACGAGGGCGACGATGGCACGCGTTTCATCGCCGCTGCAAAATCTGGCAGTAAGACCAACCGTTTGATGGGCTTCGGCCACGCCGTTTACAAAAATTTCGATCCTCGCGCCAAGATCATCGGCAAGGCCTGCGACGAAGTTCTCGCCAAACTCGGCATCAATGACCCACTGCTCGCCATCGCCAAAAATCTCGAACAGGCCGCGCTCAAAGACGAGTACTTCGTCTCTCGTAAACTTTACCCCAACGTCGATTTCTACAGCGGCATTATCATGCGCGCACTCGGTATTCCCGTGAACATGTTCACCGTGATCTTCGCCATTGGTCGCGCCCCAGGCTGGATCGCGAATTGGCGCGAAGTCGCAGCCAATCCCAAGGGCCGCATCTATCGCCCGCGCCAAATTTACGTCGGCCCGGTCAAACGTGACTTCGTGCCGATGGCGCAGCGCGGTTGAGACCGTGGTTTATTTCGTCTCCGGCTTAGCGTGCATCAACTGCTCGAACTCTAAGCCGGTGATGCGCCTTAGGCCGCCCAACAAGCGCCACAGCGCATACATCGACATCGCCGCCGAAGGCAGCGCGATCACCGGCCAGCTCAACACGTTCATGCGGGCTAATTCCGCGTTGAACGCCTCGGACCCGGCGGGGCTTTTTAATAGATAGCGTGCGAGGCCGTAATTGAGCACGGCGCTAAGAAAAAACGAACCCGCTAGCAGCAAACTCGAGCCTCGCAGTAATTGCTCGAACTCTGATCGTGTATTGCGTTGTGCGAGAGCCGCGTCCACCCGCTCTACGTCAATCACCTGTGGATTATAGAGCATTTCTTTCACCAGCGGCGTCCGCGTGCCCATCGAACTCAAAACAACTAAACCAATCACTGCGGGCACGGCCGCCTCCTTAACTGCGAACCACAGCACATCCAATTGCAGCAACGCAAAACCACCCGTGATCAAAATACTTAAAAATCCGATTGCTGATAAAAAATTAAATTTCCTCCTCTGGAGGTAATCGTGGATCGAATAGCCCAAAGGAAACAAAAGCGCCACGATTAACGCTAACTTGGGGCCCAGCCACGCGGCCTTGCTCCCTGAACTTAGGATAAATGACGGCAACGCGATGTTGCAGACGATATTAATGAGTAGGTTTTCGCGTTTGGGCGCGGCGGTTACTGATGCTTGAGCAGTCATTTCGTTTTGCGTTCTAGAATCACGACCCGCTTAGTCGGGTCAAACCTTCCACTCCCATGCTGCTCCTCGGCGTTAACATCGATCATTGTGCTACCGTTCGCCAAGCCCGTTACCGGCAAGCGCCCGCCACGGTGGGCGCCGCCGTGGAACCAGATCCCGTAACCCTTGCGGTCCTCGCCGAACGCGCTGGAGCCGATGGTATCACAATCCACCTTCGCGAAGACCGCCGCCATATCCAAGAGCGTGACGTCTGGCGCACCCGGGAGACAATCTGCACGCGCCTCAACCTCGAGATGGCGTGCACGCCGTGGATGATCGATTTTGCCCTGAAGTTGAAACCCGACTCCGTGTGTCTTGTCCCCGAGAGCCGCGAAGAAATCACCACCGAAGGCGGCCTCGACATCGTGGGCCAACGTGAACGCGTTCGCGCCTGCATTGAAACGATGAGCGCCGCCGGCATCGCAACGAGCCTCTTCATCGATCCTAATGATGCGGCCATCGAAGCCTCCGCCGCGGTGCAAGCGCCTTGGGTTGAGTTGCACACGGGCGCTTACGCCAATGCCTACTACGGCCCCCGCCGTACGGCCGAATTTCAGCGTCTCCGGCTCGGCGCCGTGCGCGCCCACAACCTCGGTCTGACCGTCAACGCTGGCCACGGTATCAACTACATTAACATTGCCGAAGTCCGTACGTTGCCGCATCTCAACGAACTTAATATTGGTCATAGTTTGATCAGTCGTGCACTGTTCACCGGTATCGAAGAAGCTGTCCGCGAGATGAAGGCGCGTATGAATCCCTGAGTTCTTTGGCCCATGAATCTCTCCCTCCCTCCCGGCGGCGTCCTAGTTGGCCTCGGTTGCGACCTCGTTGAGGTACAACGCATCCGCGATGTACTCGAGCGCCACGGTGATCATTTCCTCGATCGGGTGTTCACCGCTGAAGAACGAGCTTACTGCATGAGCATGGCGCAGCCCCATAAACACCTTGCCGCGCGTTGGGCCGCGAAAGAGGCGATTTCTAAAACATTCACCACGGGCATTGGCGCAGAGTTGAGCTGGAAATCTATGTCGATTTACCACGGCGAACGGGCGGAACCGCGCGTGCGCCTCGATGATAAAGCTGCTGCTCTCTTGGCTCACGTCGGTGGCACGCATATCCACGTGAGCCTTTCTCATACCGAGACGACCGCGATGGCCGTCGCTGCCATCGTCCGAGCTTAAATCGACTTCACGATGTACCCGGAGGAAACCAACGAGTTTGAGGCGGAGCAAACCCCTCCGCCCGAACCGAAACCTAAACTCTCGATGGTGCCTTCGTGGGTGATGCTGGGTTTCATCGTCGGAGCGTTATTTGTATGGGCTCTGCCGAAGCCCCAATCCGCGTCTGCGTCCGCGCCGCCTGAAACTCCCTCGCTCGAGGTCCAGGCTACATCGCGCGTTACGACGATCGAGGCCGTGTTCGCAGACTGGGGTCAATATGCCGTTTGGCATCAGGATCGCACCGAAATTGCGCTTTGGAATAGCGAGACTATGGCCTATTCCGATTATTACGAAGTACTGCGCAATGATGGCGCTTTTTTCTTTCGATCAATCACGCGATTGACGCACCCGCTGCTTATGCACGGCCCGCAGGCAAACTTGGAAAATTGCCCAATTCAATTCACCGAAACCGCCGCGCAACGGGCGGCTTGGCTCGGCGAAAAAAATCAAGAAACGTGGCGCTCAATTAGCACCTCCGCTCGAGAAAACATGGGTGTGGCACCGCCCGCGAACCCCGCGCTGCGGCCCTAGCCCCATGAGTCTTTTGAGCCACCCGATTCTTAGCTGCGAGGAAGCTCGTGCATTTGAGGCGGCTCATTTTGGAGGTGACGAAACGCGTGAATGGACGGCAATGCAACGCGCTGGCCGCGCCTTGGGTGCGGCGGTGCAACGTGATTTCCAGGAGATCGGTGAATTCCCTGCCACCGCGCGGATTCTTGTTCTCGCAGGTAAAGGCCATAACGCGGGTGATGCCTTCATAGCCGCAGAGGATTTGCTCGAAAAAAATCCGCAGGCCATCGCCGAGGTTTTGTTTTTCTTTGGCGAACGCGCGCTGCGCCCTCTCGCGCTACAAGCATGGCGGGCCCTAGTACACTCCGCGCCAGAGCGCGTGCGCGTCATCACCGCGCTCGCAGGCGAGGCCTACACGGTCAGTTTGGACGGTGTTTTCGGTTTTCAGTTTCGAGCTCCCGCGCCTTCACGTATTGTCGAACTCTTCGCCCAGATCAACGCCCACTCGATTCGCTTTCGAGCTGCAGTGGATTTACCCAGTGCAGATTTATTTCAGGCTGATTTTACTTACGCGACCGGGATTGTAAAAACTCCGGTGCTCCAGTCTACTCGAGCTGGACGCGTGCGTTACCTAGATCTTGGTTTTTTTGACGGAGTGTATCCGATGCCCTTGGTTAGCAGCCGCGCACTCGTCCCAGAGTTGTTGGCCCATTTGAGCGAGTTGCGTCCGGCAATTTCCGATAAACGCACCTATGGACATGTCGGCATCATCGGCGGCTCGCTCAGTTATCCTGGCGCCGTGTTGATGACGGCGCTGGCGGCGTTGCGCAGTGGCGTGGGTCTGGTAACGGCTTTTGTGCCAGAGACTCTGGCCTCGGCGTTTGCGGCTCGGGTGCCTGAGGTAATGTGGGTGGGCTGGCCAGAGACACCTAGCGGCGGACTCGCGCTTGAGGGACAGCATTTGTTGAAGGCGCGGGCTGAGCGTCTGGATGCGTTGGTGCTGGGACCGGGCTTGGGAAGGGAGACGGAGACTCTCGCTTTGCTGCGGGACATCGTCGCGACGTCGGCCGTACCTCTGGTGATCGACGCGGACGCGTTGCAGCCGGAAATCGTCGCGGTTGGTAACGCTCCGCGCGTGCTCACGCCTCACGCCGGTGAATGGGCACGTATCGCCGGTGCGACGTTACCGTCGGCAACGGTGGTGCGAAAAGGGCCGGTGACTTGCATCGAAAGCGGGAGCGGTTTGGGCCCGAGTTACCATAGTTTTTTTGGCGGGCCCGTGCTGGCGCGAGGCGGGAGCGGCGATGTGTTGGCCGGCTTGATCGGTGGCTTGCTCGCGCATCCTTCGGGTGAGGCTATACTCGCGGCCGCGCAGGGTGTACTCTGGCACGGTCTTGCTGCGGACGCCCTGGCAAGGGAGCACGGCCAAGTGGCCGTTACGACTACGCAGGTGCTCGACTATCTGCCTAAAATTTTAAGAAATTAATTTGCATGAGCGAACTCACCGAGCGGCAGGCATTTTTGGTTTTAAATGCGCTGCCCAATATCGGTCCGATCACGCTCAACCGGCTCCTCGAAGAACTTGGTGGTGATCCGCGAGCGATTTTCACGTCCGCGCGAGGACGACTGCAATCAGTCAAAGGAGTGGGGTCTATGATCAGTGAGACAATTGCTGATTGGCCGCGGTATTTTGATCTGAAGCGCGAAGAGACGCGGATGGCGCAGAGTCAGGTGGATTTTATTATTGGCGGCGACGAGGTTTATCCGAATTTATTGCGAGAAATATCCGATCCGCCAATCGCTTTGTATCGTAAAGGTCGATACGATTTTACTCAGCCGTGTATTGCGATTGTCGGATCTCGCAGTACGACGCTTTATGGAATGGCGACGGCAAAAAAAATCGGGGCAGAGCTGGCGCGATTGGGTTTTTGCGTGGTGAGCGGTTTGGCGCGTGGCATCGATACGGCGGCGCATGAGGGCGCTCTCTCAGTTGGCGGCAAGACGGCCGCGGTGATCGCCAACGGTCTTGATATTGTTTACCCACCCGAAAACTTGGGCCTCTACCGGCAGATCGAAGAACAGGGCGTGGTGCTGTCCGAATTTCCGCTCGGGCGGCGGGCCGATTGGCAGTCATCGGCGATGCGCAATCGCATCCTTGCGGGTATGTGCGAGGCGACGGTGGTGATCGAAAGCGATGTGGATGGAGGCGCGATGATAACGGCGCGTTTCGCGGGTGAACAAGGACGCTTGCTCTTTGCGGTGCCTGGTCGGATTGACCAGGCGAGCAGCGCAGGTTGTCACCAGTTGATTCGCGATGGAGCAACATTGCTGACAAGCGTCGATGATCTGCTTTCCGAATTAAATTACCTTGGAGGCTTACGGCCTGCGCCTATCTCAAAAAAACCCGGGACGCCGGAAGGTGCGCCGTCAAATCTGACGGTGGATGAAGCACGGGTGTACACGTGTTTTGCGAGCGGCGCGCCACTGACACCCGATGCGCTGGCGGAGCTCACGGGTTTGGCGGTGGCTCCGCTCTCGGCGGTGCTCATGATGCTTGAGCTCAAGCGGGCCATTGCCAAGCGCGCCGACGGCGCCTTTGAGGCTCTGAGCTAGCTTCGTGTTTAGCTCAGCCCGGTGGCCAGGTGAGGGGACGACGGGCGAGGAGATGGACGTGCAGGTGGGGCACGGATTCACCGCCATCGTGGCCGTTGTTCACGACGAGGCGAAAGCCGTTAGCGAGTTGGAGTTTCTTCGCTAAATTACCAGCGGTCAGCAAGAGGTGACCAAGTAACGCTTGATCGTCATTCGTAGCGGCGACAATGCGGGGCAGGGCTTTTTTGGGAATGATGAGTAGGTGCACCGGCGCTTGCGGCTGGATGTCGTGCAGGACGATGCAGAGTTCGTCCTCATGCTCGATTTTAGCGGGGATTTCGCGGGCGATGATGCGCTCGAAAAGGGTCTTGGACATGAGCGGAGGTTGTCGGCTAAATCGTCTGAATACACGGCAGAATTTTAAGCCTCGTTTTAATTTTGGTCGCAGTCTGGCCTAAATGAACAGCAGGTGTAAATCGGCGGTACGGGCGGTGCGGGCAGCGGTGAGTTCGCGGATGAAGGCGAGGGCCTCCGTGTAATCGCGTTGCCGGCGGGCTGTGGCGCGCTGAGTGGGTGGGAGCAGAGCAGGGCGGAGGTTAGTGACGAGCAACGTGGACTCGCGGAAGCCAGCAAGTTGTTTCAGGCCGGTCATGATGCCGGCGCGCGTAAACAGCGGTGTGGCGGCGTGCGGTGTGGCTGCGGCATCCCAGTGGAAGAAGCCGTGTTGGGGGAGATCAGCGAAGCGTTGGGCCAGGAGCTGGGCTGCGGCGGCGTTGAAGGCGTCGTCAAAAGTCGCAGCAAATTCGGGGTGCGCGGCGGTCTGGGTTTCGAGTTCGCCGAGACTGAAGGTGATGGCGGTCTTGATCTGTTCGGCGAGGTAGAGGTCTCGGCCCGTGACGTGCGCGAAGAGCTCGTTAATAAAGTGCAGGCGACGGAGGTCGTCGCGGGAGCGCTTCATTTCTGCGGTTTTTCGAGGGTGCTGATCTCGTCGACGAATTCGGTGACGTCGCGAAATTCTTTGTAAACGCTGGCGAAGCGCACGTAGGCCACTTGGTCGATGTTGCGGAGGCGCTGCATAACTCCATGTC
>CANHAH010000072.1 GCA_947458705.1 Opitutia bacterium | reverse complement strand
GCTCGAGGTCGAAACTATCTGTGCGGCCGACACCAGTCGACCCAGGGTTGCCGAAGGCGCCCACGGGCATGAAACCGTCGCGTTGCATCTGCGGTGTATTCATACCCCGCAGCTGGATATAGGCGTTGCCGTTGCGGTCACCGGGCTGGTTGTTGGCGGCTGACGAGGCACCGTTGTCGGGGCCGGAGGCGTAACCGGCCCCGGCGGAGTAGCCCTGAATCACGTCTTCGACCGAGCTCGCGGCGATGTCCTTCAAGAAGGCCTCGGTGAAGATGTCGGCGGACACGGGCAATTTATCCATTTCGACGTTGAATCGGGTGATGGAGGCCGAGTTCAGCGCGCCATAGCCCGTGTCTGAACCTCCGATAACCTCAAACGGACTGAGAACGACCGTGCCTTTGCTGCTTTCGGTAGGCTTGGTTTGAGTAGTCTGGGCTGAGGCGTTGCCGGCAATCAGGGCTACTAGGGCTGCAAAGAGGCTGCGGGGTGATTTCATGGGTCTTACTTTTTTGTTTGGTTCTTGGTCTGAAAAAGGTCCGGCCTCCCCGGTGCGCGGCGCGGTTTCGACGGGTCGCTGGCGGCGGACCACGAGGGCGCCGGTTGCGGCGTCCTGCTCGGCTTCAAGGCCAGAGCCTACCAACATGCGTTCAAGTGCTTCTCGGGACGTGAATTCGCCGCTCACCGCGTTGGTGATGCTGCCGCGTACGCGATCGACCAGATAGACGATCGGCGTGCTGGCGGCGGTGGCGAATTCCTTGAGCGTTACGGCGGCGTCGCCGCGTGGGAGGTTGAAGGTCCGCCTCTGCGCTTGGTTTGCCTCGGCCGCAGCCGCACTCACGGTCAGCGCGCAGCAAAGCGTGGCGACAACGCGAGGGGCGGAGAGGTGGGATAATGACATGCGCAGCAGCAGAACTACTCCAGTAACGAAGCGGCGCAGGAAAAGACCTAGTCGCGTAGAAAATATTTTTACACGTGGTGATGGCGCAACGCGCCGCTTCAACTCGGCTTCGAGGCCGACTGAAGGCAAAATCACGGCTGGAAGCTCCGTGCTACGCAGGGGGCCACGCTTGGAGTGCATGGCTAAACTCAACGCGCGCGGCGAAGGTAAATGAAGGTCTCGCCGCGGCGTTCGCCGACGATTTCGCCGTCGCGCTCAAGAAGGCGCACGAAGGCTTCGGCTTCGTCGAGGGCGAACGTGCCGCCGATAAGCCGGGTGGCGAGTTGCTCGTCGGCGAGGATGAGTTGGATACGACTGCGGGCGTTGAAGCGCGCAATGACGTCGCTGAGCGGGGCTTCGGCGAAGTCGGCGAGGCGACTTTGCCAGGCGAGGGCGGCGCGTAGAGTGTTTGAGTCGATTTTTTCGACGACAGGGGCCGGGGTCTGATTGGGTATAAAGAGGCGTTGGCCCGCGGAGACGAGAGGCGCGGACTCGGTGGACGCCGACGAGGGACCTGCATGGCCGATACGCACTTTGCCTTCGGTCACGATGACTTCGACGTCGCCGTTGGCGGCGTAGCGGACGTTAAACGCGGTGCCTACGGCGCGTACGGTCACCTTGCCAGCGCTGACAATGAAAGGCCGCGCGGTATCGTGAGCGACGGCGAAGTGGGCTTCGCCAGTTTTGAGTTCGACGCGGCGCTCGACGGAGGTGAATTGGACGCGGGCGGAGCTGGCCGCGTTGAGTTCTAAAGTGGAGCCGTCGGCGAGCCGGGCGCGTTCGTAGCCGGCAATGGTCGTGGTGTAATTAGTTGCGGGTGTAGGGCGCAGCGATGGCCAGCCCGTGATGGCGCCCAGTGTGAGCGCGGCGGCGAGGCCCGTCCAAGCGAGGGCGCGTGGCCAGCGCCGTGAGGGTGGGGCGAAAGGAGTAAAGGTCACGACCGGCGCGGTGCGATCAAATGCCTCATTGATTTCGGTGCGAAACGCAGGAAGTTCGCCGAGGAGGTTAAGCGTCTGCTCGAGTCGAGCGACGGTAGCGACGTGGAGTGGGTTGGCGCGGAGCCATTGGGCGAATTCACGTTCGCGGGGGGGCGAGAAGCCGTCTTCGCGTTCGGTGAGCCAAGCGATGGCGGCGTCCTCGAGTTGGGTAGGGGATGATGCGTGGCCTTCGGGGGCTGACGATGAATTCATGATGATTTCTCTGTTGAGTTGGGTGCCTCGACGAGCCCTCGGGCGCTGAAGAAGTGGGCGCAATCGCGGACGCCTTTGAGTAAGTGGCCCTTGACGGTGCCGAGCGAAATATCGAGGCGGGCGGCGATTTCCTTGCCCGAACAGCCGTCGAGATAGCGCAGTAACATGACCTCGCGGCAGCGTACAGGGAGTGATTTTAACGCAGCGGTGAGGGCTTCGCGGTGTTGCCGCGTTTGCATCGTCTCCGCGGCCGTGGGGGTCGAGTCGAGCAGGGAAAGCGGGATCAGGTTGTGGGTGTCTTCCTCGGGGAAGGTCTCGTGTGGGTGGGCGTTGCGACGACGGAAGAGATCGATCGCGGCATTGCGCGCGGTGGTGAAAAGGAAGGCCTTGGGGTGGAGCAGACGCGCTGGGTCTTGGATTTGTAGGATGCGAACATAGGTTTCTTGGACGAGGTCGTCGTGATCGGGCAGCGCGGGAAAGCGTTTGGAAAGATACGCGCGCAAGGCTGGCTCGTGGGGTTGCACGTGCTCGTAAAACCATCGTGCTTTTTCGACAGATGACATGAGGGGCCTTAGGCGAGGAGGCGGGGAGTTGGCACGTGTTAAAGGCAGCGGCTCCTAGGGGTGTCGAGTGGCTTTGTGTGCAAAACCGGCGCCGAAAACTTTTTTTCGTTCCGACTAGGTCTAAATCCGGCTGCGTGCGTCTTAGGTTTGGCGCGAGGCCGTCAGAATCCAGCGCGTTCGCGAGGTTGAGTTCAGTCTCTGAGTCGCATGGCATAGCCTAATGCGACGTAATTTTTGTCTGACGGCATGGTGGATTTTAGGGTTTGGGCTGGTGTTGGGGCTCGGTTTGCAAGCGGCCGAGCCGCGTAATCTCTCGTCGCTTAAGGCTGAGATCGTGGCCTATGTGGATACGGGTGCTTATATGACCGAGCTCAAGGCGGCGGTGGCGCCGGCCAAGGCTTATATGCTTGAGCGCCTGGCGCGGCGTGAGCCTGCTGAACGGCTCGCGGTGGTGCTCGATATTGATGAGACCGCGCTCTCAAATATTTCCCATATGCGGGCGTTTGATTTCGGTTACTTACCGGTGGACTGGAACGCGTGGGTCTCGCGAGGTGAGGCGCCTGCTATCGCGCCTGTGCGCGAGCTTTTTTAGGCGGCGCGCGCGCTCGAATTGGAGGTGATTTTTATCACGGGTCGACCAGAACGCGATCGGCCGGGAACCGAGAAGAATTTACGAGCCGAGGGTTTCGGCGACTATACGACGCTCTGGTCTAAACCGGACGCAGACAGAATTACGACCCAGCAATTCAAAATCGAGAAGTGTAAAAAAATCCAAGCCGCCGGCCATGTCATCATCGCCAACGTGGGCGATCAAGAGAGTGATTTGGCGGGAGGCTTAGCGGAGCGGACGTTTAATTTACCCGCACCGTTTTATCGGACTAGGTGAGGTGGCGCGCACTTCAGTGCGATTCAATCGACCCAGCGACCCGTGAGTAGGGTAGATTGCGGTGCTTGTGTGAGCGTGGATTTACGGCGCTCGACCATGCTGGCGAGTCGATCGGCGGCCGCGGCGCCGATGAGTTCCGGGCGTTCGTCAATGCCGGCGATCTGAGCGAAGCGGCTGGGTAAGCGGCTAGTGCAGACAAAACGTATGGGACCGTGGAGCTTGCACCGGAGCGCGCTGCTGATGACCGTCTTTTACTGATCACGTAGATTTTCGATCGCACGATCCGCACGCGGGCAATTGAGATAAAAATAAATCGCGCCCGGCTCATCCTTTCTTGCGCAACAGGCACCTCACTGAGGATTTTGCCTCGACACGGTTTTTTGGCGCTGAACTCATGTCTCACCCCCTAACCACAACCCCAAACGAGGTGCGGCGCCTAGGCTCCCGCTGCGTTTCCACTAATATGAAGACTACTGTATTGATTCCTGCCACATCCGCGACCCTTAAGGTACTTTTGTTAGCGCTCATGTTGCCCGCAGTGGTTCATGGCCAAGCCTCGCCGGTTCCGTCTAAAAAGGAAACAGAGGAAAAAAAGGTTCCGAGTGATGCGGTCGTGCTTACGCCCTTTGAGGTAAGCACGGATAAGGACAACGGCTTTGCGGCCGCCGGGTCGCTGGCAGGAGGGCGCCTTGCCAGCGACCTCCGGGACACGCCTGCCGCCTATTCTGTCATCACCAGAGAATTTATCGATGCGCTTGGCATCACGGACCTTCAAGCTGCCGCCGAGTGGGCGACGAGCAGCACGCTCAATGTTGATAATGGTCAGCAAAATTTCTTCGCCTCCCCGGTGAATTACACCATCCGAGGGACGAGCGCTGGTCGGGCCCAACGAAATTTTTTCCCTCAATTTAATAATGGCGATAGTTACAACCTTGAGCGCTACGATTTTGGTCGTGGACCGAACTCTATCTTGTTCGGCAATGGCTCGCTGGGTGGGGTGAGCTCATCCACGACCAAGCGCGCCCAGACCAATCGCTCGTTTGAGGCGGTTCAACTCAGTGTCGGATCTTGGCGTAATTACCGAGCAACTTTTGATGTGAATCAGCGACTGAATCAAAAATTTGCCGTGCGCGCCGCGGCGGTCTGGGGTGATAGTGACGGCTGGCGACTCAAAGATTTCGACCGACGCAAAGCCGCATTTTTGACTTCGACCTTTAAGCCCTACGCCAACACCGAGATCCGCTTAGAAGGCGAGTACGGCATCAATTCCCGTCAGTCAGGGTTTACCACGCTCGACGATCGTTTTTCCGGCTGGGACGGTAAGACTGTCTTCAATGCCCCGGCGGCCGCGACGACGTTGCCGACCAATGCCAACGCGCTCGGTATCGGACGGCGTGGTGCCAACTATTTCGTCTTCGATCCCTTCGGGGCGTCCAAGGCGATCATTAATTACCAAAATGACCCCATCACCTTGCCGGGTGGCAATAGCACGACCACGCCGATCGGCGGCTTTGTTCAGGGTGCACTACCGGCCTTCAACAGTGCTGGCGCTACGCTTCTTCACGCCGTCAATATCCCGAGTAATCGTTACGATATTGCGATCGCTAACTCGTTTTTCCGCCCTCCATCCGAGGAATTCACGATTTCTCCGGATGCTCCTATCCTTCAACAACGTTTCAAGGACGTGCAGTTCACCCTGAATCAGCGGCTGGGTAATTTTTATTTTGAAGTCGCTGCGGACCTCAATCGCGCCAACTCGTTCATCAACGGAGAGCAAAACCGCAGTAGCAATAACACCTATATCGATATTAACCGCGTCACGCCAGATGGTCGTAATAATCCTAATTTTCTCCAGCCTTATGGCGATGGCCAATTGATGCGCGGGTTCCGTACTTTTGATTACAACAATGTCCGCGGTGCTGCCGCCTATGTGCTAGACACGCGGTGGGGTAATTTTGCCTTTAATACACTTGGTGGTATTAATGAAGGCCGCGACACTTCGACCTACCGTTATCTAAGTGTCGCACAGGGCTCGGATCAGCGCGTGTGGGGTTTTCTTTCGACGCCAGCCACGCAAAACGTGCGCATTCGCCGCTACTGGAACCAGAGCAGTCGTCCGATCCCTGACATTGCCCTTGGCTCGATTGGTTACATCGATCCCAACACCGGCGCCAACACCACCATGCAACCGAAATGGGTAATCGACATCTCGCGGCGCGACACGGAGGCCATCAACACCTCTAATTTCAAATACCTACTCGGATCCATCAACGCGAAGTTCTTCAAAAATCGCCTCATTGTCTTGGGCGCGGTCCGCTACGACTCGTTTAATTTTCAGACGAGGCAACAGCTCGATAAGGGCGATTATCCCCTTAATTGGAGTGGTGATTACCGCATCATGCGGCCGGCGCCGCCAACGGACTACGCTGGTTTGACTTATCGCCAACGTGACGCCGCCGGCAATCCGGTTGGGCCTGCTTTAGAAGCAGCGATTAGGCCTCGGCTCGCCCCCAACGGCGACCGCGATCCGCTCTACGCCAACGACCGCTTCAAAGACGACTTTAACCCGCCCCCTGTCAAAGGCAGCCAGATCACTCGCTCTGTGGGTTCCGTGCTGCATTTAGCGACGTGGTTCAATCCCTCGATCAACTATGCGGAAACCTTTAATCCCCCCGGCAGTATAGTGCGCATCGATGGTCGGCAGCTCGACCCTACGGTTTCGAAGGGGGTCGATTACGGCCTGCGCATGGAGTTGCTGCAAAATCGCCTAAACCTAAACTTTACCTATTATCAAACCGAAGAGATCAACGGCGCGATCTCCCAGGATGGACCTAATTTTTTCAACACCCTATACAACTCCAACATTGTAGGCGATCAGAGCCCAGTGGGTGGCAACATTCGCGGCGCCGGACTGCTCCCGGTGCAATATCGCGATATTCGTACACGCTCTGGTGACGGCCTAGAATTTGAAGTCGTGTACAATCCCTCCAAAGCCTTTCGCCTAACTGGAAGCCTCAGTTTCCCGAAAGTCTACGAGTCAAATCTGTATCCTGATGTGAAGGCTTACATCGATAAAAATGCCGAACTGTTCAAGCAGATCGCTCGCGACGCGGGCGTTTTGATCTCCGCTACTAACGTCGCAAGTGTGGATACTTCGATTCCCGTCAACCAACGTTCACCTGATGCGACCAACGCTACCAACGCGTATAATAATATCGTGGCTTTCCGCCAAAATATCGTGGACGGCAAACGCCGCAGCCAAGACCAACCCGTGATGAACGTTTTTGCGGACTACACTCTGCAAGCTACCAAGCTCAAAGGCCTGCGTTTCGGCGCCGGCGTACGCTGGCGCGATAAGCAAATCATTGGTTCGCGGGGTTCAGATACCATCGTGAACCCAGCTAATCCGCTCACGGCAATTGATAATCCTGAGGTCGATGCTTACACACCTGTTTATACGCCTGAGGACTACTACATTGTGACCACCACGATGAGCTACACTTGGCGTTTCAAGAATCGTCGCGAATTACAGGCGAATCTTGTCATTAATAATCTGCTCAACGATCGAGGGCCTCAATATTCCTCAATAGCTCAGACTGCTTCGGCGCTGCGACCCATTGGCGGAGATTATCGATCGCCGGCGCGTGAAACGGTGCCGATCTCCTTCGCCCTCAAGCAACCGATCAGTTACAATTTTCAACTCACGTTAAAACTCTGATCTCAGGGATTTAGGGCGGGGGGATGCGTCGCGCTTTAACGCCCCGCTCTATTTCCCTTCCGCTTCGAGGTAGACGCCCTTGAGCGGATGAAAATCTAGGAGGTTGCCGTGCCAGCCTTTGACGCTGGTTAAACGAAGGTTGTTGCGGCTATAAAAATAGATTGGAGCCAGGGGGCATTCCTCGGCGAGGATCGCTTCGCAGCGCTGGAAATAGGCGTAGCGCTGCGCGGGATCAGCGGTGGTTTTCGCGGCATCGAGCAAGCGATCGTATTCAGCGTTTTTCCAGCCGGTCTGATTATTGCCGCTGTCGCTCGCCATGATATCGAGAAACGAGCTAGGGTCGAGATAGTCGCCGATCCAAGCATAGCGCGCGATGTCGTAGTTTAGTGAACGCATCGACGTCGCCCAAACCTTGCTCTCTTGATTATAAACGCCGACCTCAATGCCGAGGCCTTTGCGCCACATCTGCTGGATAGCCTCGGCGATGAGACGATGGCCTTCGTTGGTATTGATCAAAACTTCGATTTTCGGGAAGCCGGTGCCACCAGGGAAACCGGCTTCTGCTAGGAGTTTTTGGGCCGCGGCGAGATCATAAGGTACCTGGGCTTGGGCGATGAAACCGGCGATGCCGGGTGGACTAAAGTGACTGGCGGCGACCTGATAGCCTCGACTCACATCGCGTACGATTTGTTCGCGATTGATGGCCATTGCTAAGGCACGACGCACGCGCACGTCATTGAACGGTGGGCGCGTGACGTTGAAACGATAGGCATAGGTACCGAGAAATAATTCGGGATGAAACAGCTCGGGATGGTCTTTGCGGTAAACGGCGATTTTTGAAATGGGAATCGTACTGGTGACGTGAAGTTGACCTGAGCGAAATGTACGTTCCTCAGCATCTTCGCTTTCGATGGGGTAGAAAAAGACTTCATTGAGTTTCACCGCATCATGGTCCCAGTACGTCGCGCTTTTTGTGCCGCGCACGTATTGGTTGGGTTTCCATTCCGTGAGAGTGAAGTAGCCGTTGCCGACGAGATTGCCCGGACGGGTCCAAGCGGTGCCGCGTTGGTCCCACGTGCCGAATTTCTCGATCGTGGCGCGGTGGAGTGGATACCACGAGGTGTGGCAGAGCATCGAAGGTAAATACGGCACGGGATGCGAAAGTGTAAGCACGAGCGTGTGGGCGTCGGTGGCGCGGGCTCCGATGAGGGCAGGGTCGGTGATTTTTCCGGTGTTGAAGGCTTCACCGTTTTTAAGAGCAAAGAGCATGTAAGTGTATTCGGCGCCTAGCTTCGGTGAAAGCATGCGTTGAAAGGCGAAAACAAAATCGCCGGCGGTAACAGGATCGCCGTTGGACCATTTTGCGTTAGTCCGTAGGTGGAAAGTCCAGGTGAGATTATCGGCGGCAACTTCCCAGCGCTCGGCGACGGCGGGGACGGGCTGGCTGGTTTTTGGATCGTATTGCGTGAGACCCTCGAAAAACGCCATGACCACGGCCGCGGTGTTCTGACTATCAGGGATGTGCGGATCTAGATCGTTCGGCTCGCCGAGGTTTCCGATATGTATCGATTGCGAACGGTTGCCTACGTCGACCTTCGTCTCGCGCTTGGCGCAAGCGGTAAGACTCAGCAGCGCCAACCAGATTGCAGCAGAACGTAAAAGGGTTTTCATGGGGCAGGGTAGATACGCGTTGGGAACAGCCGGTAAGGGAGAGAAAGCGGCTTGCCAGCGCGAGTCTAGGCTTCAAAGCACGAGTCGCATCTAAGACCACTCCATGACGAATTTTATCGGTATCGATATCGGCGGCACCAAATGCGCTGTGAGTATTCCCGACGGCCCGACCCGCGTGCGCGAAGTGGCGCGTTGGGCGACGACTAATGTCCACGCGACGCTCACGCGAATTTACGACGAGGTGGCTAAATTGCAGCCAACGGCCGCGACAGTATTGGGTGTGTCGTGCGGCGGTCCGTTGGATGCGAGGCAGGGTTTGATTTTGTCGCCGCCCAACCTCCCTGGCTGGGACCGCATCGCAATTTGCGCCGAATTGACGGCACGTTTTGGGTGCCGGGCATTTTTGATGAACGACGCCAACGCCTGCGCACTTGCGGAGTGGCAGTTTGGCGCCGGGCGCGGGTGTAGGAATATGGTTTTCCTAACGATGGGTACGGGCATGGGCTCTGGCTTGATTCTCGATGGCCGTTTGTTTGAAGGCACCAATGGTAACGCTGGTGAAGTCGGCCACCTGCGGCTCGCCGCTGACGGCCCACTGGGTTATAATAAAAAAGGCTCGTTCGAGGGCTTCTGCTCCGGCGGTGGCATCGCGCAACTTGCGCGGCGGCGCGTGGCGAATTTCTCTGGGAAAAGTGTATTGCAGTCCGTGTCGCCGAGCGAACTTACCGCCCGCTTCGTCGGCGAAGCCGCGGCGGCGGGCGATGTACTCGCGCTCGAACTGTGGAGCGATGTCGGTGAAAAATTGGGCGAAGCCCTTGCGTTGCTGGTCGATGTGCTCAACCCGGAGCGTTTTGTAATCGGGAGTATTTACGCGCGTTGCGAGCGCTTCATCGCGCCGGCGATGCAGGCGGCGTTACAGCGCGAGGCTTTGCCTCAAAGCGCGCAAGTTTGCACCGTAGTACCCGCAGTGCTTGGTGATGAAATCGGCAGCTACGCCGCCGTGGCTATCGCGCGGTATCACGCTGGGGTTTGATTATTCCGTAAAAATTTCGGGGCGGCCGTGTTTTTGGCCATGACAGGACCGTAGCCTGACTTAGGCTGTACTAATCCAATGCGCAGTTGGTTGCGTATTGGCTTTTAGAGCACCACCCCATGCCTACCTCGCGCCGCGCTTTTCTGCAATCGACCACCTTGTTCGCCGCCGCGTTGCCGCTGGTGCGGCTGAATGTTGCTGGCGCCGAGTCGCCAGCGGGACGCACCGCCAAGGCCGCCGCGCGTTTTGCGGGCCGCGGGTTGCTCTTTGATGTGGTGGATTTGCCGCGGATCCGCGCAAACGCTAGCGATCCACGTTTCGCGGAGTTTTGGCAAACGCAGCTACAGGCCGATGTTGCGGCGGACACGGATTTTCTAATAAACAAGATTCGTTTGAACAACCATGTGATCGATCTGTTGCGCGCGCAGCGGATTCTCGAGCGCGCGGCGTTTATTTTCGTAGTGAATCGCGATCCTGCTCAGCTCGCGCTCGCGAAACTCGCGATGAAGCGCATGGTGGAGTATCCGGAATGGGACAGTTTCACCGAGGGCGGCCGGCAGATTCTCGGGATGCAACGTGCCACTGAAGGTACCGTGGCCCTGCTCATGGCGCTCGATTGGCTCGGCGACGACGTGAGCGCCAGTGAACGCGAGGCCGTCGAGCAAGCCGTGTTGGCCAAGGGCGTGCCGGCGTGTCGCGCCGCCGTATACGGGATGAAGTACCCCGACCGTGTCCAAGGCTGGGGCTGGAATCCGCGCAGCCAGGTCGATGAATTGCGCCATATCGATCTGAAGCGTTGGCCGCTCATTCTCAACTCCACCAATCTCAAAATCATTCCCACCGCGTCGCTGGGGATCGCGGCGTGTTATTTTCTTGGTCGTCGGCCCGAGGCCGAGGGTTGGCTCGAACTCGCTCGCTCGAGCGCGAAGGCCTTTTCTACGATGTACGGCAGCGACGGTTGCTACGACGAGGGCGTGAGCTATTGGGGCTACACGACGCTCTATATGGCGCTGTTTGCCGAGGTGTTGTGGCGCACGCAGGGCATCGATGACCGGCAGTTGATCAACTACCCAGGCTCGGTGCGCTACGCGTTGATGATGACGATGCCCACGATCGACGATCACCGTAAAGTCACGGACTTCACCCACGTCAAAGGCTACACGATGCCGATGGTAAAACCGGCGTTTGACATTGTGAATCACGGCGACGCCAACGGCGCGGTCGATGTCTCCGTCGCGGCGTGGATCGCGCGTACGCAGGGCGACGCGGTCGCGCAGTTCGTCGCGCGCGACATCGGTGAAGCGAAGTCCTTATTCGGCCTCGTCTGGTACAATCCGGCGGCGAAAGCAGCGACGCCCGAGGCGGCGTTGCTCGATCATCGCATGGCCAACGACATCGTCGTCTCGCGCACGGGCTGGCAGGCGCAGGATAACGTGCTCGCGTTGCGCAGCGGCGGCCCCGGCAATCACGAACACGCCGACCGCAATAGCGTCATTTTCAAAGCCTACGGTGAACGTCTCCTGCACGATCCGTTCCGCGCCGCCTATGTGACCACTAATCCGCGTTGGTTGCTCCGCCAGACTGAGGCGCATACCGCTGTGCTCATCAACGGCCAGGGTCACCAATATCACGACGGCAGCGAGGGCACCAACGCTTCGTGGGCCGTAGCCACAGTGACTGACTACCGCACGGGCGCTGGTTGGATGAGTGTCACTAGCGAGGCGACCGACGCATATCAACTCGTGAACTCCGACGTAGCGCGTGTACAACGTACGTTAGTGTTTTTAAAGCCCGACATCGTCGTGTTCCTCGACCGCGTCGTGCTCACAAAAAATCCCGCCACCGTGCAGGTGCGTTTTCAGGTTAATCACGAGGATTATGCGGCCAAGGTTTCCGCCGCCGGAGACACCTTCCTCATCGAGCGACCCCACGCGTCGCTTCTCGCCCGCGTGGCGCCGGCTACTGGCCGCGTGGTGCGGGTGGATCGACTCAAACTCGAAGAAAAAGACGGCATTTATCCGTTTGCGGAGATCGCGGACGCACCTGCGCTGGATCATGAAATCCTAACCGTGTGCTCTGCGCGTCCAACCGGCACCGACCATGGGGCGCTGGCGATTGAACGTACCGCCGGCCTCTGGCGGGTGAGCGGCACTCATACGGGCCAAAAAATTCAAATCACGCTCACCGCTGCCAGCGTCGGCGCACCGGTGATCACGGTTTAAAATTTAAATTACCATGTCCACGCGTCGCTCCTTCCTCAAAACCGCCACTGCGCTCGCCGGTGTCTGCGCGCTCAATCGGTCTAATTCCGTCGTGGCGGCAACGCCGGTCCCAGCGCCGGCGCCCGCACCGATGAGCGGTTTATTTTTTGACCGCGCGGATATACCGCACATCCGCGCGAATCTGGAACTGCCGCGTTTCGCGACGTTGCGCGCCAAACTTTTTGGCCGTGATCTCGCCGCCGAAGAACGGTTTTTGCGCGACGAGATCAAGCTCACGGATCACATCATGGATCAAGCCAAGGCGCGCGGTATTCTTGAGCACGCCGCTTTGGTCTTTGCGCTCACGGGTGAAAAACGCGAACTCGCACTCGCGCGCCTGGCGATTCAACGGCTGAGCGCGTACGCGGCGTGGGATTATTTTCTCGAGGGCGGCACGCAGGTCATCGGCTTGCAACGTGCGCCGGAGACGACCATCGCGTTTTGCCTCGCGCTCGACTGGCTGGGCGCGGAGTTGAGTGCCGCCGAGCGCGCCGCGATGGAAGAACAGATCGCGACCAAAGGAGCCCCTGCGTGTTTTCTCTCGCTCTACGGCATGAAGTACCCGGATCGCGTGCGCGGTTGGTCGATGGACCCGGCGGAAAAATTCCCAGGGAAAATGGACCTCTCGCGTTGGCCGCTGATTCTCAACGCCACCAATCTCAAAATCATCCCCACCTGCGCGCTCGGGCTCGCGGCGATTTGTCTGCAAGGCCGTCACCCCGATGCGGCGCGTTGGCTCGAATTGGCGCAACAGAGTGCGCAGTCGTTTGCGACGATGTACGGCAGCGACGGCAGTTTCGATGAAGGCGCGGGCTATTGGGGTTACACGACGTTGCACCTGATTTTGTTCGCCGAGGCGCAATACCGCCGACTGGGGATCGATCAGCGCAGCCTGATCAATTACCGCGGCACCGTGCGTTATGCGCTCAGTCTCGCGATGCCCACGGCAGGCGCGGTTTACGTGAATGCGAAGGAGAAAAAAGAATACACCGCGGTGCCGAAGGGCGAAATCGATCCGGCCAAGGGCTTGGTGAATTTCGGCGATTCGGGAACCGCGATCGACACGTCCATCGCTTCGTGGGTCGGCCGCGTTCACGCGGATCCGTTGTCGGATCAGGTGGCGCGCACGATCGGGAGTTTGGAACTGTGGCCGGCCGCCGTGTGGTTCCGGCCCGATGCCGCGCTCGCTGCACCGGGGCCGGAATTGTTGGACGTAAATCTGACCAATGGCCTGGTGATTTCGCGCACGGGCTGGGCGGTCGCAGACAGCGTGGTGGCGTTGCGCAGCGGTGGTCCGGCCAATCACGAACACGCGGACCGCAACAGCGTCATCTTCAAAGCCTATGGGGAACGTCTCTTTCACGATCCGTTCAAGGCTGCGTATATTCCCAATCATCCGCGCTGGTTGCTCCGCCAGACCGAAGCTCACTCCGCGCTGCTGATCGGCGGCAAGGGTCATCACTATCACGACGGCCGCGAAGGCACGAACGCATCTTGGGCGTGGGCGCACGTGCGCGATTTTCGCACGGGGCCGAGCTGGATGAGCGTCACCAGCGACGCGACCGAAGCGTATCAACTCGTGTTGCCGCAGGTGCGCCGCGTTGTGCGCACGCTTGTTTTCTTGAAACCCGATGTGCTGATCGTGCTCGACCGCGTGAACCTCGCCGGAGCCCCGCTGCCGGTGCAGGCGCGGTTTCAGGTGTTCAACGACGACGAGCAAGGTCGGGTCGTGGCGAGTGATCGCTCGTTTACGACGCAACGGCCGGGCGCGCGACTCACCGCGACCGCCAGCGGAGTAGGCGCCATCACGGTGCGCGCGGGCAAGTTGGACTTGCCGGAGGCCGAGGGCGTACATCCCTTCGGCGAAGTCGAAAGTGCATCCGCGCTCGACCATGAATTCATCACCGTCAGCACCGCCGCGCCGACCGGTTCTTCGCCGAGTGCGCTGGTCGCGGAGCGTACCTCAAACGGCTGGCGCGTCAGCGGCACGCACTTGGGCCGCGCAATCAAAATGACCCTCATCACCACGGCTGAGGTGCCCGTACTTACCTTTTAAAATTTAAACGCGATGCTTCACCTGAATATCGTCAACGCCTACGACTACGCGCTCATCGCGCTGTATTTTGGGATCGTGATTTTTGTCGGCTGGTACTCAGCGCGTAAAAATCAAAACACGGACGATTACTTCAAGGGCGGAGGTAAAATTCCGTGGTTTCTCGCGGGTGTTTCCAACTGGGTTTCGGGTTTCTCGGCCTTCATGTTCGTCGCGGCAGCTGGCTTTACTTATAAAAACGGCATCGGGGCGGCCTTGATTTTTACCTCGGCCGCCTGGGCTTATCTCATCGGTGCTTGGTATTTCGCGGGACGTTGGCGGCGCGCGCGGATCAACTCGCCGCTAGAATTTCTCACGCGGCGCTTTTCACCGTCGACGACTTATTTTTACACGGTGACGGCGATCGTGCCCCAGATCATCGGCATCGGGCAGGGGCTTTATGTGCTCTGTATTTTCGTCGCCACGGCGCTGGGGTTTTCCAAAGAAGCGCATCTGGTGCTCGGGTTTGAATTCAGCGGGCTCGAACTCACGATGCTCACCGTCGGAGTCGTGATGATTCTCTACACGGTGATCGGTGGACTTTGGGCGGCGGTGTTGAGTGACGCGGTTCAGGGGGTAATCATTTTGGTGACTTCGGTGCTGATTTTTCCGGTGACGTTTCGTTACCTCGGCGGCGGCGAAGGGATTGGCGCGGGTTTGGCCAAGATGGTTCAGGACGTGCCGGCGGAGATGCTCACCGTGCAAGGGCAGGCGGCGCAGCCGTGGTTTTTGTTTAGCTACGCGATCAACGTGCTCCTCGGCTACAATGTCGCTTGGTGGCAGGTGCAGCGTTACCAGAGCGTACCTGATGAAAAAGGAGCGCGAAAAATGGCGCTCCTCTGCGCGGGGCTTTCCGTTGTGGGGCCGTTGTTGTGGATCGTGCCCGTGATGGGCGCGCGGGTGATTTTCCCCGATCTCGCCGCCATGTGGCCGGGCGTGAAGGCGCCCGAAGAAACGGCGTTTGTGAGTCTCGCGATGCTGTTACTGCCCCACGGCATGATCGGTTTTGTGGTGGCCGCGATTCTCTCCGCGACGCTCGGGCAAGCGAGTGACGGGTTCAACTGGCTCGCGGCCACGACGACGCGCGACATTTACGTACCGCTGCGTCGCCGCTTCGGCCTGTCGGTGCCGACGGATAAACATCAG
>CANHAH010000071.1 GCA_947458705.1 Opitutia bacterium | reverse complement strand
TCGGCACATCATTCCGCCTCGAACAGCCCACCACCCCAGAGTTGGGCTACACGCTTAGTCCATAGCCTGTGGGCTCAGGTTAAGGATTATTCCGGATTCTACGGCGAAGCCTCATATCTCTGGATGCGATGGCTCGTTTTGCGCGCGGTTGGAATCGTATTTATTGTTATTTTTCTAGGGATTCTAGATGAAGCCCAATCTCTGATTGGTCCGCGCGGCCTAATCCCGCTTTCCTGGTTTCTCGAAAAACATCAAGAGGCCTTTCCTGGTTTTCTTAACGCCTTTATTCGTGCTCCGGGATTATTTTGGCTGAGCACAAGCGCTAGCATGATCACCGCGATAGGCGCACTCGGGTTACTGAGTGCCAGCGCTTTGGTGATAAACCTATGGCCAAGAGTGAGCCTCAGTATCTGCTGGTTGAGCTTACTCTCTTTTGTAACGGCTTGGGGTATTTTTTCGGGCTCACAAGTCGACCAATTAATGCTTGAGACCGCGCTGCTGTGCATCCCGTTTGCTCCAAATGGCATCCGCCCCGGCCTCGGTGAAAGTAGCCCTCCTCGAGCGATCGCAGTGTTCATGATGCGCTGGCTGTTGTTTCGCGTGATGTTTGAGAATGGGATCGTCAAACTCCTGTCGGGTGAACCGCGTTGGCTTAATTTCACAGCCATGGACGTGCTTTACGAGACAAGCCCACTGCCGACGGTTTTGGGCTACCATCTGCACCATATGCCGCAGGCGTTTCACGTCTTTGAGGTTTTGTTCACATTCGCTGCCGAGCTAGGAGCCCCCCTCCTCGCCGTCTTTGGCGGCCGCAAGGGTCGCTGGATTGCATTCTTCACGTGGACTATTTTCCAGCTAGGAATACATCTCACTAATAATTTTGGCTGGCTCAACACCGCCTCCCTTTGCATCGGCCTGCTCTTAATCGACGACCAGATGCTAGCCAGCATAGCTCGAAAATTTTCTCTAAAACGTCTCCACGAGGCCTGCTCTCCTGCAATTGTCACCCCAGTCCCACTCTCAGGCACTGCACGGCATGCTTTAAACAGTGTGCTCTGGTTGCATTTTTCTCTTACAATTTATTTTTTCGTAGTCCTATGCCGCGTACCCACTGATAGAGCCCCCCTGAAGTGGCTGCAACCCCTGCGAACCTTTATCGAACCACTCCGTAGCGCTAACGCGTATACACTCTACGCCACCCTCCTGCCTGCCCACTACGGTGTAGAGTTTCTCGGCTCAAATGATGGCGGCACCACTTGGCGAGCCTACGAGTACCGCTACTTACCCCAGCGAGAAGATCGCATGAGTCCATTCCTTGCGCCTCGCTACGCACGCTTCGAGCAAACCCTACAAATCGAAGCCACCCGGGACACACCTTCACCTCTGTATAAAGTCGTCGCCCGCCACATTCTACAAGGCGACATAGCCATAATCGGGCTCTTTAAATCCAATCCATTCCCTGACCGCCCTCCTCGTCTGCTGCGCCTTCCGGGTTACAAATACAAGTTCACTGATTACAACTTGTACCGACAAACCGGCCAATTCTGGAGCAAGTCTTACGAGGGTGATTATCACCCTATGATGGCGCTCAACGCTGAGGGTCAAATCGAGTCTGCAGCGACGCCCGCTGACCATATAAGGCTCTTCGCGGAAAACGGCCACGCTCCCGCACAAAACCAACTCGGCGACATGTATGCCTCCGGTAACGGCTTCCCTCAAGATCGAGTGAAGTCTATCGTTTGGTACCAGGCAGCTGCGTCTCAAGGCTTCACTCCTGCTCAATTTACCCTTGGACTCATCTACGCCGAAGGTGATGGTGTGCCGAAGGATGAGATTGAAGCATTTGTATGGTTCGAACTAGCCGCCCGTGCTGGCGACGTTGAAGCTGCAAAAAACCGCACGATCGCAAGCGAGCACATCGGACCGATCGGTATGGCAACTGCTCAAGCCAAAATTGAAGCTTTAAGCAGAGCCATCACCGCCCGAACTAAAAATCCCTGATCTTGGGCACCGCCTCAAGAAACGGGCGCCAACGTCTCCGCCACCGGCGTCCGGTAAGCCTTCAACGCCGGCACTGCGCCACCCAACGCACACAACGCGGTCATCACCAGCGGGCACAACCAGAGCACCACGTGACCCGCCGTAACATTTAAGACGACGCCCGTTTGTGCACGAATCACCTCGGCCACGCCTGCCATCAAAGCAAAATAAATTCCAAATCCCGCCGCCGCGCCGAGCGCCCCGATGCACGCCGCCTCGGCCACAACCGCACCGAAGATCATCCGCCGCCGCGCCCCCAGCGCTCGCAAGATCGCCAGATCCCGCTGCCTCGCGCTCATCGAATTATAAATACTCGCCAACACCGAACCCGCGGCGACTAACGCAACGAGATAGGCCACGAGGGCCAACACGCGATCAAACCACGATATTTTGCCAAATAGTTCCGTCATGATCGCACCGACTGGGTAGGCTAGGGTCATCCGGTTGCCCTGCTTATTGATCATCATGTCGAGCATGAACCCAGCCGTCGCCGCGCGCAACTGGATCAACACCGCACTTACATCCGTCGCCGCCTTAGGATCGTGCCCGCTCATCGTCTGCACGCCCTTTATCGGGATCCAAACAACTTTATCTGCGGGCGTATTCGTCGGCGCCAAAATTCCAGTCACCGTAAACGTTTCCTCGTGCTGATTTTTCTCATCGAAGGCCAGCCCGTGAAACGGCTGAAACGTGTCGCCGATCTTCAACTTCAACCGCTCAGCGGCGAAACTTCCCACCACAGCCTCTCGAGCACTGTCGGTGAAAATTTTCCCGCCCGCGCGCAACTCATATTTTTTTCCGGGCGCATATTCCACTTTAGAAAAAAGCTCCGGCACCGTACCCACAATCCGATAGCCGCGTAGGTTATCACCCACCGCGATCGGGATCGCCGTTTTTACGGCCGGATGTTTCCGGATAAATTCATAGTCAGCCCAAGCTAAATTTCCTGGCGAAGCTTCGAGGTGGAAAATGCCGTTCAACACCAACTGCAGCTTCGAGCCGCGCGCGCCCAGCACCGCGTCAAAAGCTGTAGAGGTCGAAACAAACGCCGCCTGCGACTGCGTCTTCACCATCCACACGGTCATAAGCAACCCGCACGCGAGTGCGATGCTACCCGCCGTAATGAGCGTCGACAGAGCGTGCTGTCGTAAGGAGCGATAAATGATCAACGGCAGCGTCATACGGCGGCTCCTTTGCGGGCATCGTTGATCCGAGCGAAATCTTGTATTCCATCAAACTGTGCGAGCACACCGTCGTCATGGCTCACCAGCAACAAGGCCGCGCAGTTTTCGCGGCAGACTTCGCGGATAAGCGCGAGCGCATCTTTCGAGCTCCTGCGGTCAAGATTGCCCGTAGGTTCGTCAGCCAGCACCAATTTCGGCCGATTCGCCAAAGCCCGCGCCACGGCCACGCGCTGCTGTTGTCCGGTCGAGAGTTGCCGCGGAAAATGTCGAAGGCGATGCGCTAATCCGACGCGCCCGAGCATTTCAATCGCATGAGCACGATCCACGCCGCGTGGCCCAAAACTCATGCCAAGCAGCACGTTCTCCAAAACAGTGTAACCTTGGAGCAGATTAAAAGTCTGGAAGATATACCCCAGTTTTTCAGCGCGGAGTCGGTCGCGTTTCGCTTCGGGTAACGCCGCCATATCTACACCATCGATTTCAGCGCGGCCGCCATCCGCCGCGAGAATCCCTGCAATCAAATGAAGAAACGTCGTCTTACCCGAGCCACTCTCGCCTCGCAACGCCCGCTGCTCGCCCGCTGCGATTTGAAACTGTGGAACTCGTACAATTTCCACCCGTCCACCATCGGGTGCGGTGAATGATTTAGTGAGATCAACAACGTTTAACATGACGCGAAAAAATCTCAGGCCTATAGTCCATTTACTTCTTCTTTGGACGCGGACGTCGAACCCCTTTTTTATCGGTATCAGCCAATAGCGTTTGTTTGGTTTCAACCGGCGTGAACTTCGAGGCCTTGGCGTTCACCCAGAGTTCTTCCTTGGCGTTCAAGTTGAGCCAAAAAATTTCACCCGCGTGTTCAACAAAGACCGGTTTTTCGCGGGTTTTTTCAGGGGCTTTGAGGCCGGCATTGAGAAGGGCGGCAAGTAATTCTTCGGGTGATTTTTCGAGGTTTTCGGCGACACGGTCGAGTTTGCCAGCAAACCCGCCTGTCTTCGTCTCCTTCAATAACAACCTGACGCCGCTCAACACATTAGCCGGAGCGGGTGGAGGTGGGATCGCCGCAACGGGAGCGATAAATTCCGACGTCGTCGTCGCATTGCTCGGAGTCACGTCCGCCGAGGGTGCCGCTGGGGTATCGCTATCTAATTTCTCGCGGCCGTTAATCCACACACCACCTCGTGAATCCTGATTGAGCCACCAAACATGCTCGCCGATCGCGACGAAAATAGGTTTGTCGGTCGGCATGGGCGGCAACACGAGCCCGAGAGCCGCAAAGCCCCCCATCAAATCGGCATCCGAGCAACGCAGGCCACGAGCAAGGAACGGCAAGCTACCCGAGCCGCCCGGGCCGCGACGATTGCGTCGCATAAGCGGTCGAACTTTGTCTAGCAACTCGGGACCTTGCGCCAGCGGCTCACTAGGCAATGCGGCGGGTGCGGGTGCGGGTGCGGGTGCGGGTGCGCCCTCGACAGGAAACATCGGTTCAGCCATTCGCTTCGTGGGCAAGGCCTCACGCGGCTTAGGCATAAAAACAGGAGCCTCCGATCGATGCGCTGTCGGATCCGTGAGCGGATCGCGCTGATTCACTGAAGCTTGGGATTGTGCATGCACTGGTGCCGAAGCCTCGCCTTCGGGAGCCGCATATGGCGTGGCCTTGACCGTACGAAACACCGGACGTGGCTTCTCCTTTGTGTTAATCCAGAGTTCGCCGCGGCGATTAATGTTCACCCAATAAACATCGCCGTCGTACTCAACGTAAGCCGGCGCGGTATCCTCATCGTCGGGCATCGTAAAACCGCATTCGCGCAGGGCGCCGATGATATCCGCATCGCTAAAATCCCATTTTTTCGCGAGAAAATCGACGCCTACAGACATGCCCGGGCCGCGCTGATTGCGACGCATATGCGGTTTCATCGCATCGAAAAATGAAGGCAATTCATCCTCTTCGCCCAGCTTGTCCCACTCATCTTTCGCCTGTTCCTCCTCGTGGGCCTCGGGATCGTGATCACGCTCGGTGTCACGAGGCTTGCGGAAACCGTCTTCGGGCGCGGCCTTGTCGGCTAGCGTCGCATCCGGCACTTCATCTGTTCCGACTGTCGTCGCGCTCGACGTCGCGTTTTTGAATTTTGATTCAAACTCAGCGCGCAGTTTATCTGCTTCGAGTTTCGCGGCGGCCGCGGCGGCATCTTGCAAGGTCCAGTCGCGCTGGGTCGTGCGGCGCGCGAGACCGTTAAAAGCCAAGATGTTATCCGGCTGAATTTGGAACGAAACGATCTCCCAATCATCTTTGCCGAGATCGTTCAGAAATTTCTCCATGAGCGCAGGCGAGGCGAATCCGCCCCGGCCGCTCGTGATCATCTTGTATTCCCAGAGTGACATAAAATTTTTTAGCTTAACGCGCTGAGGATTACCCATCCCAAAACGCCCTGATCTTGCCGAGCCTAATCGCGGTTAAATTTATTTGCCTGAAGCGTTCTGCCCGCCGATTTCACCTTGTAACCGCATAGAGGAACCTTTCTAGGGCATACGTCGCCAACTGACCACCCGGACCGGTGAGATTATACTCAAATGCGTGCGTCGCCCACGGTAGCTCGACGTAAAGATTAGGCACACGCGCCTCCGCTAAACGCGCTTGCAAGCGCACGCTGTGTTGATTCCACACCAAAGTATCGATCAGACCGTGCACCAACAACGTCGGCGGCGAACCCACGCGCACTTTTTGATGCCCGCTTGCACTTTCATAATTCGCCTGCGCCACCGAGGGCGACCCGCCCAGATATTGACGCATCAATTGTGGTGATTTCAAAAAATCATCTTCCCGAGCCGAGCCGTAAGCAAAAAACATGTCATGCGGCGCGTAAAACGACACCAATCCGCGAATCGCCGGATCGGCAGACCCGTAACCCACCGCCGAAACGATCTGCCCGCCTGCACTTCGCCCAAATAGCACCAACCGCTCTGCATCTATCCCTAATTCTACCGCCTGCCCTTTAAGAAAATTAATCGCCGCCAACGTATCGTCTCGCTGCGCCGGCCAAATCGACTGCGGAGCCAACCGGTAATCAATCGCCGCCACCGCAAAACCCCGCCGCGCTAACCAGTGATTTAAATCCGCGAGTTGCAGTCGGTCCCCTCCGTCCCAACCGCCGCCATGTACCACTACCACGCACGGTGCAGAAGCTCGCACCGCGGCTCGAAAAAAATCCAACCTCAAGCCCGGCGCATATTCACACGTCTCTACAGCCACCCGCGCAGGCACCGACGCGAAATACCCCGATAACGTAAACGGTTCCACCGTCGACCCCGCACCACCAAACGCCTCAAGCAGCTTAGCCGGCAAGATCTTACCTATACGCCAAGCCTCGACCGTCGGTCGCAACAACATACCCATCGCAAACAAGATTAAGCTCAACGTGACGTATGCCCATGCAAAGTAGCCGTCGCGCAACAACCAAGTCGCAACGCCCGCCCCCAAGGCCACCAAAGCCAACCAATGCCCAAATTCACCCGCTAGGAGCGCAAATTTCCAATTCCAGCGCAGCGGCGACCGCCGCACCGTGAGCACGCCCAAAGCAAGCAATCCTAATGCCCATAAAAACATAAAGCCGCGCAGCCACACCATAATTCTTACACCTAAACCCAAAAACCACGCATCTGGCAAAAATTTAACGCTTCCGCACCTCACCTACCCGCTTTACCCTCTTTGATTGAGAAAATGCGTCACCTACTAGGGCTGCATTTATTTTTGGCTCAAAATATACTATTTTAAAGATTTTTGACATTTCCCACCTGTGCGCGAGGAACCAAACTGCGCAGTAAATGCGCCGCCTCGACCAACTTCTCGCCAACCTCGGTTACTGCTCCCGTAGCGAAGCTCGCGATTGGATTGACTCGGGTGCCATCACCGTACGCGGGGAAACAGCAGAGGGTCCGGCCCAAAAAGCTCATGCGGCTGATGTGCTCGTCGACGGCGAACCACTCGATCATCCCGACGGGCTCCTGCTCTTGCTCCATAAACCTCTTGGCCTCGTATGTTCCCATGAACTGCGCGAGGGTCCCAATATTTACAGCCTGCTTCCGGCACGATGGCAGCGCCGAAATCCCGTCATCACCAGCATAGGTCGCCTCGATAAAGACACTTCAGGCCTCATTCTCCTCACCGACCAAAGTCTGCTCGTCCACCGCCTGACCTCGCCCAAGCACAAAGTCCCTAAACGCTACCGTGCGACGCTCGCCAGCGATCTGAGCCCCATTCGCGCGACTGAAATTGCCGCTCTATTCGCTTCCGGTACGCTCATGCTGCCCGAAGAAAAAACCCCCTGCGCTCCGGCTGACTTAACCATGATTTCTCTGCGCGAAGCCGAACTTACACTGACGGAAGGGCGGTATCATCAAGTCCGGCGCATGTTCGCCAGCCAAGGCCACGAAGTGATCGCGCTGCATCGCACCCACTTTGGCTCGCTCGAGCTCGGCGTGCTCACGCCCGGTCAATGGCGCGTATTGCCGCTCAATTCCTTTTATACTGTCGACGGCGCCACCAATGCCTAGGTCGTCTGGCTTGCAGCGGCGGCCGAGCCTGTCATGCGTCTAGCTTACATGGAAAACCTTTCCCTAACCGGCGCGCAAAAATCCAAGCTCCGCGGCCTCGGCCAGAAACTCGAAGCGACCATTAAAGTCGGTAAAGAGGGCCTCACGCCCGCTTTTTTCACCGAGCTCAGTCGCGCCCTCCGCGCCCACGATCTCATTAAGCTGCGCTTCGTAGGCGACGCGGATCGCGCCGCTCGCTCAGAGCTTACCACGCAGATTGAAACCCAAGGTCACTGTACCTGCGTCGGCGCCGTCGGCCACACCGCGCTTTTCTACAAAGCCGCGAGCAATCCCGCCGATTCCTCGCTACTCGTCGGTTGATTCCAACGTCATTATCCCGATGGGCTGCTTCGTATGATTCTATCCGTTGCGCCTTCATTTATCCTCAAGTCGCCCAGTGTCAGCGCAGCCGTGGCGCCGGTGTTGATGGATTCGCCGCACAGCGGATTTGATTGGCCGGCTGATTTTCAGCCCACCGCGCCGCGAGCGGCGATTCTCACTTCGTGCGATTTGTTCGTCGACGAACTATGGAGTGATGCTCCAGCCGCCGGGGCTACGCTACTCGCCGCTACATTTCCACGCGCCTACATCGACACCAACCGCGCCGAGACTGACCTCGACCCCGCGCTCGTCGACGCTCCCTGGCCGGGGCCGCTCGCGCCCACCGATTACAGTCGCCGCGGCATGGGCCTCATTCGCCGTCTCGCGTTGCCGGGCATTCCGATGGAAAATCGCCCGCTGAGCGTAGCCGCCGTCGAGCAGCGCATCACGCAACACTACCGCCCTTATCGCGCCGCCCTCGCCGTCGCGCTCGATGCGATCTACAGGCGCCATCAGGTTGCCTATCATATCAACCTACACTCGATGAAATCACGCGGGAATGAGATGAATGTAGACGACAGAACCCCGCGACCCGATGTCGTCGTGAGTGACCGCCTCGGCACCACGGCCGATTCTACGATTACAAACTGGATCGCCCACCGTTTCCGCGCCGAAGGCCTCAGCGTAAAAATTAATGATCCCTACCGTGGTGGCGATCTCGTCGGTACTTTTGGGGAACCCGAGCGTGGTCGTCACAGTGTGCAAATCGAGCTCAACCGCGCGCTCTACCTCGATGAAGCCGTCGGCACCCGCAGCCTAAAATTTAACGCACTACGCGCCACCCTCGCCGCCATCACCCAAGATTTCTGCGATTACACCCGCTCATTAACCAAAACCTCAGCATGACTACGATTGCTCCTGCCCCTTGGTTTCAACGATTGCTCAACCGCATCGAGCGCATTGGCAATGCTCTGCCCCATCCAGCCTCTCTTTTCGTAATCCTGAGTATACTCGTGGTTTTCGCCTCGTGGTTATGCCACCAGCTCGGCATCTCAGTTGAAAATCCTGTCACCCACAAGGTCATCGCCGTAACTAACCTACTCTCCCTCGAAGGACTGCAACGCATCATTCTCGGACTCCTGCCTAATTTCATCAATTTCGCGGCCTTGGGTTCGGTGCTCGTATGCCTGTTGGGACTTTCCATAGCGGAACACAGCGGTCTACTAAGAGCGGTGCTGCGCTTAATTGTTCATGCGACTCCGCGCCGTCTGCTCACTTGGATCGTCGTTTTCTCTGGCGCCATGTCCCACACGGCCGGCGACATCGGTTACGTGCTACTCCTGCCCATGAGCGCCGCGCTTTTTTTGACCGTCGGACGGCACCCGCTGGCCGGTATCGCCGCGGCCTTTGCAGGCGTCTCCGGTGGTTTCGCGGCCAACCTCCTTATATCGCCCACCGATGTGATCATCGCCGGCCTCACTCAAGAAGCCGCCCGCATCATCAATCCCGCTTACACGGTCACGCCGATGGCCAATTATTTTTTTCTCAGCGCGTCGGTCTTTCTTATCACCGCCGTCGCATCCATCGTCACGGAGCGCATCGTCGAGCCACGCCTCGGCCAGTATCAAGGCAACGTCTCACCTGAGCCTCTAATCCCCCTTAGCCCCGCCGAACATCGCGGCCTGCGTTGGGCTGGTGTAGGGCTTCTCCTGCTCATCGTTTTTGTCCTCGCGGGCCTGCTGCCTCAAGGCGGCTTCCTGCAAGATCCGGCCAAGCCCGGATTCATTGGTTCATACTTCGTCAAAGGGTTGGTATTTTTTATCTTCCTCATAGGCCTGGTTCCAGGCCTAGCCTACGGAATCGCGGCGGGCACCATCCGATCCGATCGCACCATCTATGAAGGCATGCAAAAAAACATGGAGGTCGTCGCCGGCTATCTTGTAGTGATTTTCTTCATCTCGCAGTTCGTGAATCTCTTTAACTGGACGAATCTAGGCGTCGTTCTCGCCGTCAATGGTGCCGATGTTTTGCGTAGCCTGCATCTCGGTCCGGTACCGTTACTCATCGGCCTGGTCTTACTCACCTCGAGCATCGATCTCATGATCGGCTCCGCCGCCGGCAAATGGGCCATTCTCGCGCCTGTGTTTGTTCCGATGTTCATGCTGCTCGGTTACTCACCCGAACTCACCCAAGCAGCCTATCGCGTCGGCGATAGCTGCACCAACATCATCACCCCTCTAATGTCTAATTTCGCGCTCGTGCTCATGTTCGTCCAACGCTACGAACCGCGGGCCGGTATAGGCACCATGACGGCGACTATGTTGCCTTACACTTTAGCGTTTTTGCTCAGTTGGTCGCTGCTGCTCGTCACGTGGGTGCTCCTCGGCTGGCCCGTCGGCCCAGGCGCACCATTGTTTTTGCCGATACCTTAAAATCGGCTAGGGGTCTGACCCGCGTTATAAGCAAGGATACGAACCGCGAAAAATCCCGCGGACAGCTTGTCAGAGTCGTTGCCAGAACTAGGTTTAATTCATGCAACCCCAAGTCGTCGTCGTCGGTAGCTTCGTCCAAGATCTCACCTGGCAGTGTGCCTCATTTCCTCACGCCGGCGAAACCGTCGTGGGCACCTTTGTCACCGGTCCAGGCGGCAAAGGCTCCAACCAAGCCGTCGCCGCCGGCCGCGCCGGAGCACGCACGCTCTTCATCGGCGCCGTGGGTCGTGACACCTTCGCCGCCGATGCGAAGAAATTTTACCACGCCGAGGGCATCGCCGCTCGCTTCGTCCAAAAACCGCCTCATGCCACCGGCACGGCCGCGATCTTGGTCAACGCCTCCGGGCAAAACGAAATCATCGTTGCCCTCGGCGCGAATGACGCGCTGCGCCCCGTCGATGTGCCCGTCGCCGCGCTCCGATCTGCGCTCGTCGTCGTCACCCAACACGAAAACGATCTCCGCACCGTCGCCGCCGTCCTTCGCGCCGCCCGCCGCGCCGGCGCTGTCACGATCCACAACCCCGCTCCTATGCGCGCCGACTTCGACCCCACGCTGCTGCGCCACGTCGATATTCTCATTCCAAACGAATCCGAATTCGCTGCGCTGATAAATCTCCGCGCCGCCCGGGGTGCGAAAAAACTTTCTGCCGCAAGCGTCGCTGCACTGCCCGCGGCGAAACTCCACGCGTTGTGCCGTTCATTGGGCGTGACGCATGTCCTCATCACACTCGGTGCCAAAGGTGTTTTCGTCTCGCGCCCCGATGGCCCGACGCTGATTCCGTCGCACCGCGTCAAGGTCGTGGACACCACGGGCGCGGGTGACGCATTTTGTGGCGGTTTCGCGGCGGGGCTCGTGAAGTTCAACGGTGACCTACTCGCCGCCGCCCGTTTCGGCAACGCGGTCGCCGCGCTCTCCGTCACGAAATTCGGCACCGCTCCTTCAATGCCAACGCAGAAAGAAATCGCCCAGTTTCTCAGGCGCCGACAGGATGCCAGGTGGTCTTGAACTCGAGCGTGTCCCGGATCGCATCGACGCTCTGCGCGGCGGTAGCGAACCAGTCACGTTTATCCTCGGACTTAAGCAAAATTGTGCGTTTGACGCTTTCGGCGGAACCTAGGGCGAGCATCTTACGCTCGTTAGCGTTCACTACGGCACTGATCGCCCGCAGATGCATGTGCGTCGCAAACGTGGGAATCATTTCCTCGCGGAATCCGGTCAGCAAATTAACCACTCCGCCCGGCAGATCGCTGGTTGCCAGCATTTCTCCAAGGAGAATCGCCGGATACGGCTGCGTCGTCGAAGCGAGCGCAACGACAGTATTGCCGCTACTGATCGCGGGCACGACGAGCGAAATCAATGCGAGCAACGGCGCTTTGTCGGGAGCGATTACGCCGATTATACCCATAGGCTCGGTTACGGTAAAATTGAAATAAGGCGCAGCGACAGGGTTCACATTGCCGAGCACTTGCTCGTATTTATCGGTCCAGCCTGCGTAATAGATGAGGCGATCCACAGCAGCTGCGACTTCCCGTGCGGCGGCGGCTGGAGTGGAGCCGCCGAGTCCAATTGCTGCGGACATTTCGTCGGAACGAGCCTCGATCATTTCGGCGAGGCGATAGAGAATCTGGCCGCGGTTATAAGCGGTGCGTTTCGCCCAACCAGGGCCAGCCTTGGCGGCGGCTTCGACGGCGTTGCGCAGATCTTTGCGGGTGCATTGTGGGATGTTGGCGAAAAATACACCGTCGGAGTCTCGCAAGGGAAATACGCGCGCACTCTCAGAGCGGATGAACGCGCCGCCAACGTAAAATTTCGGGGTCTTAGTGATGGGAAGTCGGGCCATAGTGCGTGCTTTCGCTTAAATGAGTTTGCAGTAATCGAGCAGTCCTTGCCGGCCACCCTCCCGGCCAAAGCCGCTTTCTTTGTAACCGCCGAAAGGCGATGCGGGGTCGAATTTATTATAGGTATTGGCCCAGACGACGCCGGCTTTCAGCTCAGTCGAGAGCTTGAGGATGCGTGAGCCTTTGTCGGTCCAAACTCCGGCACTAAGGCCGTAGGCGGTGTTGTTGGCCTTCTCGATCGCTTCATCCACCGTGCGAAACGTGAGGATCGAGAGAACGGGTCCAAAAATTTCTTCACGCGCAACGCGGCTGCTCATGCTCACACCGGAGAAAATCGTGGGGCGGAAATAAAAACCACTAGGCGGGAGCGCGCACTCGGGTTGAAAGATCGCGCAACCTTCCTTAACGCCGGCTGCAACCAGGGCGCGAATCTTGGTGAGCTGCTCGCGCGAGTTAATCGCGCCAATGTCGGTGTTTTTATCGAGCGGATCTCCGACGCGTAGCGTCCGAATACGGGTTTTCAGCTTAGCGAGGACTTTTTCCGCAATACCTTCTTGCACAAGCAAACGCGAACCGGCGCAGCAAACGTGGCCTTGGTTGAAAAAGATACCATTGACGATGCCTTCGACGGCTTGATCAAGAGGCGCGTCGTCGAAGATGATATTGGCCGCCTTACCGCCAAGCTCCATGGTCATTTTTTTATCTGAGCCCGCAAGCGAGCGCATGATGATTTTCCCCACTTCGGTCGAGCCCGTGAACGCAATCTTAGCGGGCGTGGGATGTTTCATCATCGCCGCACCAACATCGCCGGCGCCAGTCACGAAATTAACCACTCCTGGAGGCAGGCCGGCGTCTTGAAAAATCTCCGCGAGTTTTAGGGCGGTGATCGAAGTTGTTTCGGCGGGTTTGAGGACGACGGTGTTACCCATGGCGAGCGCGGGTGCGAGCTTCCACGCGCACATGAGCAACGGAAAATTCCACGGGATCACTTGCCCGACCACGCCGAGCGGCGCGACACGGCGACCAGGGGCGACATACTCGAGTTTATCGGCCCAGCCCGCATGATAAAAGAAATGCGCTGCGGCCATCGGTACATCGAAGTCGCGGGATTCCTTGATCGGTTTACCGCCGTCGAGCGTTTCCGCGACGGCGAATTCACGCGCGCGATCCTGCAAGAGGCGCGCGATGCGATAAAGATATTTTGCGCGTTCGCGGCCGGGCATTTTCCCCCAAACGCCGTCGGCCGCGCGCTGGGCGGCGGCATAGGCCGCATCGACATCGGCTAGGCCGGCGAGCGCGATTTCGGCGAGTTTCCGCTCATTGGCTGGATTGATGGAGTCGAAATACTTGCCGCCCTTCGGCGCGACGAATTTACCGTTGATGAAAAGATCGTAGCGCGCCTTTAGCTTAGGATCGGCCGATTCGGGCGCAGGATCAAAGGCCCAGAGATCGCCGAAAATGAGTTCGGGCGCACGGCGACCGACTCGGTTGGTGACGCGTTGGGGAGCGCGGTATGATTTCTTAGCGACGGATGCGGTGGGCATGGGCGGACGAAAATGACTGAGCTGGTTTAGTAACTTTCAGCGGCTTCGCTGAAATAATACGGCGCCTGATACGCGCCGGTTTTTTCTTTATCGAGCTGGCGGAGCAAGTCGTTGAGTAGCGAGCTCGCGCCGAAACGGTAGCGCGCGTTGTTGAGCCACGCATCGCCGAGCGTCTCTTTCACGGCGATTAAGAACGTGAGCGCCTGCTTGGCCGTGCGAATCCCGCCGGCGGGTTTCATCGCAATGGCGACACCTGTATCAAGGTAGAAATCGCGAATCGCCTCGAGCATGACCTGATTATTGCCGAGGGTTGCATTAAGCGAAGTCTTACCAGTGCTCGTTTTGATAAAATCGCTAGGACGGATCACTCGCATCGCCAAAAATGAGGCGGCGCGAATGCTGTCATATGTTTCAAGTTCACTGACCTCGAGGATCACCTTGAGTTTGGCGGCGCCGCACGCAGTCACGACGGCTGAAATCTCGTCCTGCACGCGGCCAAATTCACCCGCGAGAAAAGCCCCACGATTGATAACCATGTCGATTTCGTCAGCACCGTCGGCGACAGCGGCTTTGACTTCGGCCAAGCGAGTTTTGAGTGGCGCTTGACCACTCGGAAACGCCGTTGCGACCGATGCGATGCGCACGGCGGAATTATTGCCCAGCGCCCGACGCGCGTGTCGCACCATCGACGGATAAACACAAACGGCGGCGACGGGCGGGATACTCGCGTCATCGTGAGGGCGGAGAGCTTTTTGGCAGAGCGAGTCGACTTTGCCCGGCGTGTCTTTACCCTCCAAGGTCGTGAGGTCGACCATGGTAACGGCCGTGCGCAAACCCCAGAGTTTAGAGGCTTTTTTGACTGAACGCGTGGCGTATTTCGCGACGCGCTCGTCGATGCCGATCTGATCGACCGAGCCCACTTCATCAAAGAGCCGCTGCAACGCGGCCTGCGGAGAACGTACCAACATGCTCCCACCTTCGCGGTCACCGGCAGTGAAGCCAAACGTATTTTCGTCTGCTACGGCGGCGGCGCTTTCCAGAATTCGTTGTCTACGTGGGCCTCGCGCATGACCGCGGCGACGCGAGCGACAAGCTCAGGTTGCTGAGCGGCAAGGTCCGTCTTTTCGCCGAGATCGTGCTGTAAATCAAAGAGCCGAATGGGCGCGCTGGGTTTCAACAAGCGGATCCCTTTCCAACGGTCTTCAAGCAACACCGCTTGGCTGAATCCTTTTTCGTAAAACTCCCAGTAGAGGTACGGATGTTTGGCCTGTTCGCCGCGGCCGAGTAACTCGGGCACGAGGCTGATGCTGTCCAAAATTTTCGGCGCCGTCGCGCCCGTGAGTTCGACGAACGTCGCCATCACATCGCCAAAATATCCGACGTGCGCCGATACGGATCCGGCCTTGATTTTGCCCGGCCAACGCGCGATCCACGGCACACGTATGCCACCGTCGGTGAGCGCGCGCTTCGTGCCGTTGAGCGGGCCGCTCGCCGCGAAAAACTCAGGGTTGTGCAACGGACCGCCTTCGCGGTGCGGGCCGTTGTCGCTCGAGAAAATCACCAACGTGTTTTCATCGAGCCCGAGCGTTTTTAGCTGCGCGATGAGGTCGCCGACGCGCGCATCCATGCGCGTGATCATCGCCGCTTGGCCTTTTTGCGCATCGGGCCAGGGCTGGTCGGCGTACGGGCCGTAACTGGGTACTTCTTGGCCATCGCCGAGAACGCGGGCGCGTTCGTTGTTGGCGTGTGGCACGGTGAGCGCGAGGTAGAGGAAAAACGGCCGCGTTTTGCTGCGCGCGATGAAATCTCGCGCCTCGTCGAAAAACAGATCGCTGGCGTACACCAC
>CANHAH010000070.1 GCA_947458705.1 Opitutia bacterium | reverse complement strand
GTCCAGGGCAGCGGCGAGGTCAAACGATACGTGCATCGCCTCACTTGAGGGGGGTGGTGGGCGGGCGGGCAAGCGTGGAGTGCGGCCTCACTCTTGGGAGGCTAAGGGGAAGGTTGGCCGGGGCCTAGGCAGTTCAGCCTCGACTTTTTGGCTGGAAGTACTTTAGTCGCGAACTTTTCAAGGTCTCGGGCAGTTCTTCCCTTATACGCTAAATCATTCCATGAGCAGCAAACGCAAAATCCCAGCACGTCGTTTCATCAAACCTACGTTTGAGTTTCTTATCGAAAAGAAACGCGACGGCGGCGAATTCACCCAAGAAGAGATTCGATTCATCATCGACAGCACACTCGACGGGGAAATGCCGCAACATCAGCTCGCAGCGCTGGCTATGGCGATTTACTTCTCCGGCATGTCTGCGCAGGAGACAGCCGACCTGACCGAAGAGATGATGCTCTCCGGCGAGGTGATCGACCTCTCGCACATCGCCAAGCCCAAGATCGATAAATACTCCACGGGCGGCGTCGGTGATAAAACCTCCCTAGTGCTCGTCCCCCTCGCCATGGCGGCGGGCGTAGTCGTCCCCATGATGTGCGGCGTCGAACACGACTACGTTATCAATACTCTCGAGAAATTAGCCTCGGTTCCTGGCTTTAAAAGCCAACTTTCGAATGAGCAATTCGCCTCGCAGTTGGCTAAGATCGGCGGCGCTATCATCGCCCAGACCCCCGATCTCGCTCCAGCTGACGCCAAGCTCTACGAGCTCCGCAAAGAGACCGGCACGATCCCCAGCCTTCCCCTCATCACCGGCAGCGTGCTTTCCAAGAAATTGGCCGAGGGTTCCGAAGGTCTCGTTATCGACGTGAAGTGGGGCAATGGCTCTTTCATTAAAGATCTCGAGCAGGCCAAACAACTCGCCCGTTCCATGACGCGGGTGGGCCGCTCCATGAAGCGCCGCTGTGTCGCTCTGGTCACCGACATGAATCAACCCTTGGGCGACACCGTAGGCACCTCTCTTGAAATCAAAGAAGCTATCGCTCTGCTCAAGGGTGAGGGTCCAGAGGACATGAAGGAACTCGTGTTGAAGCTCGGCATGGAAATCGTCCGCCTCGCCGGCGTGGCGGGCTCAACGCTCTCCGCTAAGCAGACCGTCCAACGTCACCTGACCGACGGCTCCGCCCTCGAGAAATTTAAGGATTTGATCAAGGCTCAGGGTGGAGACACCTCGTTCATTGATCATCCGGAGAAATTCCCTGCGGCGAAACACATTCGCAAGCTCCCTGCGCCTAAGCGTGGCTACGTGCACACGATCAACGCCGCCATGATCGCTCGCGGCGTCCATCTCCTCGGTGCCGGTAAAGAAAATTCCAACGATAAGATCGATCACTCCGTTGGCGTGTCGGAAATTAAGAAGGTCGGCACCCAAGTTAAACAGGGTGAGCCGCTCATGATGATTCATTACAACGATGAGTCGAAGCTCGAGCAGGCGTTGGAGCATTTCAAGAATGCCTACCGGCTCGCGCCGAAGCGTCCGACTCCGCCTCCCTTGATCGTCGAACGCGTCGCCTAATTCGGAGCCTACGGAGGTTGTCCAAATTTCAGACGCCGGTGTCTTCGCGATGCCGGCGTCTTTTTTGCGCCTGTGTTAATTGATAGTTCTGATCAGGTCTACCGACGGGACTCCGGTAGATCGCAAACTTGGAGTTGATGTGGCCGCGTCAGCGTTGATTGTTTGAGATCATGATTTTGCCAGCAGATATTCAGCTCGTCGGGGACGAAGTCGCGATCCGTTGGAGCGATGCGAAGGAATCCTATTTTAAGGGCGAGCGTTTGCGCGCGGCCTCGCCCAGCGCTGAAACGCAGGGCGAACATGATATTTTAGGCAATAAATACGGAGGCGCTGGTCCCAAAAAATTCAGTGGCGTTAATGTGCTCGGTTGGGAACAGGTCGGAAACTACGCTTTGCGTTTCGATTTTAGTGACGGTCATCGCACCGGACTTTACAGCTTCGATTACCTAAGAAAACTCGACGGCCTCGTTTAACATTTCCCTATTTTTATGAGTACGTTTGTATTCCCCTCCCGCACGACCTCAGCTGAGATCGAGCTCGGTACTACCCTTCAGCCTAAGTTTGGGCCCGACGGCTTGATCCCCTGCATCACAACGGATCACCTGACTAACGAGGTGCTGATGTTTGCCTTCATGAATGCGGAATCGCTCACGCTCACTCTGGCCACCGGCAAGGCAAGTTATTGGAGTCGCTCGCGCAATAAACTTTGGGTTAAAGGCGAGGAATCAGGCAACGCCCAGCTCGTAAAAGAGCTCCGAGTAGATTGCGACCAAGATGTAATCTTAATAAAAGTCGATAACGTGGGCGGCGCGTCCTGCCACAACGGTTATAAATCCTGTTTTTACCGCAAGCTGGCCCCCGGTGCGACGGCAGCGAACCCTACCTCACTCAAACTCGAGTTGGTGGGACGTCCGCTGTTCGATCCGGCGACGGTTTATAAAAAGAAGTAAACCCGCTGCGGATACGCTCGTCTGGGCCGTAAGCTCATATGAGGGAATCAGGCGCCCGGCGTAAGACCTCGCGTGCTTTTGGCAGAGAAGGCGATCACACGCTCAAATTCGGCGCTGGTGGCATCTGGGTGTGACGCGATTTTTTCGAGCGCTTGCGTCCGGTTCAGACCTTCACGGTATAGGATGCGGAAAATTTGTTTCACCCGGTCGAGTTGCTCAGGCGTGTGGCCGTTGCGCTCAAGGCCTACTTTGTTGTAAGCCCTAACTACGGCCGGGGTGCCGTCGGCGATGAAAAAGGGCGGGAGGTCTTGAACGAGTTTGGCGGTGGCTGATAGCATCGCGTATGCCCCGAGGCGGCAAAATTGGTGGACGCCACCATAGCCGCCAATGATCACGTGATCTTCCACGATGACGTGGCCTGCGAGCATGGTCCCGTTGCTCATCACGCAGTGGTCGCCGACGATGCAATCGTGGGCGATGTGGCTGTAAGCGAGGATCGTGTTGTCGGAGCCAATAACAGTGAATTCACCATCGAAGGTGGCCGCGTGGACAGTCACGTATTCCCGAAACACGTTGCGCTCTCCGATGCGCAGACCGGGTTGACCGCCTTTGTATTTCAGATCCTGCGTTTTGCCGCCAATGCAGGCATAGGGGAATATTTCGCAGCTTGCTCCCAAAGTCGTGCGTCCTTCCACGCTGGCGTGATGATGGAGCTGGGTGCCGGCGCCAAGTTGGACGCCATTGCCCACGAAAGCATACGCACCAATCTGCACATCGGCCCCGAGTACGGCGCCGGATTCGATAATAGCTGTGGGATGGATCGAAGCTGACATGAATTAATCAGTCGACCGAACTAGAATCGACGATAGCGAACATCAATTCGCCAGAGGAGACGACTTGGCCGTCGACGGTGCAGGTCACTTCAGCCGTGGCCAGTTTGGTGCCGCGGGTCTTAGTGAGTTTGGCGTTGAGAATGAGTTGGTCGCCAGGGCGTACAGGTTTACGGAATTTGACTTTGTCGGCGCTCATGAAGAGCGAGGTTTTGCCCTCACTGGAACCACGGCGGAGCATGAGGATGCCCGCAGCCTGCGCCATAGCTTCGAGCTGGAGGACGCCTGGCATCACGGGATTGTTAGGGAAATGGCCCTGAAAATAAGGCTCGTTTATGCTCACGTTCTTGATCGCAACGAGAGCGTCTTCACCGATGAATTCAACGACCCGATCGATCATGACGAACGGATAGCGATGGGGCAAGGTGTCAAGGATGCGGCGGATATCTAGCGCGGTCTCATCGGGCATGACCATCGCTGGACGTGGTTTTTTCTTCGGGCCTTTTTGGCGTTCGGCGAGTTTTTCAGCGAGGGCCTTAGTGAGGTCAGCGTTGATCGCGTGGCCCGGGCGGGTGGCAATGATGTGGGCTTTTAAGGGTAGCCCAAGAAGGGTTATGTCGCCGATAATATCTAGGATTTTATGGCGGACAAATTCGTCCTTAAAGCGGAGGCCCTCTTTTGAAATAATTTTATCGCCACGGATCACGACGGCGCAGTCGAGGGAGCCACCTTTGATCTTACCGAGTTTAAGTAGTTCTTCGATGTCTTCGTAGATCGTAAAGGTTCGCGCCGCGGCGATCTGCGTCATGTAGATGTCCGGATCGATCGTGAGCGAGAGGTGTTGGGTGTGAATGCCACGGTCGTCGGCCGAAGTGCAGGAGATGCGGAGTTCATCGCAAGGCAGGGCAATCATGGACGATTGGCCTTTGGTGACGGAAACGGGGGCATCCAGCGTGAAATACTCACGGTCTTTATCTTGCTCGATGGGTTCTCCGCTCATGATGAGATCGACGAACGGTTTGGCTGAGCCGTCGAGGATCGGGGGCTCGGATGCATTCATCTCCACGATGACGTTGTCTATGCCGCAGCCGCTGAGGGCACTGAGGACGTGTTCGATGGTCTGGACCTTGGCGTGTCCAGATTGAATCGTAGTCGCTCGCACTAGATCTGTGATCAAGTCGGCGCGGGGCCGAATCTCGGGTGCGCCACTCAAGTCGACGCGTTTGAAGACATAGCCGTGATCGGCCGAGGCGGGTTTGAGCGTGAGGGTAACGGCCTCGCCGCTGTGTAGGGCGCTGCCTTGTATGGAAACTTCGCGCGCCAGAGTTCTTTGCTTCATGGATTTAATCTAAGCTATGTCGCCAACGCCGGTCGCAGAGCGCAAGCGCGGAGATGGCCGGCCTTGACAGTGCGAAAGCCCGCGCCTTACACCCTTACCCTTTCTCAACTCGAAACCTTCAATCCTAAGACCCTAGCCATGCCCGCAGCCAACGACATCCGCCGAGGCCAAGTCATCAAGTTCAACGGTGAACCTCACCTCGTCATGGAGACGCAGCATCGCACGCCGGGTAACCTGCGCGCCTTCGTCCAAATCAAGATGCGCAATTTGCGCTATGGTAAGGCACTCGACCAACGCTTCGCCTCCACCGATACCATCGAAGTGCTGCCCACCGAAAAAAAGACCCTCGAGTTTAGCTACGCCGACCGTGAAGCTTTCGCATTCATCGATCCTGACACCTACGAACAGATCGAGTTGAGTGCCGCCATTCTTGGCGAAGCCAAAAACTACCTCACCACTGGTGGGAAGGTCGACGTGTTGTTCGTCGATGAAAAAGCCCTGTCGATCGAGTTGCCCTCCACCGTTACCCTCAAAGTCATTGAAAGTTCCGAAGGTATCAAGGGCGACACCGCTAGCAACGTCCAGAAACCCGCTAAACTTGAGACGGGTCTGGTTGTTCAAGTCCCGCTCTTCATCAAGGAAGGCGAGTTGATCAAGATTAGCACCGAAGACGGTTCTTACCTCGGCCGCTCCTGAGTCGGTTGTATTTCTCTTTCAAAGGCGCGTTGAATTCAACGCGTCTTTTTTTTGCGTCCTGCGAAAGTGACTATTCTTCAAAAAATGAGGCAGCACTCTGTTGTAAAATCTCAAAGCGCCGCCAAAGCTGCGGCTTGCGCCGCGGGTAATTCGGCGGCGGTGGCCACGCTGGTGTTTAGGTTGCGCAACAGACCATCTTTCAGGCCATAGATCCAACCGTGGACCGTCACGCTTTGTCCACGCGCCCATGCGTCTTGGACGATTGTCGTTTGGCAGACGTTGGCGACTTGCTCGATGACGTTCAGTTCGCACAGACGGTCGTGCTGACCCGTTTCCCCAGGCACTGCATCGACGCGGCATTGGTGTTTTTCCCGGACATCCTGGACATGGCGTAGCCAATTATCAGCTAGGCCTACGCGTTCGCAACGCAGCACGGTGCGAACGCCGCCGCAGCCGTAATGACCCACGACCATAATGTGTTTCACTTTTAGCACATCGACGGCGAATTGGATCACGGAAAGACAGTTCAAATCGGTGTGAACGACTACGTTGGCGATGTTGCGGTGCACGAAAACTTCGCCGGGCAACAAGCCGATGATTTCGTTGGCAGGTACACGACTATCGGAGCAGCCGATCCAGAGGTGTTCAGGGTTTTGCTGACGTGAAAGTTTTTGAAAAAACTCAGGGTCCCTTTGGGTAATTTTTGCTGCCCAGGTTTTGTTCTGGGCGAAGAGGTGTGTGAGTTCGGCCATGGGGAATAGGAACTGGTTTTAAAGGACGCGCGCCCAGAGCAACTTGAGGTAACGGCTCTCCAGGCAGTTGGAATAAACGGGATGGTCGGGGCCAGCGCCAGTACGGTCGAAAAATTGCAAGCGACGTTGTTGGCGGTGGGCGGCTTTGATTACGTGAGTCTCGAAATCCTCCAGTGAAAGCAGGCCAGAGCAGGAACATGTGACGAAGATGCCGCCTGTTTTCACAAGTGAAATGGCGAGAAGATTAAGGTCTTCGTATTTTTGACGACCTTCCCAGTTACCGGCCGCGTCGCGGGTAAAAATGAACTTCGGCGGGTCGAGTACGACGACATCCCACTTCTCTCCGTTTTGCTGCATTTGGCGCGCGTAAGCGAAGGCGTCGGCGTGGACAAATTTCAGGCGCGCTTGATTGAGGTTGGCGTTGCGCTTGGCCTGAGCGAGGGCTGTTTCATCGAGATCGACGCACGTTACATCGGCGGCACCGCCGGTTATTTTGGCGTTGAGCGAAAATCCACCGGTGTAGCAGCACAGATCGAGCACACGTGCCTCTTTAGTGAAACGGGCGACGTGGAGTCGGTTGTCGCGTTGATCGCAGAAGAAACCAGTTTTGTGGCCCTCGGCGAAATCGACTTCGTAGCGGATGCCGTGCTCGCGGATTTTGACTTTAGTCGGGGCGGTAGCGTTGGTTTCGTTGAACATCGACGGCTTGATGCCTTCTAGGCTGCCTAGGTCGTGGTCAACGTGGACGCGTGCAAATTTTGTACCTGCTAATTCGTGAATCAGCGGTAGCCAGTGCAGGAGACGTTGGGCGATTCCTAGCGAATAGATCTCGCATAGGAGTGTGTCGCCATACCGATCAATCATCAGGCCACTCAGACCATCGCCGTCGGAGCCGATCAGGCGGTAAGCGTCGGTAGTTTCGTCTAGCTTGAATAAGTCACGGCGCAGCGCAATGGCTCGCCGAATGGCCGTTTCGAAATAGGACTCGTCGATCGGTGTGGTTGAGTGGCAGACGACACGAAGGGGGATTTTGGCGCGTGGGTTAAAAAGGCCACCACCGGTAAGGTTGCCGTTTTTGTCGTAGACGTTGACGAAATCCCCGGGACGCGCGTCGGGTGAAACGTGGCCGAGTAGTCGGGGGAAAATCGCGGGCTGGAACGTGAAGTATTTTAGCTGTGCCCACGGACGCGCCCAAGTGGAGCGGTCGATTGGGGCGCGCGGGGCTGGTGGCTCGGGTAGCGAGTTGGGCTCGAGCTCGGGATCGGGCGCGGCAGATGATGTTGGGGCGGAATTGGCAGGACCTGACATGGCGCGGAATTTACGGTTGCGTGGGCGTTCCGCCATCAGAATCGCAACAGCTTCGACTAGGATCGTTAAGTTGGTGGGTCGGATTGAGCAAGGGTGGGGACTTACGGCTGCTTATATCTGTGACTTTTATGGGTGCGGACCTTGGGTGAAAGAAACTGAGGATAGCGGGGATCTTGCACGGTATCACCCCAAATACTTAAAAATCGCTAATAGATATGATCTGTAGGCCAGCCGATACCATAGAAAAACCGCTTATCAAAGGCTCACGGATGTACGGTTTTAAGGGAAATCTCCTTTACTCAACTAGAGGGCGGCGGGTTTGATTAGGGACGTTTCCCTCGTGAACCTGCGTCGCTTCATTTTCGCCCTTTATCTTGCTTTAATCGTAGGCATCGCTCTCGCGGGAGGGCTCTATTTTCTCGATGCTAGAGCGGAGTACGGGCGTCTCAAGACGATCCAAGCCGAGAGTCGCCGTCGCGTCGCTGAGGCCGAGGTGCGTTTGAAATACCAAGAGCAAGTCTTGGAGCGTTTGCGCACCGATCCAGCATACGTAGAAAAAGTCATACGTCGTAAATTGGGCTACGCTCGGCCCGAGGAATATGTATTTCGCTTCGAAAACTGAGTTATCGCTCTTTTGATCCATGTCATTCGCTCATCCGCTTATCGCCGAATTTCAACGCGCCGGGCAGGCGCAAGTCTTCGCATTTTTCGACGAACTCGCTCCTGTTGCTCAAACTGACTTACTGGCCGAGGCGGCCGAAATCGATCTCGCCGAAATCGATCGTTTGAATCGCACCCTGGTCGCCAAGAATGGGGAGGTTGCCAGCGTTAATCTGAGTGGCTTGACGCCTGCGCCCTACGAGCCACTGATCGCACACGGTGGTGATGCCCTAGCTTGGGAGCGTGCCAAACGCGCTGGCGAAGATGCGTTGCGCGCCGGTCGAGTGGCGGCCTTCACGGTCGCGGGCGGACAGGGGACTCGTCTCGGCTACGATGGGCCGAAGGGTACGTTTCCGGTCACTCCCGTTATCGGGAAAACCTTATTTCAAGTATTTGCTGAGAAATTACTCGCGGCGGGTCGACGCTATGGTCGGCCATTGCACTGGTTTATCATGACCAGTCACCAGAATCACGCCGCTACCGAGGCGTTTTTTAGAGAGCATAATTTTTTCGGCTGCGATGCTAAGCGTGTGCATTTTTTTCGCCAAGGCCGGATGCCAGCAGTGGATTTTTCGGGTAAAATTTTGCTCGAATCAAAAGGCTCAATCGCGCTCTCACCTGACGGTCACGGTGGTTCTTTGCGTGCTCTGGATCGGAGTGGAGCGCTTGATTTGATGGAGCGCGAGGGCATCGACACGCTCAGTTATTTTCAGGTCGATAATCCGCTCGTGCGCGCGATCGATCCGGCTTTCATTGGCTGGCACCTCCTGCACGGTTCCGAGATGTCCAGTAAGATGGTGCCGAAGGCTTACGCCGAGGAAAAGCTCGGTCATTTCTGTGCGCAAAACGGCCGTTTAGTCGTTGTTGAGTACTCTGATTTGCCGATGACGATGCAACGTGAGACCGACGCCTCGGGCCAGTTACTGTATCGCGCCGGCAGCATAGCGCTGCACCTGCTCGATCGGGAATTCATCCGTCGCATGGCGCGCTCGGATGGTTCGGCCGCCGCCTTACCGTTTCACCGCGCTGACAAAAAAATCCCAGCCATCGACTCGGCCGGACAGCCCATTAAGCCCGCTAAGGCTAATGGGGTGAAATTTGAGCTCTTCGTTTTTGATGCACTGCCCTTCGCCAAGAACCCGCTCGTCATCGAGACGAGTCGCGCCGACGATTTTTCGCCGGTTAAAAATGCCGAAGGCGTCGATTCACCTCAAACCTGCCGGGATGATCAACGCCGCCAATTTGCTCGCTGGCTTAAGGCCCAAGGCGCTTCGCTTGCGATCGATGCGACTGGTTTGCCCGCCATCAACCTCGAGGTGGCGCCTAGCTTCGGTTACGACGAAGACTCCTTTGCGGAGTCTTGGTCCCGCCAAACCGTACAACCTACTATTAAGGACGGACTTGTTCTGACCTGAAATTATTTACCACAGACATGACCACTCTTGCTAAAATTCAATCGGCTGCTGCAGCTGGCCAACTCATGCCGAGCACGGCGGAAAATATTGCGGCTTTTCTTGCGGCCGGTCTCCCAGCTTGGGCACAAAACAGTATCGACGAACTTATCGCCAAGGCCGCGTGGGGCGAGTTGAACGACCGATTTTATCGTTATCTCGAATTCGGTACAGGTGGGATGCGCGGCCGCACCATCGGAGTGGTGACCGCCGCCGCGGAGACGGGTACACGCAATGCCGCCGGATCGCCGGAGCATGCCGCCATCGGCAGCAATTTGCTCAATGATTTTACCTTGGCGCGCGCCGTAATAGGGCTTTTCCGCTACACCAAAAAACACCTAGGGTCCCAACAAATCACCGCAAAACCGCGTCTCGTGATCGCTTATGACGTGCGTCATTTCTCGCGCCATTTTTGTGAACTCGCAGCCTCCACCTGGACTAAACTCGGTGGTGAAGCGTTTATTTTTGATGGTCCACGGCCGACGCCACAGCTAAGCTACAGCGTGCGCTGGCTTAAGGCGCACGCGGGAGTCGTGATCACCGCTAGCCATAATCCACCCCATGATAATGGCTTCAAAGCGTATTTTGACGATGGTGCGCAAGTCGTCCCGCCGCACGACAAAGGTATCGTCACGGAAGTGAATGCAGTGCCTCTCGCAGAGCTTGGATCCTTTTTGGCTAAGGATTTGTCGGGCGTGACCACACTTGGTCGCGATGCGGACGATGCGTACCTCGAAGTGGCCGCTCAGGCCGTGATTGATCCACGCGTTCTGCAGCAAACCAAATTAAGAATCGCGTTTACTAATATCCACGCGACCGGCTCGGTCCATTCTATCCCGCTGCTCATCCACGCCGGATGCGAAGTGAAACCGGTTTTGGATCAATTAAATTTTGACGCAAATTTTCCGACGGTAAAATCTCCCAACCCGGAAAATGCCGAGGCGCTAGCTCTCGCGGTGGCACTGGCTGAACGTGAGAATTGCGATGTCGTCCTCGCTACCGATCCTGATGCGGACCGCATGGGAGTCGCAGTGCGTAACCGCTCTGGAAAAATGGAACTTCTCACGGGTAATCAAATCGGCGCCTTGCTCGCGGATTATCGCCTTACTAAATATAAGGAGCGCGGGTGGATTCCTGCTGCGGGCTCAGATCGCGCCTGCATCATTAAAACGTTCGTCACGACTCAACTTCAGGATGCGATCGGTCGGGCGCACGGCGTGAAAGTCATTAATACGCTCACCGGTTTTAAGTGGATCGCAGCTAAGATGCGTGGCTATGAAAATCAACTGCGTGCCACTCAGCCTTCGGGTTTCGATTATGAGGCGCTGCCGCTTGCACAGCGTGCAAAGTTACTGCTGCAGCACAGCACGTTTTACGCGTTCGGTACGGAGGAAAGTTATGGTTATCTGCCCAATGACTTCCTTCGCGACAAAGACGGCAATGCGTCGTGTCTCATGTTTGCCGAGCTCTGCGCATGGGTGAAAAGTCGGGGGCTCACGGTGCCGGAGTATCTCGACGAAATTTTCCTGCACTGCGGTTTTTATTTGGAGGGCGTGATCAACCTGTACTATGAGGGCGCGAGCGGTAACGCCAAGATCAAGCGTATCCTCGACACCTATCGCGAGCAGCCGCCTAAGAAGTTCGGCGAGGTCTCGGTCGCGAAATTCCAGGACTTTGGCCGCGAAGATATCCGTGATGCCGATGGCGAAATGATCCCCAAGCAAGATCTCTACCTGGTGACACTCGCTAACGGTTATAGCTTTGCCGCTCGTGGTAGTGGCACGGAGCCCAAGATGAAATTCTATCTTTTCGCTAACGAAAAAGTCGGAAGCGCTGCTGAGTTGCCTGAGGTTAAGGTCAAGGTGCGCACTAAGCTCGATGCGTTGATCAAGCTCATCGAGGCTGACGCCAAGGCTCGCGCCGAGAGTTGAGCATGCTCGAACTCAGATAGAAAAAAGCGCCGACCGGTTAAAGGTCGGCGCTGAAATAAGGGCGATTGCTCGTTTCGCTTTAGAGAAGCAACAGTGAGGGACTCTCTAGGTGGGCTTTGACGGCGTTGAGGAATTTCGCACCGAGCAGGCCGTCGACGACGCGGTGATCGCAGGAGAGTGTGAGCGTCATGCGTTGGCCGATCACGATTTCGTCGTCTTTGACCACTGGTTTTTTCACCGTGGCGCCGACGGCGAGAATGGCGGCGTTGGGTGGGTTGATGATCGCACAGAAGCGATCTACGCCAGCCATGCCGAGATTGGAGACGCAGAAGGTGCCGCCGGTAAATTCAGCCGGCTGGAGCTTCTTGTCTTTGGCGCGGCCGCCAAGGGATTTAGCTTCGGCGCTGATTTGGAAAAGCGTCTTGCCGTCGGTATCGCGGATGACGGGGGTGATGAGGCCATCTTCAATCGCGACTGCGAAGGAAACATGAATCGCGCTATGCGATTGGATTCCGGTGCCGGTCCAAGAGGTGTTGACGCCGGGGATGGCGCGCAGCGCAGCAGCGGCGGCCTTGAGAACGAAATCGTTAACGGAGAGTTTGACGCCGTCTTTGGCGAGGCCCGCGTTGAGCTGTTCGCGGAGGGCGAGGAGCGGCCCGGCGTCGACTTCGATATCGAGATAGAAATGCGGGATGGTGGTCTTGGCTTCGAGGAGGCGGCGCGCGATGGTGGCGCGCATGTTGGAAGCCGGTGCGAAGGACTCGGCTTGCACGGGGCTCTTGTCGAGGACTGAGCGGTAGCCCCAGGCTGGGGTGGCATCAGCGCGCGAGGGTTTGGCGGAGGCGGGCGGTGGGTTTTTCTCGGCGGCAAGGATGTCGGCTCGGACGATGCGGCCACCGGGGCCTGTGCCTTTGACGCGGGTGAAATCGATGCGTTTTTCCTCGGCGAGTTTACGAGCGAGAGGGGAAATTTTTACGCGGCCAGCCGGAGCGGCGGCTGCAGCCGGAGCGGCCGGCTTGGCGGGTGCCGGAGCGGCCACTGCCACGGGTGCGGGAGCTGGCGCGGCGACTACGGGGGCTGCAGCGGCGGCGACAGCAACTGTTGGAGCGGCTTTCGGAGCAGGGGCCTCAATTTTTTCGCCAGGCTTGCCGATCGCGCATAGGGCTGCACCGATAGGAAGTTGGGAGCCGGCGGGACTGAAAATTTTGAGGAGTGTGCCGTCGAAGTAACTTTCCAGCTCCATGGTGGCTTTGTCGGTCTCGACTTCAGCGAGCATATCGCCGGTCTTGATGAGGTCGCCTTCTTTTTTGAGCCATTTGACCAGCGTGCCCACCGTCATGGTGTCGCTGAGTTTGGGCATTAAAGTGATATTAGCCATACAGGTGAAAAGTTAGCTGAAACGAAGAGGGAAGGGGGATACGCGACTCGCTTAGTCAAGTAGCGCTAGGGCGGCCTTTAGGATGCGTTGCGGGTTGGGCAATTGCTCGGCTTCGACGGGCGGGCTGTAGATGGCCGGCGCATCGATGGTGCAGAGGCGTCCAATCGGCGCGTCGAGATCATCGAACGCTTCGGACTGGATCATGTAGGTAAGTTGGGCACCGACGCCGCAGAATGGCTTCTGCTCTTCGACGACGAGGACGCGGTGAGTCTTGCGCACGGAAGCAAGGACGGTGTCGATATCGAGCGGACGGATGGTGCGTAGATCGACGACTTCGACTGAGATGTCGTGTTCTTTGGCTAATAATTCGGCGGCCACTAGCGATTGGATTACAGGGCGTCCGTAGGTAACGATTGTGAGGTCTTTGCCCTCACGTTTGACGTCGGCTTTGCCGAGCGGGATCAGATATTCCTCGTCTGGAACCTCCCCTTTTTCGCCGTAGAGTACGGTGTTTTCGAGGAAGAAGACGGGATCGTTGTCGCGTATGGCGGACTTGAGCAGGCCCTTGGCGTCGTAGGGTGTAGCGGGTACGACCACCTTCACGCCAGGGTGAGCGGCGAGTATGTTTTCTGGGGTGTGCGAGTGAGTGGCGCCGACGTTGGTGCCGCCGTTAGCGGGACCGCGGATCACGATAGGGCAGTTGATCTGACCGCCGGACATGTAGCGGACGTTGGCGGCGTTGTTGAGAATTTGATCAAAGGCGACTGAGTAAAATGACCAGAACATGAGTTCCATTACAGGTCGCACTCCGAGCATCGAGGCTCCGATACCCATACCAATAAAACCCGCTTCACTGATAGGTGTATCGGCGACGCGTTTGGGGCCAAATTTCTCGAGAAGGCCTTGGGTGACTTTGTAGGCGCCTTGGAACTGGCCGACTTCTTCACCCATGACTACTACGTTGGGGTCGCGGGTGAGTTCTTCGGCTAAGGCGTGGCGGACGGCTTCGCGGTAAGTGAGTTGTGACATCGCGGGAAAGTTTGAAGTTTTAAAAGGAGCGACTCAGTTGAAGAATAAACGGCCTTGGGAGGTGCGTTGGTCGGGATTGTCCGATTCCCAATAAACATCCTTCTGGATGTCATCGGGTGTGGGGTAGGGGCTCGCATCAGCGAAGTCGGCGGCAGCTTCGGCTTCCGCGCGGGCAGCTTCATCAATTTTTTCGGCGGACTCGGCGGTGAGAACGCCTTCTGCGATGAGAGTGGTTTGGAAGACTTGGATCGGGTCCTTGGTGCGACGGTAATCTTCGATCTCAGTCTTCGTGCGGTATGTATTATCCGGATCGGCAACCGAATGGCCGCGGTAGCGGTAGGTGCGAATTTCGACGACGGCAGGTTTGCACTCCTCGCGGGCTATTTTGAGGAATTTATCCATTGTGGCACGCACTTCGTAAACATCGTGACCCTCGCATACGCCCCATGCCATGCCGTAGCCTTCGGCTCGTTTGGCGAGTTCACCGGCGGAGGAACGAGCCTGGCTGGTGCCCATGGAGTAACCGTTGTTCTCGATGACAAATATGCAGGGTAGGTTCCAGAGAGCGGCTAAATTATAGGCTTCGTGCACGGCGCCTTGGTTGACGGCGCCATCGCCCATGAACGCCATGGCGGAGCCTTTGTGGCCCTTGTATTTTACTCCGTAAGCCAGACCGACGCCGAGCGGAATTTGACCGCCGACGATACCGTGGCCGCCCCAATAATTGCGCTCGGGCGAGAAGAAATGCATCGAGCCGCCTTTGCCTTTGGAGCAACCGGTGACTTTGCCGTAGAGCTCGGCCATGAGGGCCTTGGTGTCCATGCCGACGGCGATGGCGTGACCGTGGTCGCGATAGGCGGTGATGACGTGGTCGTGTTTGCCCATGAGCGAACAGCAACCGACGGCGATGGCCTCTTGGCCGTTATAAAGATGGAGGAAGCCGCCGATGTTGGCCCCGCCGGCGGCGTTCTTGCCGGTGTAGGCGCGGTGGCTGCGCTCTTCGAAGCGGCGGATGCGCACCATTTGGCTGAAGAGTTCGATCTTCTGGGCCGGGGTCAGCGCGGCATTAACGGGGGCCTGGCCGTGGCTGGTGTTGCTGGCGGTGGGTTTCTGCTCGATGGTGGCGCTCGGTTTCTTGCTCACGGGTAAGTGGTTTTCTGGTTAAAAGGTAAAGTGTTCGGCGGAAGTTTTGGAAATCAAGCGTTGTTTCGCGGCCGGACTTACTTGGTTGGCGGGGTGATTTGCTCGATCTCGACGTGAATGGGTCGGCCGGGTTGGCAATCGGCCTTGAGCGCCACGAAGCGATCGCGGTACTGGTCGTAGATCGGCCAGAGCGCGTTGCGATCGGTTTCGGGGATCGGCACCGTGGTCCCGATGGCGTCGCGGCTGAAGAAACCGAATTTGCCTTCCTCCATATCGGCGGGTTGCGCTGTGATCGGACGTCGGCAGCGAAATAAAAACATGAGCCAGTGCGCGTGGCCTTCGTAGGCTTTCTCGGCGATCATGGCGAAGAGATGAAGATCGTCGGCAGTGATGCTGAAGCCCGTCTCCTCTTGGGTCTCGCGGACGGCGCATTCAAACGGGGACTCGCCGGTCGCCGTTTCGAGTTTCCCGCCGATGGGGCTCCAGAAACCGAGGTTCGGCGGCTTCGCTCTTAATAGTAGCAGATGTTCGCCCGCGGCGTTTTCCAAGAAAACGAGGACGGCGATTTTATAGGCGAGGGGAGGCTTGGCGAGTGTGGTCATGGGCCGCAGCGGCGCGGAGGAAAATGAAATGGAGATTTAATTGAGCGTGACGCTCGGCGGAAGCTGCACAACTTTTTTTACCGTGTTGCTCCAGCGCGCTAACGTTCTCGGATGGTTTTTGCTGACCTTGGGGTTGGCCGGCGCGCACGTTTTTTGTCGGGCCGCAGAGGTCGAGGTCGTGGCGGTGCGGTTTACTCCGGCGCGACCTGCGAGTAATCCCTCCGTGCCTTGGCTTGAGGCCACGGTGGGCCTCAACGTCGT
>CANHAH010000069.1 GCA_947458705.1 Opitutia bacterium | reverse complement strand
TCGGAGTAGGACCCAACACCCAACAAGGAGCCGTTGGCGGTGCGATGGTGGGTGCAATAGCTGGCGCCATCATCGGCAACAACAGCGGTCACCGCAACGCCGCGAGCGGGGCTATCATCGGCGGCATCGCGGGCGCAACCCTCGGCGGTACAATTGGCAACAGCCTCGATCACCAACAGGGCACCCTTTACACTTCTGAAAATCAAGCGACCACCCAAGTTGTCGTCGCGCAACCTCCAACAACGCCACCCCCACCTGCTCGGGTGAACCTGCCCCGACCGACCGGCCGAAATGCCATCTGGGTCGACGGCCATTGGCTCTACGATGGTAGTGGCGCCTATGTCTGGATTCCAGGCTCTTGGGTCACACCGCCACCGCGTTATCGTTACTACGTCGCCCCGCACTGGAGTCGGCACAATCGGGGTTATGTTTACGTGCAGGGGTATTGGCGTTGAACTTAATAGGAGCTTCAGAGCAGCTAAATACAGTCGCGGCAACATTGGCTATCCATTACGGTCTAGGTTAGAGTTCGCTTTTAAATTCAATGAACCCCAGCCCTGCTTTTTTGCCGCTCTGCCTCGCGTTTGTCGCGATCGCACTTCCCACCGTTATTCGAGCGCAATCTAGCACACCCGAACTTCCGCCCTTCACCGCCGCGGACAACCCTGCCGCGCCCAAACTCGAGCCCGCCCAACTTGAGACATTGCTCGGTCCTGTTGCCCTTTATCCCGACGCTCTCATCGCGCTCATTTTACCCGCCGCCAGCGAACCCTCGGACGTTGTCCTATCAGCCCGATTTCTTGCAGCAAATTCTAGTTCACTCACGCTGGGGACCCAACCCTGGGATGAAAGCGTCCGCAGCCTTTCACGATATCCCGATATCATCAAATGGCTCGATGAAAACCTCGCTTGGACCAAACAGCTCGGGGAAGCATTCATTGCCCAACCCGCCGAGGTGTTGCAGGCCATCCAACGTCTTCGTGCGCGTGCCCGCTCCGCCGGCACACTCATCGATACGCTCGAACAGAAAGTTGTGACCGATGGGGAAATTATCCTCATTGAGCCTGCTCAACCAGAAGTAATCTACATTCCACGCTACGATCCCGAGATCGTCTACGTCACGCGCTCGCCCGGTTGGAACGCACCCTATTTGTACTTCGGCCTCGGCTTCGCGACCGGCGCTTGGCTCAACTATGATTGCGACTGGTACGGCCGCACCATCTGGATTGGTAATTGGCGCCAACGCCCACACTCGACATGGGTCCGACCCGCTTTCCCCAACCGTCCCCACCACCTCGGCGCAGCGACCGTAATCGCTCAACCTTGGCGACCACCCGCTCATCGCTACAATCCCCCGCGCGTTATATCAGGACCGCGTCCTAAACCCGTAGTGATCTACCCGCGCCCCATGCGGGGCTCCGCTGAACAAGCTAATACCATATATCCACCGCGCTACAACGAGCCCCAGCCCCAACCCCGGCCGCGCCTCCGCACAGAGGATTCAACTCCACGTTCTTCAATCGCGCCAGCGCCCTCAACCAAGCCCACCACGCTTCCCACCGTCGCTACGCCACCCGTCATCCAGCCGCCGCCCACCCGCTTAGGGACTAACCCCAACGAAACCCGCCGCGAACGCCCTGCCTCCCGAAGCGAAACCCCACGCAACGAAACCCCACGCAACGAAACCCCACGCAACGATACAACCCGCCCCACACGAACACCGGAAACTTCGCGCCCTACTCGCCCAACCGATGAACGCCGTGACTCCCGCCCGCGCGAGCGCGACGCCCGACCCACCACCCCCCCCCCGACCCCCGCCGGCACCGTAAGACCCGCCGTAGAACCGACGACCGAAGCAACGCCGCGTTAAGCTTAAGCCCTACGCGCACCACACCGGCCCAACTCCGGCGTTGCCACCCGCGCCCCACTAGCGCCCATCCTCTCGGCTCGATGTTGCGCCATCAAATCCATCCCGGACTGGAGCTCCGTCTACTGCAGCCCACCGACGCCCCTGCGCTCTTCACTCTCGTCGAGGCCAATCGCCTAACTCTTCGCACGTGGCTACCTTGGGTCGATGCCACCACGAAACTAGCTCACTCACAGAAATTCATCGCCGAGGCCCTGCGTGACCGCGAAAAAACTCGCGCCTACGCTGCCGGCATTTGGTCGTCTGGCCAGCTCGTTGGCGTCATCTGGCACAACCGTATCGACTGGGCCAACCGCGTCGCCTTTCCCGCTTACTGGCTCGTCCCCTCCGCCGAGGGGCGAGGCATCATGACTGCCGCCTGCCAAGCCGTGATCACACATGCCTTCACCCAACTCAAAGTCGATCGCGTCGTCGTAGCCGTCGCCACAGAAAATCACCGCGCCGCCTCTTTAGTAAAACGTCTTGGCTTTACACTCATCAGTACGCTCAAAAAAGCCGAGTGGCTCTACGATCACTTCGTGGATCACAACATCTACCAACTGCTAAATCCTAACCACCCAAAAAATCCGTTATGAAAATCGCCGCTACCACCAGTCTTAGTGCCGCGCTTACCGCACTTCTGTTTGCTTTCCATGCCCCCGACGCCAACGCGGAGATCGGCCTCGGCGCAAAACCCCTCTCCGGCGCCGAAGTCCTCATCGACGGTTCCCGCGATACCCTAGACGCGAAATGGACCTACTGGACCGGACCACGCTTCGCCTCCTCCCTACCCATCAAATGGCAGATTGTACCCGATCCCGTTGTTCCCGGTACTACAGTACTTATGACTGATGATCGCGTGGCCGACGGCGGGAAATACGGCGCCGCCGATATCGTCACCAAAAAACCTTATCGAGACTTCCGCCTGCACGTCGAATTTCTCGTCAGCAAACCCGGTGGCAACAGCGGCGTATATCTCCAAAACCGCTACGAAATCCAAATCTGTGACGGCGATGCAACGACCCACGGCATGGGCGCAGTTATCAACGAAACTCCATCACCCTATTTTGCCTATAAAGGCCTCGGCCAATGGAACGCCTATGATATTCAATTCCGCGCCGCCCGCTTTAAAGACGGCGTCCGCACTGAACCCGCGCGCGTCACCCTTTATTTCAACGGAATAAAGGTGCACGGCAACCAAGTCATTCAGCAAGTTTGGGGCGGCCCCAACTCGGGAATCGACGGCGGCAACGATGGCGGCAAGGGCATCACCGATGTCCCCGGCGGCCTAAAACTCCAATGCGAAGGCCACGACGTCCGCTACCGCAACGTTTGGATCAAGGAACTCGACCTGGTACGCCCTGGCACCGATTTCAAAAATTAATCCGCGTCACGCCCCACGCGTTCTGGCCAAACGCGCGCCACGCCCCACGCGGCGCCCAGCGTCACTAGGGTGCCAATCAAAGTGAACCACGGCCAAAAAACCTCGGCGCCAAAGGTCCGCAGCCACCACTCCTTCGTCGCGGCCACGTTCGCCGGCCAGTAAATTAAATTCATAAGCACGAGCGACGCCGTCATCCCAACCATCGTCGCCCGCGCGCCAAGCCGTTTCCAAAAAAGCGCGATGATCAACGAGCCAAGCAACGCTCCCGCAGTAAGTCCGCGCAGCGAAAACGCCGCATTCAACACAAACGCTACTTCCCGCGTCAGCCACGCCGTGCCCACGAGTACCGCCGCCCAAAACACCGTCGATATTTTGCTAAACCGCAGGAAATATTCCTCGTCGCGGCCTTTCATAATCTGCTTCACAAAATCCATGGTTGAGACCGACGCCAACGAGGTAATCGCCGAGCTGATCGACGACATAGCCGCCGATAAAATCGCAACAATCAAAAATCCTTTCAAGATGTGCGGCACTTCCGTCATCATGAAAATCGGGAAAATAAAATCGTTGGATTTGATTCCGGGGCGCGCCTCCGGGAGCGGAATTTGAAACGGATGCCCTTGGTAAAACACCCAGAGCATCACGCCCACGAGTAGAAAAATTAAAAATAACGGAAAGATCAGCACCGCACTCAACGCGAGCGCTTTACGACCATCAGCGACGTCGCGACATGCGAGCACGCGCTGCACGATCAGTTGTTCTGCGCCGTGCGTCGAGAGCACCATTACCGTGCCGCCAATCACACCCATCCAGATATTGAACGGTGCGGAAAACGTGAAATTTGTATTCAGCCACGCGAGTTTGCCCGCCGCCTCGGCTTGCGCCATGACCGCATTCCAACCGCCGTCGATCAGGGTCGGGATATAAAACAGCGCGAACACTCCACCAGCGAGAAACAACCCGAATTGCACCGCATCAGTCCAGATTACCGCCTTCACACCGCCGATATAAGTGTAAAGAAGCGAGAGACCGACAAAGAGCAAAATCGCCCCAAGGATCGGATCTACCAGTCCGCCAAAACTGCACACCGATTCACCCAACAACAGTCGGATCGGAATGCACGCAACATACACGCGTACTCCAGCCGCCATCGTTTCCAAAAATAAAAAAAAGGCCCCCGCCAAGCGTCGTGGCCCACGTCCGAGATGTTGCTCGAGAAGCTGATATGGCGAGTAGATTTCGCCCTTCATGTAGTGCGGCACCATTACGACAGCCAAAATGATCCGCGCGATCACATAACCCACAATCATCTGGATAAACAAAATATTTGAACCGTACGCGATCGCCGGCACACCGATGATCGTGAGCGCACTCGTCTCGGCCGCGACGATCGAAACACCTATGCCCCACCAAGGGATATTACGGCTGCCAAGAAAATAGTCGCGTGTGTTGCGCTGGTCTTTGCCGAACCAAACGCCTAGTCCAATGATCCCGCTAAGATAAAGGATGATTACGAACCAGTCACCGAAATTGAAATAGGCGTTCATGGGGTGAAACCATCACGCGAAAATGAATTTTGTTTGGCGAGGAGTTTTATCGCCCCACTCCAAAAGATCCTTATGACTCCATCCCGATGCGCTCCTACCCCAGACGTCTCATCGCCCTGCTGTTGATTGTTAGTACAACCGCGCTTTGCTTCGCGGCGCCATTTCTTACGGAAAAAATCAATGCCATGGACCAGGCTGTGGCCGCGGCTATAGCCGAAAAAAAAATACCTGGCGGCGTCCTATGGTTCGAGCACGACGGCCAAGCCTATCAACGCGCCTACGGCCTGCGCGCACTCGCGCCCTCGCACGAACCCATCAGCGCCGACACGATCTATGACGCCGCTTCACTGACAAAAGTCATCGCAACAACCACCGCCATTATGCAACTCGTAGAGCGCGGTCGCCTCGAGCTAGACGCTCCTGTGGTACGTTATCTGCCGGCCTTCGGCGCACACGACAAAGGTGCCGTCACACTCCGCCATTTACTCGATCATCACTCAGGCCTACGACCCGACGTTGACCTAAAACCTGTTTGGTCCGGCTACGACACCGGTGTCGCGCTCGCCTGCGCTGAAAAACTGCGCAGCCCGCCAGGCAGCACTTTCGTTTATAGCGACATCAACTTCATCATCCTCGGTGAACTCGTGCGCATCGCCAGCGGTCTCCGCCTCGACGCCTACGCGGCACGAGAAATTTTCCAACCACTCGGCCTTCGCGACACCGGATTTCTCCCGCCCGCAGCTAAGCACCCGCGCGTCGCCCCGACTGAGCTAACTGCAGGATCGATGTTGCGCGGCGTCGTCCACGATCCCACCTCCCGAGCGATGGACGGCGTCGCTGGTCACGCGGGATTATTTACAACGACTGAAGATCTCGCGCGTTTTAGCCGCATGCTTCTGGGCGGAGGTCAACTCGACGGTGTCCGCATTTTGAGTGAGGCTTCCGTAGCCGAAATGACGCGCGTGCAAACCGACGGCTCCAACCGTCGCGGCCTCGGCTGGGATATAGATTCCAATTTCTCCGGACCGCGCGGCCGCTGGTTTCCCGCCGGAATCTCCTACGGTCACACGGGCTTCACCGGCACCAGCGTGTGGCTCGACCCAGGCACCAAGACGTTCTTGATATTCTTAGCCAACCGCGTCCATCCCGATGGCAAGGGCGACACCGCGCCGATCCGACGGAAGCTCGCCACGCTCGCCGCAGAAGCCGTCGGCCGAGACACCGGCGCAGTGCTCAACGGCGTTGACGTACTTGTACGCGAAGATTTCGCCCGCCTTCGCGGCCTGCGCGTCGGCCTCATTACCAACCAGACCGGTCGCGACCGCGATGGCCGCTCGACTATCGATCTGCTCCACGCGGCCAAAGACGTAAAACTCGTCGCCTTGTTTAGCCCGGAGCACGGTATCCGCGGCAACGCCGACGAATCTGTCAGCGATTCAATCGACGAGAAAACAAAACTCCCAATCCACAGTCTCTACGGCGCAACACCTTCACGCACTTCTGGCCAATCCGCGGAAGCTTACGCCGCAGCCGTACTGCGCGCCCACGCTCCCAAGGCCGAACATCTCCGTGAAATCGATGCTCTGGTCTTCGATATACAAGACATCGGAGCGCGTTTTTATACATACTCCGCTACCCTCGGCGTTGCCCTCGAAGCGGCCGCTCTTGCCAAGAAAAAATTCATTGTACTTGATCGAGTAAACCCGATTAACGGTGTCGGCGTCGAAGGTCCCGTCATGACGCGCACACCCAGCTTCGTCGGGTTTCACCATATGCCCGTACGTCACGGCATGACGCTTGGCGAACTCGCCCAAATGTACAATGCCGAGCGCCAGTTTGGCGCCGATCTCACCATCGTGCGCTGCGAAAATTGGGCGCGTGATCTCTGGCTGGATCAAACTGGCCTCGCTTGGATCAACCCTTCGCCCTCGATGCGCAGTCTCACCGCCGCGACGTTGTATCCCGGACTTTGCTTGCTAGAGAGCACGGAGGTTTCGATGGGCCGCGGCACGCTTAAACCATTCGAGCAAATCGGCGCGCCCTTCATCGATGGCGAACTCCTCGCCGCTGAGCTCAACCACGCCGGACTCGCCGGCGTACGCTTTGAACCCGTGATATTCACACCGCGGCCCGCGCTTTACCCCGGCCCCGCGCGATCGCTAAAACACGCTGATAAATCCTGCGGAGGCGTCCGCGTCATTCTCGCCGATCGCACGCGTTGCAATGCAGTCGACGTAGGCCTCGCACTCACGGTTGCATTGCAAAAACTTTATCCGAAAAACCTCCATGCTTCAGCAATGGCGCGCCTGCTTGGCGACGACGCCACGCTCGCCGCAATTGTTGCCGGAAAATCGTTCGACGAGATCAAATCCGGTTGGAGTTCCGGCCTCGCGGAGTTCGAAATGCGGCGCAAGGCGTTTTTGCTATATCGCTAATTTAGGCCGGAGTTCATGAGGAAAAATCTCCTGCGCCAAAGGCCTTGAGTACGTTGGACGGCAAAAGATCTGCTTCCATCCGGCCTTCTGCGTCTTGTCGCACGTGCACCGTTGTCATTCGACCGCGCGCGACTTCAGTCCATTTGCCGGCGCGGTCTTTTTCAAAAACAAATTCATAAGCGACGCTTACGTTTTTTACTTCGATCACGGTGCCCGTCACGCGCACGAGATCGCCACAACGCAGCGGTCGCACAAAACTGCACGAGGCCTCGCGTCGCGGCCAACCGCGCCGCACACCATCTGGCGTCGTGCTCATCATGGCGAGATTGAGCGCACGGAACCACTCGTGCTCGCACACTTCCATCCAGCGGTAAAAATTGGAAAAATGCATGAGCCCAGCGGCGTCGGTCTCATGAAACTCTACGCGGCGGATAACAGAAAATGTCGGGCTAGCCATGACTCCACGCTGAGGAAGACGGCCCCGCTGTCAAAACGCGCGTCCCGAAACCTAAAGTAAATTAAAGGCACAACACTGGATGTGCGGCGGGACCGGCTAGTCCCGCCGTCACAGTTGCCGCTAACACGATCGGCCTGATTACGGATTCTTCGTAGTCGAGACAGGTGTAGACGAGGACGCTGATGCCTTCGCCGCGGGTGTGGCTTTGGGCATATTCACTTTTTTCTCGTCAAGATTCTGCATCGCTTCGACGTCGCTCACGGGCGCGGAGTTAATACCCGCGGCGGGGACTTCGAGTTTGGCGAGCCAGACAAGCGCGTTGAGCACGAGGCGGCGTTGATCATCGTTTTGCCAGTTCAGATGGAAATGTCCGCCGGTGAATCCAAAGCCGCGGCCGCCATCGGGGCGTTCGACGGCCCACATCATTGTCTCGGGTCGGCCTTTGGCGGCTTGGATGTGCGCGTAGGGCCCTTTGGGACTGACGTAGGGACCATCGCGCACGGCATCGGAGGGCTTAGCGACGAGAATGTCTTTCACGCCGGCTTTGCCGTCGCGGAAATGCATATTGAAATACCATTCGTCCTTCGTGCGAAACGGTTTCACTCCGCGCGTGATCGCGTGCTCAGGCAGTGAAACATAATCAGCTTCCCAGATCGGGTTGCAGGAAAATTTCGTCTCATAGTAACCGCCGATCCACTCTTTCCATTCGCTACCACCTTTGTCTGTGAGCACTTCGACGGCGTAGTGCGCCATGCCGATGCCAACGCCTTTCTTGGCGAGCGACCCCAGGACGGAGAGTCGATCTTTTTGGACGGCGAGGTGGTTGGCACCACCGTCGGAGTAGATGAACACGGCGTCGGCGCCCTCGAAGACCGAGTTGTCGTCCACGCGTTTTCCATCGACGAGTTTCGTAGGCCAGCCGTTAGTGATGAGCACGGTCTTGAGGCCGGGGACGGACTCTAGGCGTTTTTGGAGCAGCATGGAGCCAGCCTTGAATTCATGCATCAGCGGCGGGTGGCTCACCGGACCGGCGATCATAACGAGTTTGCGATCGGCGGCGTGGATTAACGCGGAGCCCAATGTAAGCGCGGCAATAAGAAGAATGCGAAGTTTCATGGAAAAAATGAAAACGAGAAGCGTGGAGCGAAAATACTAAAATCAATTAAACGAGCGGGGTGACGCCGGGGATAGGCACGGGGCCGAAGTTACCGGACCCAGGACCCGGATTCTGCGGGAAGAGATCGAGCTTGGATCCCTCCATGAGCCACTTCCAAGAAATCTCACGACCGGTGTAAGCGGCTATGCGAGCGCCGATGGCGGTAAGCGTGCTTTCGGCAACGCGTACAGCTTCGTTGACGGGCGTATTGCTGCGGATGCTGGCGATCAGATCGGCGTGTTCTTGCACCATTGGGCTCACGTTAGGGCCTGCGTACTTGAAGTTTTTTTCGCCGGTGATCGTGGCGTTGTTCGGAATCGCGACGCCCTTGGTGCCGACAACGCGCTCACCGACGCGCGTGGCGGTCTTCGCAGCGTGGCGGCAGGAGCTGGAGACACGGGCGCCGTTGGCATAGTCCATCTCGACGGAGAAATGGTCCCAGATGTTACCAGGAATATTACCGCGATTTTGACGTCCACCCATGCCGTAAAATTTCACGGGCGGGCCGCCGAAGGCCCAGTTCATAACGTCAATGTTGTGGATGTGTTGCTCGACAATGTGGTCACCGCTGAGCCAGTCCCAGTGGTACCAGTTCCAGCATTGCCACTCGAAGTCGCTGAAGCCGGCCACCCAGTCAGTCTTCTCGCGAAACCAGATACCGTCACCATTCCAGTAGCATTGGCCGCCAGTGAGTTCTCCCATCTCGCCGTCATGAATACGCTTCATTGTTTCGATGTAACTGGCCTGATGGCGACGTTGCGTACCGGCAACGACTGAGAGCCGTTTCTCGCTCGCGATCTTTGCGGTGGCGATGACCGAACGAATGCCGGTCGGATCGACAGCAACGGGCTTCTCAATAAAAATATGTTTATTGGCTGCGACTGCGGCCGCAAAGTGGCTTGGACGGAAACCGGGCGGAGTCGCAAGGATCACGTAGTTCACATCCGTCGCGAGGAGCTTTTGGTAAGCGTCGAATCCCCAGAAAGTCTTATCGGCAGAAATCTTAAAACGGTCGCGGGCCTTAACGGCCTGACGTTCGAAAAGGTCGGCCACGGCCACGACCTCAACCCCGGGCGAGGAATCGAGGGCATTTTTCGCCGCATCGCTGCCGCGACCACCGCAACCGATGATGCCGATGCGAATAGTGTCGGAGCCGGCGACCGCGCCGAGCGCCCGCGGCGCGCCGACGGCAGCGAACGCGGCAGCGCCGGCGGTGAGAGACGAGAGCCGCACGAAATCGCGGCGAGATAGATCGGATGAGTTTGGAGTATGCATAGGGGTAAATCTAAGATTAAAAAACGGCGGAAAAACGCGATCGCACGATATGACGCCGCGGTGGGTTGCTACAAGTTATGGCGGATTTTCCTGATTAAATGCAATCACGCCTAGACGACGTTTTGAACTTTTGAGGCAAATCAGGGGCGCGCCGCCCCACTGAAAATACATTAAATGACCTAACAATTTCGCGATTTTCCCTTCCGCCCCGCACGTCCGCCCAGTAACTTAACAGTCTCCTATGCCCAAACCCACATATCGTTTTTGCGCCGGCCCTTGGAATTTCAGCGAAGGCCGCGATCCCTACGGCCCCGAAACCCGCGCCGCTCAATCCTTTGATTGGAAACTCAGCGCGCTGAAGAAACTCGGTTTCGACGCGATGATGTTTCACGACGACGACGCGGTGCCCGGTATCGACGCAAAATCCGCCGCTCAAGTTCTGAAAGAAGCCAAGGAGCTCAAGAAACGTCTCGATGGCGAAGGCATAGTCGCGGAGATGGTCGCCCCGCGCCTCTGGTTCGCACCGCAAACGATCGACGGCGGCTATACCTCAAACCGCAAAGCCGACCGCCAGTACGCCATTGATCGTTCGAAGCAGACGCTCGACATCGCCCGCGTGCTTGGCACCGACCTCATCGTCCTCTGGCTTGCGCGCGAAGGCACCTATCTGCGCGAATCCAAATCCGGCGCCCGCTCGACCGAACTCTTGGTCGCCGCCCTCGACGCGATGCTTACCCACGACAAAAAAGCCCGCCTCTGCATCGAGCCGAAACCCAACGAGCCGATGGATCACGCCTACATTCCCACGATCGGCCACGCGCTCGCCATCGCTCAACTCACGCATGATCCGAAACGCATCGGTTGTCTCATCGAAAGCGCGCACTCCATTCTCGCCGGGCTCGATCCCGCCGATGAAATCGATTTCGCCATGGCCTTTGGCAAACTCTGGTCGCTCCACCTGAACGACCAAAACGGCCTCAAGTTCGACCAAGATAAACCCTTCGGCTCCGCCAATCTCCGCGTCGCCTTCAACCAGATCCGCGCCCTCGAGCGCAATGGCTACGGCAGCCGCGGCGAATACGTCGCCTTCGACGTGCATCCGTTCCGCACCACGCGCGAGGAGCACTACCTCAAGCACCTAGACAACTCCCGCAAAACGTTTCTGCGCCTGGTCGAAAAAGCCCGTTCGTATCCCACGAAACAGGCCGACGCACTCATCGCAGATCGCAATTACCAGGATCTCGATCAGCTCGTGATCGAGCACCTGCTAGGCTGTTAAACGCCGCGCGAAACTTCAGCCGCTTCGACGATGAGTGCACAAATATCGTCGTCGAAGTGCGCATCACCGGTGAACGTGACCACGTCGTTAACCAAACCATCCAGCAAGGTTGAGCCGGCCACGCCGCGTTGCCGCGCGAGAAACGCACTCAAACGCTCGGCGCCGTAGATCGCACCTTGGCGATCAGCCGCTTCAAATAGTCCGTCCGTGTAACCAAGAAACACATCGCCCGGCCCAAAGACACTCTGGCGATCCGTATAGACAAATCCTTCCATCAATCCCGCTGCCGGCTCGGGATCCGCAAGACAAAGAGATTCCACGACCCCGGAATCTGAGCGTAAAATCAACGGCGCCGGATGGCCTGCATTGCCGTAGGTAAGCGTGCGCTCGGCGGTATCAATAATGACGTAACACGCCGTCGCGAAGACGGGTTGCCCCGTCTGCAAGACGATCGGCATGAGAGCGCGGTTGATTTCCACCAAGACTTCGGCCGCGGTTTTTGCCTGCGGTGCGACTTCGCCCACGACGCCGCGAATCAGCGCCGTCAACAATCCAGCGCGCACGCCGTGGCCCATCACATCGCACACCAACACGCCGCAACGCGTGTCTGACAACTGGACGATATTAAAAAAATCCCCACCGAGCGTCGAAGCCGGTACATACCGATGCGCAAATCGCAACGCGCTCCGCGTCGGCGTAACATGGGCCGGAAACAGCGGATAATTCGCCGAGAAAAACACCTCCTGCACTTGGCGCGCCATACGCACATCGGCTTCCATTTCCTCAGTGCGATGGCGCAATTCTTCTTCCATGCGCTTTCGCTCGGTGATGTCGTGGCTGATTCCGACAAGACCAATCACTTTGTCGCGTACACCGCGGAAGGGCACCTTGTTGGTAAGCGACCAACGCACGTGATCTTCCGCACCGAAATCCGATTTCTCCTGATTTAAAATCGGCACACCCGTCTCCAATACGCTGTGGTCATCGTCCATCGCCTGTCGGCCACGTTCGCCTGGGAAAAAATCCAGCGTAGTACGACCGCGCGCTTCTTCTTGATGCTCCACGCCGAGGGCATGCAAATGAGCTTTATTGTTAATGAGGTAACGCGACGCGGCGTCTTTAACAAAAATACGGCTAGGCAGGTGATCGATGATCGTGCGGAGGAGATTACGCTCCTCCAGGAGTTTATCCTCGGCCTGTTTCGCGGTGGTGACGTTGCGCGTGACCCCGAAGGTGCCGATGATCCGACCGTTGCCGTCGCGCCAAGGCATCTTGGTTGTAGAACCCCAAGCTTCCACACCGTCACGGCGCGTGATGTGTTGCACGGCGCCTACGATGGGCTGACCGGTGCGGATGATCACCTGCTCTTCGGTAAACGCTTTGTCAGCATGACTCGGCGAGAAAAAATCTCGGTCCGACTTGCCCACGACTTCGTCGGGGTCGACTACGCCCAACCACTCAGCGTGAGCAAGGTTCACGCGCACAAAATTACTCTGAAGATCTTTGAAATAGATGCGATCCGGTAGGTGCTCCATGAGCAGGCGCAGCGTCGCAGAATCAAGCGATTCATTAGTGGGTTGCGTCGGATTCGGCGTATCGCTCATCGGAGGCTCAGCACCTTGGGTGACATCCTCGATGCAAGCAACCCCGCGATGACTATCGCATTGGGTTTTAAGCAAATCTTACTAGCGCGCATCTGGCATTGATTGCGGGACGTAACCACGGAAAGGTAACCTCCTTTATTTTTCATGTCCGGCTGTCCCTTCCATTCTATCACTTCGTCCACGCCGCCGGCCACCGTTCACTCGGTCGAAGAAGAACTCGCCTTCCTAAACGAGGCGCATCCGACTACCGCCCTGCCCGATCGCCTCGCGGCGATTCGCGCCGCCTTGGCCTCCGGTCTGCCTGCACCACTCTCCGCCGACGAACTCACTTGGGCCGGACGCATCGCTTGGCGCAACCATAGCCGCTGCATCGGTCGGCTGTATTGGAAGAGTTTGCAAGTGCGCGACCATCGGCACCTCGACACCGCCGATGCCTTAATAGAAAGCCTGCGCGAACATCTTACGCTTGCGCAAGGCGAGGGCATGATCCGCTCAATCCTCACGGTCTTTGCTCCGGCCGAGCGAACCGGTGGCCCAGCGCCGCGCATCTGGAATCAGCAACTCTGCGCCTACGCCGGATACCGACAGCGCGACGGCCAAATATTGGGCGACCCCAAAAACGCCGCGCTCACCGAGCTCGCGCTCGCACTCGGGTGGCAACCCCCAGCAACACCAAGTCGCTTCGATTTATTACCGTGGATCATTTCGGGACGCGATGGACGGCCGAAACTGTTTACATTGCCCGCTGGTTTTGTGCGGGAAGTGCCATTACGGCATCCGGCCTTGCCGTGGTTTGAGCAGCTCGGGTTGCGGTGGTACGCGGTGCCGGCAATCAGCGACATGATTTTCCACGCGGCGGGAACAGATTTCCCAGCGGCGCCTTTTAACGGCTGGTTCATGGGCACGGAAATCGGCGCGCGCGATCTCGCCGATGAAACGCGTTACCATCAACTACCCGTCATCGCCGAGAAACTAGGGCTCGATCGGAGTCATCCTAGCACACTTTGGAAAGACCGAGCGTTGATCGAGCTCAACGCGGCAGTGCTCCATTCGTTTGAACGTGAGGGCGTGAAGCTCGTCGATCATCACACAGCCTCGAACGAGTTTATGAAATTTTGCGAGCGCGAGCAGCGCGCTGGCCGCGCGGTTTCAGCGCGGTGGGATTGGATCGTGCCGCCGCTTTCCCCGGCGACAACGGAGGTCTTTCACACCCCGATGCAGGAATTTTCCGCCACACCAAATTTTCTGGCGCGGCCCGCAGCAGGGCCGGCGCCCGCGGCGGAACACGCCGCAGGTCGAGGCTGAGGTAGGGCGACTCGTTTAGGCGAGAGCGTCGCGGCAATACTTCACGGTGCGCGCAATCTCCGTCATGCGGTCAGAGCTGGCGGGCACCTTGTATTCAAATTCGATCGTGGCCTGGATGTTGTAGTGATTGTCGCGGATGACGCGCAGCACGTCCTTGATGGGCGTATCGCCTTCTCCGAAGGGCGTGTTGGGGCCGTTCTTCGTGGCGGGATCGTATTTACGATCTTTGATGTGCACGTGCGAGATGCGCGCATGGTTTTTCTTGATGAACTCAACGGGCGAACCGTGGCCGCCGGCAACGTAATGGCCGATGTCGAGGTTAGTGCCGTTGAATTTGGCTGAGGCGTAAACTGCTTCGTAGTGCTCTCCGGAGGTGGTCGCGTGGCCATGGTAGCCGACCATGAGTTGGTGTTTATCAGCAAATTTGCCGATGCGTTCCATATCTTTGGCGTCTTTAGAAATCTCAGTTGAGATGGCGCGTGCACCTAGAGCTTTGGCGAGATTGAATTGGTAGTCGAGGACGGGCTCGGTCATCTGAAAAATATTATCCACTTTCACGATTTCGATGAGCATGCCAGCGGCGTCGAATTGCTGGCGGAAGGCTTTGACGCGATCCATCGAGACGCTCAGCCGCCAGGCTTCGAGCTTGGCGGCGTTGGCCTTGGCTTCGTTGGCGTTAATGGCGGAACCCCGCGCGGCCACAACATCGGATACGGGCGAGCCGAGAAAGGCTTCGACAGGCTGAGTGCGCAACTCGAGGGCGTTCACGCCGAGGAGTACGCAATTGCTGATGATTTCATCGGCTGGCATGGTGCGTCCGCCGAAGCTGTAGGGGACGTTGAGGCCGATTTGCACGCCATTGACCTTAGAATTGGGCTTGGGTCGCGCACCTTGGGCCACTGCGGCAGCGTTCGCCACAGAAAACATACCAGCGGCGGGCAGCGCCGCGAGGGCGAGTTTAGCAAAATCACGACGAGTGTAGAGGGACATACAAGTATTCTCGGGGGTAGGCGGACGTTGTTAGGGGGAGGATGACAAGCGACTCGAGTCGCCCGTCGCAGAATGACTTGAGTACGCGCCGGCATGCGGAGCGGGCAAGTCCTTTTCATAGCGCGTCGCGTTTGTCGGCATAGGCATTCTCCTTGCTTCAAGCTGCTAATTAAGATGTTTTCTCAACCTCTTAATCCCGCAATGAGTCGAGGTAATCGCAAATCTACAGCAAAAACATTTTTATGAACCGAACCAACCGCTGGAACCCGTCGACCTTGTTGTCGATGATTGCTGCCCTAAGTATGATCCCAGTCGCCGTGGCCCAAAAGGTCACCACGACCATCACTACGAATTCTGAAGCCCCTCAGAAGCTCGAGAAATTCGTCATCACCGGCTCGATGATCAAAGGCATTCCCAACGAGGGCGCACTGCCCATGGAAGTCATCACACATTTGGAGCTCGAACAGGCCGGTATCGCCAGCGCCGAGCAGATGGTCTCTCAGCTGAACATCAATGGCAACGGCCTCGATAACCTCGCCTCCAATGCCGACGTCGTCGCCGGCGCGCAGCGCGGTAATAACGGCGCCACTTCCGCCAATCTTCGCGGCCAAGGCTCCAACGCTACCCTCATCCTCCTCAACGGCCGTCGCGTCGCTTCGCACGGCCTCAACGGCGGTGTCGTCGACCTCAACTCCATCCCCTTCGCAGCCATCGAGCGTGTCGAAATCCTCAAGGACGGCGCATCCGCCACTTACGGCACTGACGCCGTCGGCGGTGTAATTAATTTCATCACGAAACGCGATTTTCGCGGCCTCGTGGGCAACGCCTCCTCCGACGTCACGCAAGACGGCGGAGGTAACATTTTCCGCTATTCCCTCGTGGGTGGCTGGGGCGATCTCAGCAAAGACAAGTGGAACATCATGGCCTCCTTGGCCCTTTCCGATCACAAGCGCCTCAACGGCGACCAACGTGACTTCGTCAAT
>CANHAH010000068.1 GCA_947458705.1 Opitutia bacterium | reverse complement strand
CTCGACGCCGCGGGCGATGAGTCGGTCGTTCAGATCGGCGAGCGAGGATTCGCCGATCACAAGCAGGGGGTAAGCGTCGGCGAAGTTCACGGTGTCACCAGGGTGCGCGTTCGCTTTAGGGATCGGACGATGGAAAGCTGGTCCTAGGCGGACGAGGCGGCACCGCCTGCCGAGGAATTCTGTGAGCAACGTGGCGGGGGCTTCGCCGCAATCTTCGGCGAGTAGATTTTCACTTTTCCAAACGCTCACGGTGCGAAGCGGGGCGGCGGAATCTGGCGGGAGAGGAATACGCAGCGAGATGGATTTGGGCGGGGAAAGGGTGAGGTGAGTGGCGTCGAGCGCGGTGGATATCAGCGACATGCGCGGAAGCGTGCGCTGGGTGAGAAAGCGGCCGGTTTCGTCAATGACAAGAAAGCGTCGGTCGCCTACTAGGCCGTGGGAATCTAGCTTGGCAGAGGAAACTGCGAAGCCGCCTAAAGATTTGACTGGGTAAAGAAAAAGACCGCTGAGCCTCATGCAATAAACGTCAATGCTCGCAGCGAAGTTTGGCAATCATGCGCTCAAGCGGCGGGGTGACCTCAGGCGATGGTTACCCGTATCCCACGATCATGCCGCTCTTACGCCGGAGAGCATCCTTCGTCGCATGCTGATCCCCTTGATCGACTTTTGGCCGCCCAAGCTAAAATCGAAGCACTTGCGTTAGTGACCTTCGGCCCGGCCTTCGCTAATCTCACTACGTCCACTGTTTGGAAGCTGACGGCCAAGATTTGATGACTTGATTGTCTTTCTGCCGCGGGCTCCCCTCAGTTTGTCTGTGAAAGCCACGGATAGAGCCGTTTCATGATTTTAGACGGTATGTGACGAGATAAAACTGGGAGTTGGGTGGACTGGTGAAGGCGCTTGGAGAAATGCCGTCTAGGCCGTAGCAAATGCGCAGGAGCTCGCCCTTGCGTTGGAAAATCGCGGGGATGCAGCGGCCGGCGTTGGGCCCATGGGTGCCGCGGAGGGTGAGCGGGTGATGCGGATCGCCTAACGTTAACGAAAATGAGTAATGGCCCCGGTCCGCTATCTCGCCATCGTAGTAAACGGCGTAGCGATCCAGCGTGAGTTGGATGGTCGTGTTATCTACGAGGAGCGAGTGCGCTGGCTCTCCTGCAAGTTCGGCCCGGACCATTTTCCAAGTTCCTTTGAGCGGATGATCGGACGGAGCGGCGCTGGAGTGAAGTGATTCTGCCATGATCAGCTGCGTTTGGTGATTTCGCGGGCGGTGGATTCGACACCGTTGGGAGGAGTGAGGTCCTTGGCGCCTTTGGCGCCAAGCTCGGCGAACTTGCGCGCGCCGGGTAGCACAGTGCCTTCGAAGGAGCCGACGGCGGTGTTGTAGCCACGAATGGCTACATCTAGGCCTCGGCCTACCTTTTCGAGATTTTCGGCGAACGTGGAGATGCGATCGTAAAGTTGGCGGCCGAGTGCACTGATCTCGTCAGCGTTTTTAGAGACGGCTTCCTGGCGCCAACCATAGGCGGCAGCTTTAAGTAGAGCGATGAGAGTGGTCGGTGTGGCGAGAAGTACGCGGCGGGTGAGGGCGCGGTCCATTAGGCTGGAGTCAGCGCTGAGTGCTGCGGTGAGGAAGTGGTCGCCGGGAAGAAAGAGAACGACGAACTCGGGTGCGGGTTGAAATTGCTCCCAGTAATTTTTAGCCCCGAGGGCGTCGATGTGGCCTCTGACTTTTTGGGCGTGCTCGGCGAGGCGGGCCGCTCGAGTCGGTTCATCGGTGGCTTCGACGGCCGCGCGGTAGGACTCGAGTGGGGCTTTGGCGTCGACAACAATGCGCTGGCCGCCGGGTAGGCGGACGACCAGATCGGCGCGGAAGCCGCCGGCAGCCGCGGTTTCCTGTTCGGAGAAATCGCAGTAGGGCAGCATGTCGGCCATCTCGACGACGCGGCGGAGTTGGAGTTCGCCCCAGCTGCCGGCGAAGGAGGTTGAACGAAGAGCGGTGGAGAGTTTGTTGGCCTCGGCCTGGAGCTGAAGTTGGGCAGTGCCGAGGGTTTTAAGCTGTTCGCCAAGCGCGCCGTAAGCGGTGGCGCGGGCTTTTTCGATTTCGGTAATCTTGCCATCGACTTTTTCGAGTGACTCGCGGAGCGGTTTTACAAGCGCGTCGATTGCGAGTTGGCGTTTTTCGAGGTCGCCTGCGGATTGAGTCTGAAGTTGGGCGAAGGATTGTTGGGCTTGTGCGAGAAAATCGGCGCGGTTGGCGCGGAGGGCGTCGGCAGACAGGGCCTTGAACTCGGTTACGAGGCGCTCGTGGGCGGACTTTTCAGCGGAAAGCTCGGTGGCGTGCTGGGTTACGAGCGTCGAGAGCCGCTGCGTCTCGGTGCGTTGCGCGGTAAGTTCTTGGGTGAGACGCGAGTTTTCCTCAGCGAGGGCGCGGGCGCGCTCGCTGAGCGTGGCTGCGAGGCCGCGCCAATAAAACCAGACGATCAGCGCGCTAAGTCCTGCGGCGAGGAAGACGGTGATGAAAAGCGACATAGCGAAAATCAGGCAAGAGCGTCAGGCCCGAAGGCGCCTGGCAGCAAGCGATCGAGGGTGGTTTCATGCCGCGCGTTGGACGCGCAGACGCTGATGACGAGAGCCGTTGGGCCGAATTCGTTGATGACTTGGCGGCAAGCGCCGCAGGGACTCGTGGGCTGGGCAGTGGGCGTGAAAACGGCGACGGCAAGAATGCGGCGCTCTCCGGCGGCGGCGGCGGTGAATATCGCGGTGCGCTCGGCGCAGTTGCAAAGACCATAGGATGCGTTCTCAACGTTGCAGCCGGTGTAGATTAGACCCGAGGCGGCGAGGACGGCGGCGCCGACGGGAAATTCGGAATACGGCGAATACGATTTCTTAGCGGCAGCGCAGGCGGCTTTTTCGAGCCGACGGCAAAGGGGGGTAGAAATTTTTTTAGCCATGGGGAAAGTATCAGAGGCCGAGTTCGGTTTTGGTTGTGGCGAAAGCATGGATGGCAAACTCGAGGTCGGCACGCGTGTGGGCAGCGCTGACTTGGGTGCGGATGCGGGCGGCGCCTTGGGGCACGACCGGATAGAAAAAACCTACAACGTACACGCCTTTTTCGAGCATGCGCGCGGCAAATCGCTGCGAGAGCGCGGCGTCGCCTAGCATCACGGGAACAATCGGATGCGAGCCGGGTTTTAGCCTGAGGCCGGCGGCAGTGAGACCGGCCCGAAAGAACTTCGTGTTTTCTTCGAGGCGATCGCGCAAGGCCGTCGAGGCGCTGATGAGATCGAGGGCGGCGAGGGACGAGGCGACGATGGCAGGCGCAAGCGAGTTGGAAAACAAGTAAGGGCGAGAGCGCTGGCGGAGCAGGGCGATGATTTCTTTTTTGCCGCTGAGGTAACCGCCGCTGGCGCCGCCGAGGGCTTTGCCTAGCGTGCCCGAAATGAGGTCGATGCGGCCCAAGACGCCACAGTACTCGGGCGTGCCCCGGCCGGTCTTGCCCATGAAGCCGACGGCGTGGCTATCGTCGACCATCACGAGGGCTCCGTAGCGATCTGCGAGGTCGTAGATCTCGCGCAGGGGCGCGATGAACCCGTCCATTGAAAACACGCCGTCTGTCACAATGAGTTTGAAGCGAGCTTTAGCGGCGTCGGCGGCTTGGAGTTGGGCCTCCAGATCGGCGAGGTTGCAGTTTTTGTAGCGGAAGCGCTGGGCCTTGCAGAGGCGGATGCCGTCGATGATCGAGGCGTGATTTAATTCATCGCTGATAACGGCGTCCTCGGCGGTGAGGAGTGTTTCAAAAGCGCCGCCGTTGGCGTCGAAACATGAAGAATAAAGAATCGTGTCTTCGACGCCGAGAAAGGCGCTGAGGCGCTGCTCGAGTTCGCGGTGTATTTCTTGCGTGCCGCAGATGAAACGCACCGACGCCAGTCCGTAGCCCCATCGATCGAGCGCTGCATGGGCGGCGGCGATGAGCGCAGGGTGATTGGCGAGACCGAGGTAATTATTAGCGCAAAAATTCAGCACCTCGCGACCGCCGGCGACGGCGATGTGGGCGGACTGCGTGGTGGTAATCAGGCGTTCGCGTTTGGTGAGACCAGCGGCATCAATTTCACCGAGGGTTTTTTCTAGGTGCGCGAGATAGGCGGGCGTCATAGATTAATCCCAGTTCAGAATAATTTTTCCGCTTCGGCCGGAGCGCATCAGATCAAAGCCTTTTTGGAAATCGGTGTAGTGGAACCGGTGCGTAATGACCGGCGATATATCGAGGCCACGTTGGATTAGTGACGTCATCTTGTACCATGTCTCATACATCTCGCGGCCGTAGATACCGCGGATTGTGAGCATATTGAAAACGACTTTGTTCCAATCCACGGCGGCGGCACCGGGCATGATTCCCAGCAAAGCGATGCGGCCTCCGTGGGCCATGTTGTCGATCATGGTATTGAGCGCGACGGGATTGCCGGACATTTCGAGGCCAACGTCGAAGCCTTCCTTCATCCCTATCTCGCGTTGGACGTCGGCGAGATTTTCTTTAGAAACATCAACCGTGCGCGTGGCGCCCATGCGGGCGGCAAGGGAGAGGCGATCAGGGTTTACATCGGTGACTACGACCTTGCGCGCGCCTGCTTGCTGGGCGATTGCGGTGGCCATGCAGCCGATGGGGCCGGCGCCGGTGATGAGCACGTCTTCTCCTACGAGATCATACTGAAGGGCGGTGTGCGTGGCGTTACCCAACGGATCGAAGCACGACAGCACCTCTAGGGGAATTGCGGGATCGACGTGCACAGCATTGGTTGCAGGAATGCATAGGTATTCGGCGAACGCGCCGTCGCGGTTTACGCCCACGCCCTTGGTATCTTTACAAAGATGGCGGCGGCCAGCGAGGCAGTTGCGACAAAGGCCGCACACGATGTGGCCCTCGCCGTCGACCAGATCCCCAGGCGCAAAGCCAACGACATTGGCACCCACGGTTTCGATCGTGCCGACGAATTCGTGGCCAACCACCATCGGTGCTTTGATGGTTTTTTCCGCCCACGCATCCCAGTTGTAAATGTGAACATCAGTGCCGCAGATAGAGGTTTTTTTGACCTTAATGAGGACGTCGTTCACGCCGGGTTTGGGCACGGGGACTTCCGTGAGCGAGAGGCCGGGGCCGGCTTTGAGTTTGGCAATGGCGCGCATAGTGGAAGCGGGCATAATATATTCGATTTTCCCGATATTAGCTATGGGAGTGCGTCGGAAACAATGGTGAACGCTCTTACATGACACAGATTTACTGTTCGGAGCGAAATTTCATTTGCGGGTGAAAAGGCGAAAATGGACTGGGTCGGGTAGTGTGATATGGGTTTGCCTCTGCAGCTGGGAGCGAGTGCGCTCGGCTTTCAGCCGATGACGAACCGATTTTATACCGACTTTGATGCAGAGACGTACGGTGCTGTCCGCAAGACCGATTACCGCAACGCCTTTCAGATCGACCGCGACCGGATCATTCATGCGCACGCGTTTCGGAAACTACAGTCGAAGACGCAGGTGTTTCTTTCAGGAGAATACGATTTTTACCGAACTCGGCTAACGCACTCGATGGAAGTCGCGCAGATCGGGCGCTCGATTTGTCATTATTTACGGACGCAGGGCGGTCCGTTGGCTGACGATTTTTTTATCGACGGAGATTTGGTTGAGGCGGTGTGTCTCGCGCATGATCTCGGGCACCCGCCATTTGGTCATTCCGGTGAACGGACCTTGCAGGAGCTGATGTTGCCTTGGGGAGGTTTCGAGGGAAACGCACAGACACTTCACCTGCTTACGGACACGATGTTTCAAAACGAATCCGGTGTGCGCGGCATGCAGGCAACTCGCGCGCTGCTTGACGGCGTGTTGAAGTACAAAAAAATGTTCACGGAATTTCCCGCGCCGCCCGCGAATCATTTTCTCTATGATCCACAGGTTGCAGTTCGAACGTTTGTTTTTGGAGCTGCGGCGATTCCCGCCGAGTTGCACGCAGAGGAGAAGTTGAACGCGTTTAAAAGCGTCGAGTGCCAGATCATGGATTGGGCGGACGATGCGGCTTATTCACTCAACGATATCGTTGACGGCGTGAAGGCTGGCTTTTTGACCATCGAGCGGGTTGAGGCCTGGGCTGCAGGAGAAGCGATTGATGCCGAGCGACAGAGTTGGCTCGACTCGTTATTCGCGGCCATCCGGGCTGATCGCTTAGAGAATGCATTTTCGGCCAAGATCGGTGTGTTCATCACGGCTTGCCGGTTGCGGGAGCGAAAAAATTTCATGAGCGCGGCGACGAATCGTTACCGTTTCGAACTTGTGGTGGCACCGGCGGCGGAACGGGAGGCGATGTTTTATAAGAAAATGGCCAATGATATCATCTTTGAGAGTCCGCAACTCCAGCAGATGGAGCACAAGGCGCGTAAAGTAATGTTCGAGCTCTGGGACTCAGCGTGGAAAAACTACGTCAATCGCACGGGCCGTATCATTCACATCTTGCCACCGCGGGTCGGTAAATTGATCGCCGTAGAAACGACTGAAGCCGGGAAGGCGCGTCAAATCTGTGATTGGTTGGCGGGGCTTACGGACGGAATGATCGTGCGGACTTATCAGCGGCTCTTTGATCCGGAGCTAGGATCGATCCGGGATTTAAGCTAGGTTTTTTAAGCCGAGAGATGGCCGTCGTGGACGGCTCGGGCCACCATGGCTTGAGCGTAGGCCCAGAGATCGGCGCTGCCTTCGGCGATGTGGGCGTTGCGGGCGAGTACGCGGTCGGAGGTGATGCCGTGTTTTTTCCACGCGGCGCCTTCGGTCGAACAATTCAGCAACATGGGGTGAAAGCGGTCCACGGCGGCGGCGAATTTGGCTTCGGCGGTTTGACGAGCCTCAAATTCGTCCCAAAGCGCGCGGAACTCGAGCGATTGTCCGGGCGGTAATAGCCCGAAAATACGGTCGGCAGCAAGGCACTCGCGTGCGTGCTGGTCGGCCATGTTTTTCGTGTCGTAGGCAAACGTGTCGCCGGCGTCGATTTCTACGAGGTCGTGGATGATCACCATCTTGAGCGCGCGCAGTACGTCGAGTTGCGGCACGTTGGCGTGCTCGGCGAGGGTAATGACCAGAAGGCAGAGCCCCCAGGAATGTTCAGCGTCGTTTTCGGCGCGACCGCTGACGGTGTTAACCGTCTGCCGGAAAATATTCTTGAGCTGATCGACCTCGATGATGAAGGCGATCTGGCGCGAAAGTCGTTCGAGCGGAGTAGCGCTCACGGTTTGAGGTAACGGGCGAGGGCTTTGGTCCAAATCGCGTAGCCAGATGGCTGCATGTGAAGTTGATCAGCGATAAATAGCTCTGGGCGGGTTTTGCCCTCGGAGTCGAGCATCGGACTGGCGACGTCGACAAAAGTGCGGCGCGGATCTTGGGCGCATTCGGCAGCTATGAGTTTATTGGCGAGCAGGACCTTGTCGCGGATTTTGGCGCGAGAAGGGCTTTCTTTGACGGCGAGGAAGATGATCTTCGTCTCGGGCAGCGCGGAGTGAATTTTGGTGCAAAATGCTTTGAAATCGGCGAGCAAGGCTTCGGCGGATTTGCCGGCCTGAAGGTCGTTTTCACCCGCGTAAATTACGACGAGGCGCGGAGCGTAGGGTATGACGACGCGGTCCGCATAGAAAACGCTGTCAGAAAGCTCAGAGCCGCCGAAACCACGGTTGATTGTGGTGACCCCGGGGAAATCGGCGGCGAGGCTTGTCCATTTACGAATCGAAGAACTGCCGACGAAAACTACGGCATCGCGGGCAGGAGCCTTAATCGCGTCAGCTTGGGTGTATTTATTGATTTCGGCGGCCCATTTTTCAGGCGCGGCAAAGACGTTTGCGCTCCTGATTAGCGCGCCGGTGATGAGAAGGCTTAGCAGAAGGGGGAGTAGACGAAGGAAACGCATATGCTTCAACAAACACTGCTCCGCGCCGGCGGCAATACGAGAGCGCTGGAGTTTTTTCGTACCTAGGGTTGCGCGGATGCTTTATTCAGCTGAAACATGCATTCATGTCTTCGCTCCACGATTCTCTTCGCCTTGGCGCCTTAACGCTCCCGAACCGCATTATCATGGCTCCGCTTACGCGCTGCCGTGCTTCTACTGGTCGCGTACCGAATCAAATGATGGCGAAATATTACGCTCAACGCGCGTCTGCCGGCTTAATCTTGAGCGAGGCGACTGCAGTTGATCCGATGGGGGTTGGATATCCAGACACGCCGGGTATCTGGTCGTCGGATCAAGTCGTCGCGTGGAAAATGATCACCGCCGCCGTCCACGCCGCAGGCGGGCGGATTTTCCTGCAACTTTGGCATGTGGGTCGTATTTCCGATCCGGTTTATCTTGGCGGCGCTTTACCCGTAGCGCCCAGCGCGATTGCCGCGGCGGGCCACGTTAGCCTGATTCGGCCGGAGAAGGCGTTTGTAACTCCGCGCGCACTAGACTGTGCGGAGTTACCTAGCGTCGTGGCTGCGTATCGGCTCGGGGCCGAGAACGCGCAACGCGCGGGTTTCGATGGCGTCGAAATTCATGGTGCAAACGGTTACTTGCTCGATCAATTTTTACAGGATTCTGCGAATCGACGTACGGATGGATATGGTGGCTCGATCGAGAACCGCGCGCGGCTGCCGCTGGAAGTCACTGATGCGGTCGTCGGCGTGTGGGGCGCGGATCGCGTCGGCTATCACTTGGCTCCGCGGGGCGATGCGCACGGTGTCGGTGATTCCAATCTTGCAGCGACGTTCGGCTACCTCGCGATACAATTGGGTAAACGCAAACTAGCATTTCTTTGCGCGCGCGAAGGTTTAGCCGAGCCACGGCTAGGGCCGACTTTGAAACGGAATTTTGGCGGTGTGTATATTGCCAACCAAGGTTTCACACTAGCGGACGCCACGGCCGAGCTCGCCGCGGGTCACGCGGATGCCGTCGCTTGGGGAAAAGCTTTTATCGCAAATCCTGATTTACCCCGGCGTCTACGTGAAGGCGCCCCCTTAAATACTCCGCTGCCGGAGTCGTTTTATGGCGGTGATGAGCGTGGTTATACGGATTATCCGGCACTCGCATCCTGATATTTTTACACTCTTAATTTTTTCAAAAAATATGTCTTCTAAAATCGCTCTCATTACCGGTGCCAATAAAGGCATCGGTCTCGAAACAGCCCGTCAGCTCGGGCTTCAGGGAATTTTTATTCTGGTCGGTGCGCGCGATGCGCAGCGCGGTGCCGGCGCGGTTTCGTTGTTGAAATCCGAAGGTATTGAGGCGCGCGTGGTTCCCTTGATTGTAACCGATGAAGCCTCGATCCGCACCGCGGCGGCGTGGGTTGAAAAAGAATTCGGCCGACTGGATATTCTTGTAAACAACGCGGGTGTGCTCGACTACGCGACTGAGACGGGGCCGGCTACCGTTACACAGGTATCCCTGCGGGCAACTTTTGACACGAATTTTTTTGGGTTGGTCGCCGTGACGCAGGCATTTTTGCCGTTGTTGAAGAAATCACCCGCAGGCCGTATCGTTAATCTCTCCTCGATTCTCGGCTCAATCACGGAACACGCCGATGTGAACTCGCCAATTTATCCGGCTAGGTTGCTCGGTTACGACGCCTCGAAGGCGGCGGTAAATATGTTCACGGTGGAACTTGCGCAGGAGTTAAAAGGTACTCCGCTTAAGGTGAATTCGGCGCATCCAGGCTGGGTTAAAACAGATATGGGGGGCGCAAGTGCACCGATGGAAATCGTGGACGGTGCGAAGACTAGCGTAGCACTCGCGACGTTGCCCCCCGAGGGCCCTAGCGGCGGTTATTTTCATCTCGGCGTTCACATGCGTTGGTGATTATTGCCTGCCGTTTCAACGCATGAATGTGTCCACGTCCTCGTTGTTGCCGCGCCTACATTACGCCTGGGTAGTCGCGGGGGTGACTTTTCTGACGCTACTTGCTGCGGCGGGGGCGCGTTCTGCTCCGGGCGTGATGCTGTTGCCACTCGGCAATGAATTTCAATGGAGCCGTGCGACGGTGTCCTCGGTCGTGGCAATTAATATTTTTATTTTTGGTCTGATCGGGCCGTTTGCCGCGGCACTTTATGTGAGGCTCGGATTGCGGCGGACAATGATGCTGGGGATGGCTTTGCTGGCGCTTGGGTACGGCTCGACCGTTTTTTTGCGGACCTATGCGCAGTTTGTGGTGTTATGGGGGTTGGTCGTCGGGGCGGGCTCGGGGATGGCGGCAACGGTGCTCGGGGCGGCGGTAGCGAATCGCTGGTTCACAAAACATCGCGGGTTGGTGATGGGTATGTTGACGGCAAGTACGGCGACCGGACAGCTCGTGTTTTTACCTTGGTTTGCATCGCTTGTAACGACTTCGGGATGGCGGAGTGCCCCTCTGGTCGTGACGTGCGTGGCTCTGGGGATGATTCCGGTGATTTGGTTTTTCATGCGTGATGAGCCGCGTGATCTCGGGCTGAGGCCCTACGGAGAAACGGGCGCACCAGATGCGGCTCAACGCGTGGCGGGAAATCCGGCAAAACTGGCGATCACGACGTTGCTGGATGCGGCGCGCACGCGTGATTTTTGGTTATTGGCGGGATCTTTTTTCGTTTGTGGCGCGAGTACCAATGGCTTGATCGGGACTCATTTGATATCGGCGGCGTTTGATTGTGGGATTCCTGAAGTGCGAGCGGCGAGTTTGTTGGCGATGATGGGCCTTTTCGACCTCGCGGGTACGACGCTCTCGGGCTGGCTATCGGATCGTTATAACAACCGCGCGTTGCTATTCGGTTACTACGGGTTGCGCGGGTTATCGTTGTTGTTTTTACCTACGGCGTTGCTTGGGCCAGTGGCGGGTTTGGGGGTGTTTGCTATTTTTTACGGACTGGACTGGATAGCTACGGTACCGCCCACTGTGCGGCTAACGGGCGATGTATTCGGGCGTGAACGCGCGAGCATCGTCTTCGGTTGGATCGTCGCGGCGCATCAAGTTGGTGCGGCGTGCGCCGCTTACGGCGCGGGTGCGGTACGGACCGCTCTAGGCAGTTACGCTTGGGCGTTTATTGGCGCGGGTATGCTCTGCGTGATCGCGGCGATGGGTGTGTTGTCTATCGGTCGCGGAGTGAAGCCGGTTCAGAAAACGGCGGCGGCTTGAGCGGGTACACAAGTGTCCCGCTAGAAAAATTATCTCTTAGTCGCGACGGCAAGAAGGGGCTCGACGATGAGGCCTTCAGAGAGGGTGTCGTTGGGATTGGCGGCGACGCGGTCGCCTTCGGAAAGACCGGAAACTATCTCAATCTGGGCGCCGAAATCCCGGCCGGTTTTTACTTTTTTAAAACGGATAGTTTGGGCGGTATCGACGGTGGCGACTTGAGGACCGTCGGCGCGGATGATCACAGCGTTGGATGGCAGGACGATAGCGGGCTCGGCGGGTTTTAAGCGGAAGCGAATTTGGACGAACATGCCGGGTAGCAGTTCGCCATGGGCGTTGGGCAGTTGGATCTCGGTGGTGAGAGTTCGGGTGATAGGATCAAGGGCGCCGGCTACCCGAACGACGGAGGCGTTAAAGGTGCGGCTGGGAAATTCGTTGATGAGGACTTCGACTTCAAGGCCAGGACGGATGGAGCGAAGGTAAGATTGCGGAACGCTGGCGAAGACGCGCAGCGGAGTGACGCCAGCCACGCGGAAGAGTTCACGGCGACTCGAGTCGGTGGTGATCAGCGCGCCGATCTCGGCGCCACGGAAGGTGATGACGCCAGCGAAGGGGGCGACGATCGTTTGGAGCGATTTGAGCTGGGTGAGGCGTGCGACGTTGGCCTCGGCGGCTTGTACGTCGGCGGCTCGCGCTTGGGCGGCGGCAGATTTTTCGTCGGCCTCTTGTTTGGAGACGGCATTGCGGGCGGCGAGTTCGCTCCAGCGGGCGGCAGTGGCTCGAGTGAGTTCGGCATTGGCCTTGGACTGGGCGAGAGCGGCACGAGATTGGTTGAGTTCTTGATCGAGCTCAGGGCCGTCGACCAGAGCGAGGGTTTGGCCGGCGGTGACTTGGTCGCCGAGATCGACGAGCCATTTAGCTAGGTAGCCGCCGGTACGGGCGTAGATGGAAGCTTCTTGAAAGGCTTGGAGGCTGGCGGGGAGTACGAGTTCAACCGCAGCGCTGGAACGGGCGGCGAGGACGACGTTTACCGTCGGAGGGGCTTTGGTGATGGAGGTGGATGCGATGCTGTGCGTGGCAATCGCGACAAACAGAAAGGAGCGTAGGGCTGACTTCATGGCAGGAAATTATTTGGTAGAAGGGGAATCGGCGCAGGCTTCCGCGAGAAGTTCTTCCTCGGGCGTGTGGGGGCTACGCTTGCGCAGGGTTGCGTATACGACGGGTACGAGGAACAGGGTGGCCAGTGTGGCGAAAAGCAGACCGCCGATGACGGCGCGACCGAGCGGAGCGTTTTGTTCGCCGCCTTCGCCGAGGCCGAGCGACATGGGTAACATACCGATGATCATCGCCAGTGCGGTCATCAGCACGGGCCGCAGACGCGTGTGGCCGGCTTCGAGGGCAGCGGCGCGAGCGTCACGACCCTCATGGCGAACATCGTTGGCGAAAGTGACGAGCAAAATGGAATTAGCCGTGGCGACACCCACGCCCATGATAGCGCCCATGAGTGACGGGACGCTGAGGCTGGTGCGCGTAAGAAAGAGAATCCAGATGATGCCGCAAAGCGCGCCGGGCAGGGCCATGATGATGATGAATGGGTCTAGCCAGCTCTGAAAATTTACCACCATGAGTAGGTAGACGAGTACGATCGCACCAAGGACGCCGAGGCCGAGACCTAAGAAGGACGCGTCCATACTTTGGGCTTGGCCTCGCATGGTGATGAAGCTGCCGCGCGGGAGTTTTTTCTCGAATTCGGGGAGGAGCTTTTTAACAGCGTCGGCGACCGAGCCGAGATCACTACGATCGACGTTGGCGAAGACGTCGAAGACGGGTTGAACGTTATAGTGGCTGACGACGGATTGTGTCGTGGTGCGTTCGAACGTGGCGACGTTGCCAAAAATTTGGGGTGGGGTACCGCGATTCGTCGGTAGCGGTGTGGCAAGAATAGCCTCAATAGAATTCAGTTTCGCGGGTGGGGTTTGGGTTGCGACTACGTATTGGACGCCGTTTTGTGGGCTGAGCCAAAAATTGGGCGCGGATTGAGCTGAACCGGAGAGCGAGATGAGGACATTGGAGGCGATATCGCGCTGACTTAGGCCGAGTTGTTGGGCGCGGGATCGGTCGACGTTGAAGCGTAGAGCGGGGGCGTTGGTAACTTGTTGGACGTGGACGTCAACGGCGCCGGGAATACGGGCGATGCGAGCGGAGATCTCGAGGGCGAGGTCGTAGTTGGTTTTGACGTCGCGGCCGGCGATTTGGACGTCAATCGGGGCGGCCAGGCCAAAATTGAGAATTTGGCCCACGATATCAGAGGGTTGCGTGAAGAAGACGCAGTCGGGGAATTCGCGGTTGAGGCGCTGGCGCAGAGTGTGGACGTAATCCCAAGTAGGGCCATGTTTTTCGGGGTTGAGTGCGACAAGGATTTCTCCGTCGGCGGCCCCGATGGTGGCGGAGTCGCTGAAGGCGAGGTTCACGCCGCCGGTGGGCAGGCCAATGTTGTCGAGAATGGTGACGAGTTCATCGGCGGGAATTATTTCGCGGATGACGTTTTCTACTTGGGTAAAAATACGCTCAGTTTCTTCGATACGCGTGCCGGAAGGGGCGCGTACGTGAAGCCGAAATTGGCCCGCATCCACTAGCGGGAAGAAATCGCGGCCGAGAAACGGTATGAGAGCCGCACTTGCGAGGACGCATACGAGGGAAATCGTTGCGGTAGCTTTTCGATGATCAAGGCACCATGTAAGAGCTCGGGTGTAGCGCGCGCGGAAGCGTTCGAAATGACGGTTGAAACGTACGTGAATGCGCCAGAAAATATCGCCCTTAGGCGTGAGATCACCGGGCCCAGTGTCGTGGAGGATGGGTTGGCCGCGCAGGAGAAAGTGAACGAAAGTTGGTACGACGGTACGTGATAGAAAATAGGACGCTAGCATCGCGAAAATGACGGCCATCGCGAGGGGGCCGAACAGGTATTTGGCGGTTCCTTCGAGGAAAAAAATCGGGATGAAGACGATGCAGATACAAAGTGTGGATACGAAGGCGGGCATCGCGATCTGTTCAGCGCCGTCGAGAATGGATTGGAGGAGTGTCTTTTTGAGACCAAGGTTACGGTCAATATTTTCTATGGTGACCGTGGCGTCATCGACGAGGATGCCGACGGCCAGGGCAAGTCCACCGAGGGTCATGGCGTTGATCGTCTGGCCGAAGGCCGCTAGACAGAGAATAGAGCAGAAAATCGAGAGCGGAATCGAGAGGGCGACCACGAGGGTGTTGCGCCAAGTGCCGAGGAAAAGCAGAATCATCGCGGCGGTGAGGGTGGCGGCGAGGGCGCCTTCGAAGAGCACACCATTAAGGGCGGCGCGGACGAACACTGACTGATCGAAGAGCGGTCGGAGTTCGAGTTCAGGCGGGACCACCGCTTTTACTCGGGGTAGCACGGCTTTTACGCGTTCGATGATATCCAGCGTTGAGGCACCGCCAGTTTTTAAGATACTTAAAAGTGAACCGCGGGTGCCGTCTTGGCGCACGATGCTGGCTTGAGTGGCGAAACCGTCGCGGACTTGGGCGACGTCGCGTACGTAGATGGTGGTTCCGTTGACGATACGGATGGGGAGGTTGCCGAGGCCCTCAATCGTGTCAGGACTGCTGTTGAGGAACACGCCGTATTCTCGGTCGCCGATTTTTGCGGTACCGGAGGGGAGGGTGAGATTTTGGACGTTGATGGCGTTACTGACATCGGCGGCGGTGAGGCCTTTGGCGAGTAGGGCGGCGGGGTCCAGATCGACTTGGATTTGGCGGACCTTGCCCCCTAGAGGCAATGGTACGGAGGCGCCTTGGACGGTAGCGAGTTGGAGGCGGACAGAATTGAGACCGATGTCGTAAAGAGCTTGTTCGGATAGCGTTTTGCTGCCGAGGCCGAGTTGGAGAATAGGGACGTTGGAAGCGCTGTAGCGGATGACCAGTGGCGGCGTGGTGCCCGGTGGCATTATACGCGTGATCGTTTGGCTAATGGCGGTGATTTGGGCAACGGCTGCGTCGACGCTGGCGCCGGGTTGGAAGAAAACTTTGATGACACCGACTCCGGCGAGGGACTGCGATTCGATGTGCTCGATATCGTTAACTGTAGTGGTGAGGGCGCGCTCGCTGAGGGTTACAATGCGCTTCTCCATCTCTTCTGGCGTGAGGCCATTGTAAGACCACAGTACGCTGACGACGGGGATGTCGATGGACGGAAATATGTCCTTCGCCATGCGCCGAGCCGTGAGGAGGCCGAGAATGACAATCAATAGGGCCATCACGGTAAACGTGTAGGGCCGACGAAGTGCGAGACGTACAATCCACATTGCTTAAAAGACTACAGTCTACGACGGGTCCGTGAGCAAGCGTGGGTGGCCCACGCCGGCGAATACGAGGTATCCGAATGTAGGATTTTAGCGTGCGGGCGCGGCCGAGGGGGCTGGGGGCGCGGCATCCTCAAGTTCTGGGACCGGCTTCGGTGAGAGATGTTTGGTGAAACGCTCCATGAAAAGATAAAATACCGGGGTGATGTAGAGCGTTAAGATTTGAGATACGAGCAGACCTCCCACGACGGCCAGGCCTAGGGTGCGGCGGGCGTCGGCGCCTGCGCCCCAACCAAGGGCGATGGGCAAGGTGCCAGCGATGGCAGCGAGGGTGGTCATCATGATCGGGCGAAAGCGCACGACACACGCTTCGAAGATCGCTGCTTCTGCGGTTTTGCCGTGGTGGCGTTGTGCATCGAGGGCGAAGTCGATCATCATGATGGCGTTCTTCTTTACGATGCCGATCAGCATGATCAGACCAACGTAACCATACATGTTAAGTTCCTGGCCAAAGATTAATAGGGTGAGAAGCGCACCAAACGTCGCGGCCGGTAGGCCGGAGAGAATCGTGATGGGGTGCACAAAATCTTCGTAGAGAATACCGAGTACCAAGTAGATCACGAGCACAGCGATGAGTAGCGTGAGACCGAGTCCTTGGAGCGAACTGGTGAAGGCGGCGGCGGTGCCTTGAAACGTACCGCTGACCGTGGCAGGGAGTAGTTCGCGAGCGATTTTTTCAATCTGCTCGGTGGCTTCGCTCAGGGCGAGTTCGGCCTTGAGATTGAAGCTAATGGTCACGGCGGGCACTTGGCCGAGGTGCGCGACGGTGAGCGGGCCTACGGAGGGCCTGAGTTTGGCGACGCTTTCAAGCGGGATGAGTTTACCCTCGCGGTTGCGCAAATAAAGCAACGAGAGGGAGG
>CANHAH010000067.1 GCA_947458705.1 Opitutia bacterium | reverse complement strand
GAATATAATGTCGGCAGGACTTGCCGCCACTGTCCGTGGAGGAGCTTCAGGCTCCGGTGAAGCGGGAACCACTCCTCAACGCGCCCGCCTGCTTCGCAGGCGTGCTGCTTAAGGGAATCCCGGCTCTTTAGGGCCGGGAGGAGGTCAAAAACATTCATCCATTCTGGGTGATGGTTCAGCGCCTCGGCCTCGAAGCCGGCGCGCACCATAAAGGCCAGCGCATCCCGAAAATCCGCAAACTCGAAGGTCTTCGCCAGCGCTTCATGTTCGCACGCCCAACCAGGTAACTTCGCCAGCTCCGCCACAATTTTCTTCGCTGTCAGAGGTTTGCTCATACCACCCAAAACCGCACTCGGGCTTCCCCCTTGTCAAACTTCTGCCCGCCTAGCTAACTTCCGGGCTTCTGCATGGCTGAAACCACCACTAGGCCCGTACCACCGGGCAACGTCCCCGCCCACATCGCCATCATCATGGACGGCAACGGCCGCTGGGCCAAATCCCGAGGACTACCCCGCCTGGAAGGGCACCGCCGGGGCGTGGAAACGGTCCGTACCACGACGTTTGCCGCCCGCGACCTCGGCGTTAAAGTGCTCACGCTTTACGCGTTCTCCGTCGAAAACTGGAAACGCCCGCAAGACGAAGTCGGCGGCCTCATGAGCCTGCTGGAGTATTACCTCAAAAAGGAACTCACCACTTTTGTTAGCGATCGTGTACGTTTCCGCACCATCGGCCGAACCGCCGATCTACCCGCCAACATCCAAAAGCTCCTTCAGGACACGATCGAGGCCACGAAGCATTTTACTGATTACACGCTGGTGCTCGCGCTTAACTACGGCGCCCGCACCGAGGTCGTCGACGCCGCTCACGCTTACGCCGCGGCGGTCGCGGCCGGTCGGGAAAACCTCAACGACGACTCTTGGGCTTCGTTTAATCGCTACTTGAGCACCGCTGATCTACCTGATCCCGATCTGGTGATCCGTACCTCTGGTGAGACCCGCATCAGCAATTTTCTGCTCCTTCAAGCCGCCTACGCCGAGTTCGTTTTCACCTCCACGCTTTGGCCTGATTTCACTAAAGCTGACCTCGCCGCCGCCATCGCCGATTACAATCGTCGGGAACGCCGCTTCGGCCTCACCAGTGAACAACTCAAGCCGGGGCCCGCCCGCTAAAAATCTACTTCTTATTTTATCACCGTGATCTCCCGTATTTTTAGCACCCTTGCTCTTTGGGCTCTCATTTTCGGAACGTTATGGTTTTTCCGCACAGGTGGCGGTCTCGTGCTCGTCACCGCGATTACCGTGCTTACGCTGCGCGAATTCTATCAACTGATGGCAGCCGCCGGTTGGGCTCCATTTAGCGGGCTCGGCATGTTTTTCGGTGGACTGATCACACTTGCGCCTTACGTCGAAGCCCGTTTCGGAGTTCCAGCTCATCCATTGCTCGCGCTTGCCGCCGTAGTCATTGCGATCCGCGTCGTCGCCGAGCGTCCACCTGAAAAACGCGTTGAGGCGCTGGCCTCCACACTCTTCGGCTTGGTCTACGTCGCATTGCTCCTCCAATACCTAGTGCGCATCCTCACGCCGTTGCCCACAGACACAATTTCGGCGGATGGGCGTTTGCTCTTATGCCTTTGGCTCATTGCCGTCGCAAAATTTTGCGATGTCGGTGCACTCCTTACCGGCCTCGCCATCGGAAAGCACAAGATGGCCCCGCAGATCAGTCCGAAAAAAACTTGGGAAGGCGCCGTCGGTGGCGTCCTCACCTCGATTGGTGTCGGCGCGCTCGTTGCCTGGCTCGGCCGCAACGAACTCGGCGCCACGCTACCCCCTCTGCACGCCGCACTCATCGCCGGCCCAATCGCCGTCATCGCGATTGTTTCCGATCTCATCGAATCAGTGATCAAGCGCCGGGCCGCGCTCAAAGATTCTGGCCACGTCATTCCTGGGATCGGCGGTATGTTCGACTTGAGTGACAGTCTTTTGCTCACGGCCCCCGTCGCCTATTTCTTGTTCCGCTTGCCCTAAGCGCGCCGACTTCACCCGTGGCCACATCCGCCTTTCCGTTCCGTAAACGCGTCGTCCTGCTTGGCGCCACTGGCTCCATCGGTGAAAACACCCTACGCGTCATCGCCGCGCATCCCGATAAACTCGAGCTCGTCGCCATCGCGGCGCGAGGCAACTGGGAAAAACTCGCCGCCATCGCCCGCGCTCACGGTGTGGGCCACGTCGGCCTGTTCGACGATAATGCCTTCGCCGCCGCGCGCGCTCATCCCGCCGCCTTTCCCGCCAACACTCGCATTGTAGGCGGCCTCGCCGGCCTCGTCGAACTCGCCCAACTACCCAGCGCCGACATCGTCCTGGTCGCCGTCGTCGGCACCACCGGCCTCGAACCAGCCCTCGCCGCCCTCAAAGCGGGCAAGGACCTTGCGCTCGCCTCGAAGGAAATCCTTGTCCTCGCCGGTCAACATGTCATCGCCGCCGCGGCGGCCAGCGGCGCAAAAATCTTGCCGGTCGACAGCGAGCACAATGCGGTTTTTCAGTGCCTCCAAGGCCACCCCCAATCGAGTGTACGCCGCATCACCCTAACGGCCAGTGGTGGTGCATTCCGCGATTTGCCCATTGAGCGCCTCGGTGCCGTCACCCCGGCCGATGCACTCAAACACCCCAACTGGTCCATGGGGCCGAAGATCACCGTTGATTCCGCAACGCTCGCCAACAAAGGACTTGAGCTCATTGAAGCCCAGTGCCTCTTCGGCCTGCGTGCCGAGCAATGTGACGCCGTACTGCACCCGCAAAGCATCGTGCACGCCTTCGTCGAATTCACCGACGGCGCCATGCTGGCCCAGCTCGGCCCGCCATCGATGACCTTCCCCATTCAGCACGCGCTGCTGCATCCCGCGCGCGCGCCCGGCGTCGAGCCCGCCCTCGATTTCAAAAAACTCCTCACCCTGGAATTTAGGCCCGTTGACGAAGCCCGTTTCCCGATGTTGCGCCTCGCGCGCGAAACGATGATCGCAGGCCGCGGAGCCCCTGCCGTATACAACGCCGCCAACGAGATTGCCGTCGCTGCCTTCCTCGCCAATGCGCTGCCGTTTCTTGCGATTCCACGTATCGTCGAACACGTTCTCGCCCGTCTCGCCACTGCTACCCCCACTGATCTCCCTGCCATCCTCGACTTAGACCTCGAAGCCCGCCGCCTCGCGCACAGCGCCATCGAAAAAAATCTTTTTTAAACGCACCGCGCCCACTCTCTCATGGAACTTATCTCCGCCGCTTTTTCTAACCTCTGGTCTATCTTCCTGGTCGCTGTGTTTTTTGGCGGCTCGATTTTTGTCCACGAGCTCGGACACTTTCTCGCAGCCCGCCGGCGCGGGGTGCATGTGGAGCGCTTCTCCATCGGTTTTGGTCCCGCCATCTGGTCATACCGCGCCAAAGATGGCGTCGAATACCGCCTCGCTTGGTTCCCACTTGGGGGCTACGTGCTCTTACCCCAACTCGCCGACCTTGGCCCCATCGAGGGTCAAAGCACCACCGACGTCGCGAAACTCCCGCCGCTTTCCTACGCGACCAAGATGATCGTCTTCTTTGCCGGCGCCGCGTTTAACGTCCTGTTCGCCTTTTTCCTCGCCTGCATTGTCACAGCCATCGGTGTGCCCGAGAGTAGCGCGACCGCCACCACGCGTATCGGTTACGTCGCCAAAACCCTCGAGGGTCCGGACGGCGTAAAAAATCCAAGTCCCGCGCTGCAAGCGGGTTTCCGCGCTGGCGACATCGTTCGCGCCATTGACGGCAAATCCGTCTCAGACTGGCAGGACTTGATGCAGACGCTCATCACCACAACGGGGCGCTCCGCCGACGGCCAACCCAGAGCCGTGTTCACCGTCGAACGTGACGGCCAATTGCTCGATCTGCCCGTAAATCCTCGTCTTTCTGGCGATGAAAAATTCCGAAAGATTGGAATCGCGCCAGGCTTTGAACTAATCGCTTTCAAAATCACACCAGCCGGCCTCGCTGACCAAGCCGGCGTACAGGTAAACGACGAATTCATTTCTCTGAACGGCGTGAAAATCTACGGCACTGAAACATTCTATGAGACGCTGATCGCGCAACCTGCCGCGCCTGGCACGCTCATCGTTCGCCGCGCTGGCACCGAGGTAACCCTGACGCTACCCGCACACGCCACCACCACGCCTGCCGCTCTCGCCAAAGGCCTCGGCGTCGATTTCACCACCGGCTACCGCCTGACGCATCCCTCGCCCCTCGCCCAGATCACCGCACCGATTGCGATGACCGTCCGCACGCTATGGAGCCTGATCAACCCCAACTCCGATATCGGTTTCAATAAACTCGCCGGCCCGGTCGGTATTTTCCGTATTTTTCACAGCGCCGCAGAAGTGGGCATCCGCGCGGTGCTGATGTTCACCATCCTGATCAACATCAACTTAGCCGTCTTTAACCTCCTGCCTATTCCCGTCCTCGACGGCGGCCAGATGCTCTTCGCCACGCTCGGTAAAATTCGGGGTCGCGCGCTACCCGCCCAATTCATCATGTCAGCCCAGAGCGTGTTCATGGTGCTGCTGTTCTCGATGATCATTTACGTGAGTTTCTTCGACGTCCGCCGCATCGTGCGCGATGTCAATTCCAGCCGCACCGAAGCCCCGGCCACCGCCAAATAAACCTCTCCGTTTACCTAGCGCTGCGCCCTCGTCTCCGCCCCTCATGTCGCCCTACTGCGTATCCCGTTTTCAAACCGTCCGACGACCCACGCACGAAGTTAAAGTCGGTGTCGTCGGAGTCGGCGGCTCCAACCCGGTCCGCATTCAGTCGATGACGACCAGCGACACCCAAGACATCGCTGCCACCGTCCGACAGTCCATCGCTTTGGCCGAAGTGGGCTGCGAGATCGTCCGCATCACCGCGCCCAATGTGGCCGCCGCCCAGTGCTTGCGCCCCATCCGCGAACAATTCACTGCGGCCGGCTTCGGCCATATCCCGCTCGTCGCTGACATTCACTTTCTGCCAAGCGCCGCGATGGAGGCCGTCGAGCACGTGGAAAAGGTCCGCGTGAATCCTGGCAACTACGCTGATAAAAAAAAATTCGCCGTCCGCGACTACACCGACGCCGACTACGACCGCGAACTACAACGGCTCCACGAGACGTTCTCCCCGCTTGTCCTCCGAGCCAAAACCCTCGGCCGCTCCCTGCGCATCGGCACCAACCACGGTTCCCTGTCCGATCGCATCATGAACCGCTACGGCGATACGCCGCTTGGCATGGTTGAGAGCGCCCTTGAATTTCTTCGCATCGCCGAGAGCCACTCATTCAAACAGATGATTCTGTCGATGAAGGCCTCGAACCCGAAGGTCATGATCCAGGCCTATCGCCTCCTCGTTGCCCGCATGAACGAGGAGAACATGCACTATCCGCTCCACCTAGGCGTCACCGAGGCTGGCGACGGCGAAGACGGCCGCATCAAGAGCGCGATCGGCATCGGCACCCTCCTGCACGACGGCCTGGGCGACACGCTCCGCGTCTCTCTCACCGAAGACAGCGTCTACGAAATCCCCGTAGCCCGCGCCATCGCCATCAAGACCATGTCCCTTTGGACATCAGCACCCGTCTCTCCCGCGAGCGATAGCCTTGATCCCTACCAATTTAATCGTCGCTCTACCACGACGCTCACGCTCACCCCGAAAATCAAAATCGGACCCGACCACGCCCCCGTCGTTATCACCCGCGTCATACTGGCCGACCTTCTGGCGCCCAACCCGCTCCCTGCGCCTAAATCTCCCGACACCCCTCACGAAGGTCTGCTTGTCGCGATTACTAGCCCTGCAGATCTGGCCGCGCTCCGCTCCGCGCGCATCCCGACTGGCACCTTCCTTGTCCTTGAGCTCGCATCCGTGATCACTCCCGCCGAACTCGAAGCGCAACTAAGTCATAATGAGCCCAAAGTCATTCTGCGCACATTCGGCGCCTCCGACTCCGCCACGCTGGCTTCCTTCGCTACCCTGACGCGCCGCCACCGTCACACCCTCGCTGTTGCGAGCTCCGCTGAAGCCCTCATGGCACTCGCCCCGACGCTTAAGGCCCTAGGTGATGCGGCATTTATTTTTACCCTCGATGTAGCCAACGCAGCCACGGGCCATCCGCTAGGCCGTTACCGCGCCCTCGCCGCCTCGCTCCGAAGCCTAGGTTCTTATGGACCACTTTGGATTCGCAACACCAGCGCCACGGCTGTGCAGCCTGATCCAACGTTTCTCTCGCGCCTTCTCGATGCTTCTTTTGTGTCGGGCGGACTCCTTTGTGACGGACTCGGTGATCTTATCAGTGTTGAGACAGAAAACGATCCCGCCCGCGCCACCACGCTAGCTTACAACGTACTGCAGGGCGCCGGCGCGCGCTCATCCAAGACCGAATTCGTCGCCTGCCCTAGCTGCGGCCGTACCCTCTTTGACCTCCAGACAACCACCCAGCGTATTCGCGCGCAAACGGGCCATCTCAAGGGCGTGAAAATCGCCATCATGGGCTGCATCGTCAACGGCCCCGGAGAAATGGCCGACGCCGACTTCGGCTACGTAGGCGGTGCCCCCGGCAAGATCAACCTCTACGTCGGCAAAACCTGCGTCCAATACAATCTACCCCAGTCGGAGGCCGACGCCCGCCTCATTGCTTTGATTAAAGAGCACGGCAAGTGGGTCGAGCCTGCCTCAATCCTGGCTTAAAAGCCCCTCCCGGAAGGCCCAAACCGCGATCACGGCCCGCTCGCCGCGTATCAGGAAACGCACTTCTGTTACCCTTTCGTGACCTATTCGTAACCTTAATTCGCCCGATTTCTCCTCGGAAAAAGGCTGAGTGTAACACGAAATCCATTACTTGATTTCTGCGGCCGCATCGGAGGCTAAATTTTGCGGCGCGGTGGCAACCCAAAAAATCAAAAAGTTATGCCCAATTCACCTGTGAATAACTTGGCGAAAACTTCCCGAAAGTTCGACTTGTCATACTTTTTTTCATCGCCGTTAGTCCACCTCTTCCTCAGGTCTTTAGGCCCGTCCGAAAGTTCTTTCACACTTCCTTTCTGCTTCATCCCGTTCGAATCGACCCGATAGCACAAGCTATCAACTGTCCAGCAACAGCTTAACGCAATTTATCGTTTCGCTATCCTGCCTGCTGGCCCGACCACCCTCTTTCCCGGTATACTGAATTTGGATGCAGCTTAGAGCGAATGTGCTGAAAGTGCCCCTCGGCGGCCGCCTGTGAATAAAATCACTCCCTAAGCCCGCTCATGCCCAATCCCGTTCAAAGCCCAAACCTATGGGACACCGTGAAAGCCGACTTCAAGTCGCTCTTCCCGGAAGATGTTTTCCATATGTGGTTTGAACCGGTCGTGAGCTTGGATACCACAGAAGAAGTCATCACCCTCGGCGTTCCCAACGAATTTGCTTCTATCTGGATCCACGACAATTACTTAGATCTGATCACCCAGCGCCTGCGCCTGGTTGCCGGTCGCCTGGTCACCGTCAAACTCACGACTACCGGAGCCCCCTCCGCACCTGTGGACCAGCAACGCGCCGCCGATAGCGCCGTCGCTCGCAGCCGCGCCACCGCGGGCTCTTCCCGCAAGTTGACCCGGTACGACGACCGCGGCCCTGCCCCCGGCTCGCTCAACCCACGCAACACCTTCGAAAACTTCGTCGTCGGCTCCAATAACCAGATGGCCCACGCCGCCGCCCTCGCGGTCGCTCAAGCTCCCGCTCAAGCCTACAACCCCCTCTTTCTTTATGGCGACACCGGGCTCGGCAAAACCCACCTGATGCACGCCATCGGGCACGCCATTCTGCGCCGCAACCCCGAAGCGCGCGTCGCCTACCTTTCCACGGAAAAATTCACGAACGAATTCATCCAAGCCCTACAGGAGAACAGCCTCACCAAATTTCGCCAACGCTACCGGCATGCTGACGTTCTGCTACTGGACGATGTCCAATTCCTCGCCAACAAAGAGCGTATTCAGGAAGAATTCTTCCACACCTTTAACGATCTGTTCGAGTCGGGCAAACAGATCGTCCTGTCTAGTGACCGCCGTGCCTCTGAGATCCAAAAACTCGAAGCCCGCCTAGTCTCCCGTTTCGAATGGGGCCTGCCCGCCGACATCCAGTCGCCTGACGTAGAGACCCGCATCGCGATCCTCCGCACTAAGGCCGCCGCTCTCAAGTGCGACCTGCCTGCCCCGATCATTAATTTCATCGCGCAGAACATTACCAAGAACATCCGGCGCCTCGAAGGTGCGCTAATTAAGGTCGCTAGCTACACCGCGCTCACGCATAAGCCCATCGACCTGGCCACCGCCGAACGTCTTCTGCACGATGTGCTCATGGAACAGGCGCAGACGATCCTCACCATCGAGACCATCCAGAAACGCGTCGCCGATCACTACCAGATCCGCCACAGCGACATGACCAGCAAGCGCCGGCCCAACAACATCGCCATCCCTCGTCAGATCGCGATGTACATCACCCGCACGCTCACCAAACACTCCCTTCAAGAAATCGGCGACGCCTTCGGTGGCCGCGACCACGGTACCGTCATCCACGCATGCAAAGCGGTGGACAACATGATGGAGCAGGACGCCACCACGCGCAGCAGTGTGGAATTCCTTAAAACTCAGTTGTCGCGTTAACGCGCAGTTGAAAGTCTGAGCCGCAGGGTTAAAGGTATCGGAGCGAACCCAAGGGTCCGCCCTTTAAACTTCGTCGTTAACACCTCCCCGTTCACCCTTCCACCATGTCACTCACCGCCGCGCAAAAAACCACCGTCGCCACCTGGATCGCCGAAGGCGCTAATCTCTCCGCCGTACAGAAAAAACTCCGAGACGAATTTAAGGTATCTATGACGTACATGGACGTACGATTCCTCGTCGACGACCTCAACCTCACTCTCAAAGACCCCGCTCCCAAGGCCGACGCCAGCGACGTCACCAAAGCCCCACCAGCACCCGCCCCGGCCGCCGCGCAAAATCTGCCCGTCGACGAAACCGACTCCGCCCCCGCTAACGCCGACGGGGCCGAGGCCCCTCTCGGCGATGAGGCCACCCCCGTCGCACCCGCCGGTCCTAGCTCGGTCACCGTCGTCATCGACGCCGTCACCCTAATCCCAGGCGCGATCGCCGGCGGCACCGTTACTTTCAGCGACGGCGTGACCGGCAAATGGATCATCGACCAACAGTACCGCCCCGGCTTCACCGAGATCAGCCAACCTGGCTACCGCCCCTCGCCCGCGGACGCCCAAGCTTTCATGCAAGAACTCGGCCGTGCCATGCAGTCCCGCGGCTTTTAAGGCCCGCGTACCTCAAGGCACTTCATAGACTTCGATCAAGCCGACGCCTGTAGTCGCCCCAACCCCCGAGAGCTGCGCGGTGTAACCGCCCGGCGGCAAGGTGATCAATAACACCGCGTCCTTGCTGCCCGCATCGAGCGCAAAACCCAGCCCTAGTGTCGCTGCCGCCACGCTCGCATTCCAATCGTCGTTGGCCGCCAACAAGGTCGTGTCGCGATAAATTTCGAGCTTAGGATCCGCCAACACCCCGCCCACGTTAAAGGAAGTCAACTTCGGTCCCACGCCACGTATAAGCAAGGTCTTCGCCACATCCCCGCTCACGGTGAATCCTGCGATCAAAATATTTCCACCCGTACCGACGCGGTTGAGCGTGGAAACATTGTTGAGGCGCGCCGGTGCCGCCAAGCCACCCAACGCGTACACTTCTAAGAGCGTCACGCCGCTATCCGCGCCCTTGAGCTGCGCGGTTGAAGCACCGTTCACCGAGGTCACCAACGCCGCATCCTTGCTTCCAGCGTTCAGCGCAAACGCTCCCACGCTTTGGAAAGTCGGCGTCAAAGCGCCGTCCCAAGAATCATTCGTTAGGCCCTTCACGCCGACGCCATCATAAATCTCAAGCCGCGGGTCAGCGTAAAAATCTGATACGCCGAAATCTGCCAGCTTCGGCCCCACGCCACGCACCAGCAGATCGGTTTTTCCTGTAGTGGAAAAGCCCACGATCAACACTTGCCCCGCGTCCAACGCCGCACGCACCGCCAAATTCGTCAAACGCGCCTCGCCGCTCGAGCGCACCGCAATGATCGCGCCCGCGCTGTCCACCGCGCCGGCGGAATTGGTGACCGTGCAATAATAAACACCCGCTTCAGCCGCCGAAACTTTGTCCAGAATGTACTGGGGACCCGTCGAGCCTGAAAGCACCGTGCCGCTCACGCCGCTGACAACACGTTTCCATTGGTAAGTCAGTCCCGGGCCTGACGCGGCGACGTTGAGGGAGAGTATCTGCCCACTCGCAACCACGGCGTTGAGGGGCTGCGCGGTGATGACCGGCGCCGTCGCGGCTACGGTCACCGCAAACACGACCTGCGCTGCGCTGTTATTCACATCGGCGGCGCGCACGGTGATGTTGGCCGTACCAGGCGAAACGCCCGCGAGTGTAAGCGTACTCCCATTCACGGTGCCCGTCGCCACACCCGCGTTGGAACTCGAAACCGTGTAAGTCACCACGGCTTTTTCCCCCGCCACGCTGGGATAAACCGGAATTGCAGTGATCGTGCGAATCACCACTAGGGCCGAGGCGTTAAGATTGCCGCCGATCAAAGGCAGAGCCGTGAAATCTGCGCCTAGTTGAGGACTTACGTCATAAGCGATCACTGAGGCGATCGAGTCCGCCACGGTCATGCCATTACCCAGCACGCGCGCGAAGACCGTGAAGCCACCATTTTGGTTATCCAAATTGGCTCCATTGCTACCGAGGTTCACAAACCACTGATTTGTAGCGGTGTTAGGCCCGGCAGCCGTCTTGGCCATCGCGATCGTGCCGCGGGTATTGGAGAGCTTGAATTCATTTTGAACCGGCGCATCCGCTGAGATCGCCGTCACAAGGTTACCGGCGGAGGTAAACCCGCCGCCTTGAATGACAAACCCCGGGACTGAGCGGTGAATGATGCTATTGGCGTAGGCGCCACGATTCACGTAATTGAGAAAATTCGCCACGGTCTTCGGCGCGTCGTTCGCCAGCAACTCCACGTTGAAGGTGCCTCGCACCGTTTCAAATTGCATAACCTGGCCCGTAACGCCCGGGACACCAAGCAAGGTGCGCAAATCCAGCGTAGTCGTTTCACCGAGTGATAACGTGGTGGCGGGCGCGGTCCCGAGCTGCGTAGGCACGGTCGCCAATTGTGCGCATAGCGTCGCGTTTAAGCCCAAACTCGCTGCACAGAGAAACCAAAGAAGTCGTGAAAACATGTAAAATAAGTTCGCCATAGCCTTGAGCCCGAGGCCCACGTTGCGACTCGATTTTTTCAGTACACCCTCATCCAAACGACGTCTGAACTCAAAAATCCAGTCCCACCAACAACCGCAGCAAGGTGTAATCTTGAATGCGCACATCGGGGTTATTGGTGCGCGTCTCATGTCGGATCGCTACGCTGAGTGTTTCCGTGAGTTTCTTATTCAATTCCAAACGATTTTCCCAACCCTCCGACCCACTCCGAAAAGGAGGATACCATACGCCACGTTCCGTGAGGCGCAACCTCCACGGCAATGACCATTCCAGCTCTGCGAAGATCGACTCGGAGGTCTGCGCCGCATGGCGACTGTCCGGCGCCACGATCCATACGTCGAAAAGATTTTCCGATAACCCCGCGCGCAACTTACGCTGCGGGGTCGTGAACACATTCAAGCCCGCACCGATTTCCTGTTGTAACAACAAGTAATTTACCGCGATACCATCCGGCGCCTTAAACGCTCGGTTATACTCGCTGGTCGGCCGATAAATACTAAAGAGCTTATAAGCGTAATCCCGCCGCCAGGAACCCGTGAGCTTGACCAAATCTTTGGTCGCAACATTCGCCGTCTGCGAAAAATCATAGCGTAACGTTCCATCTACCTCATCGCGCTTCCATGTGCGCTTCATGTGTAACTCCACCAATGTCGTGTTGCGACTCGACGAGTCGGAGACGTCCTCCAACGAAATGGAAAAACGCCCCTTCCAGGGCCCGAAAAATTCCTGCAGCGTATGCGTCAGCGCCAGTGGTGTGAACCGTGCCCAGCCCGCCGGCTCGAGCTCATCTAAATCCTCGTGCGTGGAGGTCGGCTTCGGTGCGGCAGTGGGCACGATCTGCTTAAACGCTAACCCGGAAGCCATCGCGACCCCATCTGCGGCCGTCTCTACACGCGCCGCCGTAACCGGCACTTTCAATAACCCAAATTTCTCTGACTGAAACACCCAGAGCTCACCGCTCCGCTCTAACAGGTTACCGCGCACCCGATCTCCATCGGCATAGATCAACACCTGCGGCGCCACGACACTCTCAGCTGCGCGCAGGCCGGCGCAGACCAACCCGCTCGTAAGCACAACTGCTGCCGCCCACACCAAACATAAGCACCATCGTTTGAAATTTAAAGTCACAGGGCATCCGACGCGTGATTGCGTCCAGAGTTTCCAAAAAAATTCACGATTGATCACGCCCAACATGCATCGAGCTTTGCACGCCAGGACGCGACGTCGAGCCCGGTTCCGATAAAAACTAATTCCTGTCGTCGATCGCCGTAGGGCTCAGACCACTTCAGGCGCGCGGCGGCCGGAATTTCCGCATCGGTCACGATACCACTTTCCCGCAGCGCCGCCGCCCAGGTACCGACCCATTCCCGGCGTACGCTACCACCCGCAACGGACAAAAACCCAATATCCGCCGACTGCTCCGCTAACCAAAAAAAACCCTTCGCGCGCCACAACCCCTCCGGCAATCCGCCCTCCAGTAGCGCGACAAACTTGTCCCGCGCAAAAGACCGCCGTGATTCATACACGAAACTCGTGATTCCATACATTTGCTCGTGCCGCGGTCTAAGTTGGGTCGGACCCGCTAGACTAGACTTAACCAAACGCACAGCCGCCGCTCCGAACTCGGTCTTGCCCGTTTCTTCGCGCATCACCCGCAACCACTGCGCTGCGCCCACCGTAGTCTCCGGCTCGAAGCGCACGCGCTCTAGCAAAAATTCACTCGCGACCTGCCCGTGCTCCGCGCGCACCACCTCCGCTCGCGGGTTCAAGGTCCGCACGATCGTCTCGACTTCAATCAGGTCCGTTTGGCTCGTCAGATCACACTTATTTAACACCAACACATCCGCGCACTCCGCCTGTTCCACCATGAGCTCAAAGATCGGCTTCAGCCCGCGCAGTGTTTCATTTCCACCAGAGCGCATTCGGCTGGCGCGCTGTTCCGCCAAAAAACTCCGAGCATCAATCACTGTCACCAACGCGCTCAGCCGAGCGAAATCCCCGAGGCTCCGCCAAAACGTGTTCTTGCGAGTAAAAAGATCCGCTACGGCCCGAGGCTCCGCCACCCCGGTCGTCTCCACTAAGATGTGTGCATAGGTCTTTTGCGCCGCGAGTTCCGCGATGGTCTCCGCCAGCGAATCGCGCACGGTGCAACACACGCAGCCATTCCCCAGCTCCACGACGCGCGCGGCGCCAGCACCGGCCACGAGTTGCGCGTCGACGTTGATTGCCGCGACGTCGTTCACGACGGCCGCCCACTTTCGCCCCGCCGCCTGTCCGAGCAAATGGCGCAAGAGTGTCGTCTTTCCCGCTCCGAGGAAGCCACTCAACACCGTCACCGGCGGTAATATATCAGGCGCAGCCATACCCCTCACCACAACCCCCTCCCTTTCGCGTGGCCAGCCCGGAAGCATTCGTTTAACGTATTCGATGATGTTCCGCCTCTGTTTCACCCTAACTCTGATCCTCGCTAGTCACGCCCCCACGCCGGCGCACGCCGCGAAGCCGACATCCACGGCGAAAGGTCCCTCCCTCTCGATCGCCGCCGCCGCCAACCTAATTTATGCCCTCGATGCGCTCAACGCCGAATTCAAACAGTCAGCGCCCGAGGTCACTCTGACGTGCACCACCGGAGCCTCTGGCAACTTGGTCGCTCAAATTACGAACGGCGCACCCTACGATATTTTCCTCTCGGCTGATCTGGACTACCCGCAGGCCCTCATCAAAGCCGGCCACGCCGACGCCAAAACCTTCACCACCTTCGCCATCGGCCGACTCGTGCTCTGGAGCACCAAGCCCGGAATCGAGGTCACCGACATCGTTGCCACCATAAAAAGCTCTGCGGTGCAGAAGCTCGCCGTCGCTAATCCCGTCACTGCGCCCTACGGCCGTGCGGCCTTACAAGTAATTGATCGCCTCGGCCTCGACTCGACCGCTAAACCCAAAATTGTCACCGGTGAAAATATCACGCAGACCGCCCAGTTTGTCGAAACTGGCCACGCTGATGCTGGCTTCGTTGCGCTCTCTTTAGTCCTCTCACCGAAACTCAAGGACAAGGGTCGCTGGATCGAAATCTCCGCCGCGCTGCACACCCCACTCGACCAAGGTGTCGTCATCACCCATCGCGGTGCCGCCAATCCCACCGCGGCCCGCTACCTCGCGTTCCTCAAAAGTGAACCTGCCCGCAAGATTTTCGAGCGCTACGGCTACGGCTTGCCGGGAACGTAGTCCTGCCATTAAGCATTGAGGGTTAAGCGTTCAGCGTTGAGGGTTACCCTATCTTGCCCGAATCCACCGCCACGTTCCTCGGTCTCGCTCCGCCGCTGTGGCAATCGCTCGCGCTGACGTTGCGCCTCGCGGCGATCACCACGCTCGTACTGGGTGTGATCGGCCTGCCGTTGGCACACTGGCTCAACACCACGCGCACGCGCCTGGCACCGTTTTTAGAAACACTCGTCACGTTGCCTGTCGTGTTACCGCCTACGGTTATCGGTTTTTACGTGTTAGTCGGCCTCTCACCACAACACCCGCCAGGCTCGTGGTGGCGCGACCTCACGGGTCAGCCGTTGGTCTTCACGTTCACCGGACTTGTGATCGCCTCGGTGTTTTACTCGCTGCCGTTCGCCGTACAACCGTTTCAAGCCGCATTGCGCGCCGTGCCGCGCGAATTACTTGAGGCGGGCACGGCTTATGGCGCTTCACCCTGGCGGGTATTTTTTCGCCTGCACGCACCGCTCGCTTGGCGTGGGATCGCCGCGGGCCTCACATTGGGATTTGCCCACACGCTCGGTGAATTCGGCGTCGTACTCATGATCGGTGGCGCAATCCCCGGGGTGACTAAGGTCGCCAGCATCGCGCTCTACGACGAGGTCCAACGCCTCGATTACTCCTCAGCCCACGCCTTCGCCGCGACGTTGCTCGGATTGTCGTTCGCGTTGTTACTCGTCGTCACCCTCTTGCAACGTCGCCGGGCTTGACCACTTTGGCCTAATCTTGTTTTTCACCCAAGTCTTGTGAGCAGCCTGTCCTCCAGCACCTCAACGGTCCATCCGTTCCGCCGCCTCTGGGCGCTGGGTGCGGCGGCATTGGTGCTGTTGCTCACAGTACTCGCCGTCAGCCCGCAGTTGCACACAGCCTTCCACGGTCACGACGACGACTGTGCCGCCGAAAACAGCCAAGATGAAGGTTGCGTCGTTACCTTATTCGCCGCCGGTGTCACCGCTGCGCCCACACCGCTGGTCGTCGTCGCACCACCACAGGCGCACCTCCGCGCGGATTTTAGCCCGCATTCCGAGATTTTTGTTAGCCCACCGCGCTACCTGCATCAGCCGGAGCGAGGCCCGCCGTTAGGCTGAGTTTGAATTAGGATCTTCTCCGTGCGGCGCCTGCGCGCGCTCGCTTAGCTTATAGCTTAAGATACCACGCTGCGGCGTGTGTCCGCCTGTTACGTTTCAAAACTCAGTTTTATCATTCCATGTCATTTTTTCGTTCTCTGCCTCTTTCTCTCCTCAGTGTCCTGACCTTGGCTCACGCCCAAAAAGGTCCGGATCACTCCGACATTCATCCACTCGACACGTATTTTGTGACCGCTGGGATCGATGGCAAAACTGCCTTCGATTTGGCTCAAGGCACTTCCATTCTCGCTGGAGACGAACTCCGACGCCGCGCCGCGGCCACCCTCGGCGCCACCCTCGCGGATACCGCCGGGGTGAGTGGCACTTACTTTGGTCCCGGCGCCAATCGCCCGATCATCCGCGGCCTCAGCGGCGAACGCGTTCGCATGCTCGACAACGGAGTAGGGTCGCTCGACGTCTCCAGCATCAGCCCAGATCACGGCGTGAGCATCGAACCGCTCCTGGTCGAGCGCATCGAGGTCCTGCGCGGTCCGGCGACGTTGCTCTACGGCAGCTCGGCCGTCGGCGGCGTGGTCAATGTCATCGACAACCGCATCCCTTCCGCCGCACCCACCACGCCGTTCTCCGGTCGCGCAGAGTTGCGCTACGAATCTGCCGCCCGCGAGCGCACGGGCATCGTCTCTGCCCTCGCCGGCAACGCCACCACGGCAATCCAAGTCAATGGCCTCCGCACCGAGACCGACGACGTTGCCATCCCCGGCTACGCCGATCCCGCCGACCCGAG
>CANHAH010000066.1 GCA_947458705.1 Opitutia bacterium | reverse complement strand
GTCTTACCTAGGCCGACTTCATCCGCCAGTAAAACCCGCGGGATCTGCCGCGAGGTCACTTCATGCAAAATATAAAATTGATGGGGAATCAGCTCTAAACGCCCACCGAGAAAGCCCCGCACCTGCGATTGGCGAAATTTGACCTGAGCTAGCAGCGCACGGTACCGTAAATTAAAAACTTCACCTGAATCCACCTGTCCGGCCAACAAACGTTCCTGAGGCAAACTCACGCTCGTGACATCGGAAATCGCATCTTCTCGTACGCGAATACCGCCGGGTCCGACGTACACGAGCAGGCCCGCAGCCTCCTCAACCGACTCGATGAGAAAGGGTTCGCCCGTGCGGGTTGCGACCGTTTCCCCTGCGCGAAATTCCACTCGTTTCAGAACTGCGGTACCCAACGCATACAAGCGTTTTTCTCCCGTGGCGGGAAATTCGATCCCTATTCGGCGCGCGGCCGCATCCACGGTCGCAACCAAGCCGAGTCCGAGCTCGGGCTCGCGCTCACTGAGACAACGTTGACCAACGATTCCGGGCGAGATCACGCGATTAATTGCCGGCCGGCTGCTTGGTCGCGTAGTAAGGCACAAGTTGCTTCAAGTGACCTTGGATGATCATCGCCACTGAGGAAGCCGCAGGCGTACCTTTGTGTAACTCGAAAATTGCAACCATGAGCGCCAGCTCGATATCGACCTTTTTGGGGCTCACGGCCTTCATTTCAGCCAAGAGTTCGAGCGCTTTTTTCTCCGCGCGCTTGTAGTCATTAAAATTTTCCTCGTTGGGCGTAGCCATGGCGCAAAGGGGCCGCACGTGCCCACTAGTCGTCAAGCGTCCAGTGGGGCCTCAGGTCCACTGGGAGGGGGCGCTCCCGCATACGCAGAGTCAATCGCGGTTGCGCGGATGAAATTTGGCGTGCTGATCTAAAAGTCGCTGCGGCTCGACGGCGGTATAAATCTGAGTCGTGGCAATGCTGGCGTGACCGAGCATTTCCTGTATGGCCCGCAGATCAGCCCCGCCGCTCAGTAAGTGGGTCGCGAACGAGTGCCGGAGCAGATGCGGTTTCACGTTTTGAGTGATACCGGCACGGCGGGCATGTTTTTTAACGATGTACCACAAGGTAATGCGGGAGAGGGCGCCGCCACGGTTACTCAAAAATAATTGGCTACCCGTGCGCGTCTTCACGAAATGCGGGCGACCCGCGCTGAGATAAGTTGTAATCGCCGCACAGGCCCGACCGCCGATCGGCACGACGCGCTCCTTGGATCCTTTGCCAAACACACGGAGAAAACCCTGCTCGAGATCAATCTGTTGCAGCATGAGTCCGCCCAGTTCGGTCACACGCAACCCACTCGAATAAAAAAGCTCCAATAAAGCCCGATCACGCAGCGCTGCTGGATCACCCGCGCTTGGCGCAGCGAGCAAGCGAGAGACCTCCTCAACCGAGAGGGTGCCCGGTAAACGCCGACCTAATTTGGGTCCAGCTAGCAGTGCCGTGAAATCATCGGCGCGCAATTTCTCACGCACGAGATATCGGGCGAACACCCGCAGAGCAGTCAGTTTGCGTGCAAGGCTAGCGACCGCGAAATCCGCTCGAGACAGTGAGTGCAACCAATCGCTGGCCTGAGCGGGCGTGACCGAACGCCAATCCCCCACCTGTTGTCGCGCAAGCCACGCGGAGGCTTGATCAAGGTCGCGTTGATAATTTTCGCGAGTATGCCGAGACAGTCCGCGCTCAAGATCGAGAAAGGCGATAAACCCGTCGATATCGCCGGCAAAATCCGCGGGGGCGCGACTGAGCGCCAAGGTGCGAGAAGGGGTCGAGCGACGGGCCATGCCAGCAACAGTGCGTTGAACTCTTGGGTTCACCGCAAGTCAAAGCCAGCGGCGCGAGTTGTTATCTGGGCACAAAAAAACCAAAGCTTGGGAGCTTTGGTTAAAAAAGGGCGCGAGGCAGGCTCAGTAACGCCGGCGCATCGGCGCGCGCGGCAAGGGATTGGCTTCCTTCATACGGAAGGTGATGCGAGCCTTCTCAAGATCGTAGGGGCTCATCTCCATCTTCACGTTATCGCCAGCCGCGATCTTAATGAAATTTTTTCGGAGTTTGCCCGAGATGTGAGCGAGGACCACGTGACCGTTGGCCAACTGCACTTTAAACATCGTACCGGGCAGCACGACCATCACTTTGCCCTCAACTTCGATCGCGTCGTTGTCAGCCATGGTTAACGCGGGTTTGAGGAGGACAGTTGAGCATGATGGATCGGTGTGGTGGTGAGGACGTAAAGCACACTTGTAAGCAGAAATTTACTCGGCTTAGTCAAGGTTTTCCTCTGAAGCGAACCCATGGTCTCTCCCGCATCCAAGCCGCCTGACTGCCCTTTTGAGAAACGTTTTCCGTCGCAACTGGTACGCGACGACACCTTTTTCATGAGCCTCGCCTACAATCAGGCGATTGATGCTTGGCGCCAAGACGAGGTGCCGATCGGCGCAGTGATCGCGATCGGCGGCGAGATCATCGCCGCGGCCCATAACACCGTCGAAAGCGCCCAAGACCCCACCGCCCACGCTGAGATGCTCGCGATCACTCAAGCCGCTTCGAAACTGGGCAACTGGCGACTCGAAGGCGCCACACTCTACGTCACCAAGGAACCTTGCCCAATGTGCTCGGGCGCACTGCTTATGTCACGCGTGCAGCGCGTGTGCTACGCTGTACCCGATCCTAAAATGGGCTGTCTAGGCGGCGCCACCAATCTCAACGAGCTTCCCCGCGTTAACCACCACGTCGAATTGACCGCCGGGGGCGTCCTAGAGCCCGAGTGCCGCGAGCTCTTGCAGGCTTTTTTTAAAACCAAACGTGTGGCCGAACCCGCAGGGGAAAGTTGACGCGCTCCTTCTCCAGTGCATCTGTTGGCAGTTAGCTTTTTCCCATAAACTCAGAAAACTAAACCACCAGTCATCATGGCCTACTCGCTCCCCGCTCTGCTCTTCGCTCTCGACGCCCTCGTGCCGCACATTGATGCGAAGACGATGGAAATCCATCACGGTAAACACCACCAAGCTTACATCACCAACGCCAATAACCTCCTCAAGGACCACGCCGAGCTCGCCGCTCTGGACGTCAACGCCTTGATTGCTGATCTCGGTAAAGTTCCCGAAGCGATCCGCGCCGGCGTGCGCAACAATGCTGGCGGCCACAGCAACCACTCATTTTTTTGGACGATCCTTGGCCCCGGCAAGGGTGGCGCGCCTAAGGGCAAACTCGCCGCTGCTATCGAGGCTGAGCTCGGCGGCTTCGCCAAATTCAAAGACGACTTTGCCAAAGCCGGCGCCACGCGTTTCGGCTCCGGTTGGGCCTGGCTTTACGTCACCGCCGACAAGAAACTGGCCGTAGGCTCCACGGCCAATCAAGACAGCCCGCTCATGGGCAAAGCCGTCGCTGGTATTGAGGGCAAACCTGTACTCGCCCTCGATGTTTGGGAACACGCGTATTACCTAAACTACCAAAACCGCCGTCCCGATTACATCGCCGCGTTCTGGAACGTGGTCGATTGGGACGCCGCCGAGGCTTACTACCTCGCCGCGACGAAGTAAGTTTTAATTAACTTCGGACAGAAAAAAGCCGCGCTGAAAAGCGCGGCTTTTTGCTACCCGGTCAAATTCGGGCGATAACAGAAGGGTTTCGACCGAGTTACGGGGCCCACACGTTGGCCTGGAGCGTGGAGCCAAAATTCGTTGGGCTGATCGGAGTGCTCTTGCCCGTTTCGGTATCAAGAATGCATACGCGACTCGTAGTGGAGGTACGCGCAGTGTATACTACATGGCGACCATCGGGCAACCAGCTGGGTTCAACGCCGTCGAAGGGCGCTTTGGAAACCTGTTCGCTCGCGCGTTTAGAAAAATCATAGACGGCGATTTGGAAATTGCGGCCGACTCGAATCGTGAAGGCGATCTTGTTGGGGTTAGCACGGCTCCAATCTGGCTCGGCGCAATAACCACTGATGCCGGAGGTGAGACGCGTCGGGGCGCCACCGCTTACAGGCATCGTGTAAAGTTGCGGACCAGGCTCGCTCGCGAATACGAGGCGGGATCCGTCAGGTGAAAACGTCGGGGAAGATTTAACGGCGTCGGAGCGGGTTTTGCGCGCGACGGCGCGGCCTTGAGCATTGCTGACATAGATTTCAGGAGTACCTTCACCGCTAAGAATCATCGCAACTTGCGAGCCATTGGGACTAAAACGAGCGCCGCTATTCGTGCCCTTGAAGCTCACGAACGTAGAACGCTGGTAGCTACCGAGATCGATGGTGAAAATATCAGGAAACCCAGATTTGTAGAAACTGGTGTAGATGAGTCGCGAGCCGTCCGGCGCCCAGCGGGGATTGAGCGCAATCGAATTATCACGGGTGATCTGCTTTACTTCGCCGAACATCATATCCCCAGTGTAGATTTCTTTTTTACCGGTGCGCTCGTTGATGAAAGCGAGTTTCGCGGCGAAGTAACCGCGCAAACCGAGACCGTTCGTTTTGGCGACAGCAACGTCAGCCGCTTTCAGCAGGGCGTTACGCGCGCTGGAACCAGTGATCACTTCCGAAGCGACGGGAGTGCCACTGGGCGTTTTGGTGATATCGACGCGCACCTGAGTGGGCGTCACCGCGGAGAACTTGATATCGAAAGCGAAACCACTTGCGACCAACCGATAGCGCCCGTGCGTCCCGAAAGCCTGGAGTGCGAGGGCGTTGAGCTCGGGCGTATTCGCCGAGACCCGAATTGGGAGGGTTTTATTGTCGGCGATGACCTCGATTTTTCCGATGTCACGAACGGGTTCAGCTCGCATGGAGAAACTCCCGGCGGTGATTAATACCAAAGTTAAACGTATGAAAGATTGCATGGTGGAGAAGGTTGATGCGCGATGAAGGGGATTTCTATTTGCGCGCAGCGCCGTCATAACAACTCTAATTTACTAAACATTCGAACCGACGTGACCACCGAAGAAATCAAAGTCCATCTGCAACAGGTAAAATACCCCGGCTTTAGCCGTGATATCGTATCGTTTGGCCTCGTGCGTTCCGCGGCGCTGATCGACGGCGTGGCTAAAGTCGCGCTCGGCCTGACCACCAGCGATCCGAAGATTCCACTCCATCTTAAAGCAGAGGTAGATAAATGTCTGCGGGCCATCCCCGGTGTGAGTGAAGTCATTATCGATATCTCAGTACAAGCCGCTCGCCCGGCCGCACCCGCCAACGGCGCCGGCAATCTCCCCGGTGCCAGCGCCACGCCCAAGACCGCGAAATACTCCGTCGCCATCGCCTCGGGTAAAGGCGGAGTGGGTAAAAGCACCTTTGCGGTCAATCTCGCCTGTGCGCTCGCCCAGGTCCTCACCGCGCAAGGACGCCCAGGCCGCGTCGGCCTAATGGATTGCGACATTTACGGCCCAAGCGTGCCGCTTATGATGGGCTTACAAGGCAGACCCGAAGTCGAAGGCGAAGGCGCCGCTTCCACGTTGATCCCACTTGAGCGCCACGGCGTTAAAGTCATGAGTATGGGCTTTCTCGTCGACGACAACACACCGGTCGTCTGGCGTGGCCCGATGATCATGAAGACGATCCAGCAATTCGTCCAAAACGTGAAATGGGGTGAACTCGATGTCTTACTTGTCGACCTGCCGCCCGGCACCGGCGATGCACAACTTTCCTTGGTACAAACGCTCCCGCTCGACGGCGCCGTGCTGGTCACCACGCCCCAACCCGCCGCCACCAATGTGGCGCGCAAGGGCGGGTTGATGTTTCAAAAAGTGAACGTCCCACTACTAGGTGTCGCCGAAAACATGAGCTACTTTGTCGACCCCGCCGGACAAAAGCACACGCTTTTCGGTGAGGGCGGCGGTATCATCACCGCGGAACGACTCGGAACTTCATTGCTGGGCCAAGTCCCGCTCATTGCGGAAATCCGCGCTGGCGGCGACGCCGGCGAACCGATCGTCGTGAGTGCCCCCGCCAGTCTAGCCGGGCGTACGTTCCGCGAAATCGCCGAGACGTTGCTCGCCCGCTTGGTCAAGCCCATGCCGGTTTAATTGTTAAAATTTGATGACATCGAGGGCATTGACAGGGCTCACTCGCTCACTCTCATTTTTGCACTTCGACGAACCGCTGCATGACTTCTAACACCCAAGAGTCCGCCCCCTCCTCGTCCCGCGAGTTCGTGAAGCAATCTAGCCTTTACCAAGAATTTTTAGCCGAGCGTGAGGAAATTTTAAAACACAAGTGGCTAGAGTCCGAGCGCCTAGGTTACGACATTGGTTTCGAACGAGCGCTACTCGATTGGATTCGCAAACACCGTGAGAGCTGGCGTGCAGCGCGCCGTCAACAAAGTGGCCCCGTCTCGACTCCCGCAGCTCATTCACCGAACCCCTTCGCGGCGACCGGCCAGATTCAAAAGCCCGTCGGGACCTAAAATCCTCCTCATGGCTTGGCCTTTTAGCGGCGTAGTCAGGCTCAAGAGTGCGTAGTTGTGTTTAGCCCGCAAAAAAACCGAGCGTTGCGGCTCGGTTTTGAAACTGACAGAAAAAGTAAACGCAGAACGTTTATTTGATTTCCTTGTGGAGCGTGTGGCGCTTGAGGAAGGGATTGTACTTCTTCTTCTCGATGCGCTCGGTCACGGTCTTTTTATTCCGCTTGGTGAGATAACGGGAGGCGGGCTTGCCCTCTTTTTTGGCTTCGGTGCATTCTAGGGTGACGACTTCTTGCATGGTTATAAAAGGTTGAAGGGTCAGAGCAAAGCCCGCGGACGCGGTGCTGCAACCCCAATCTTCCGAGCGTTACTACTTCAGCAAATGCCTTAACGGCGCTTTTCCGTGAGTGGCAACATCACCCCGCGGCGGAAAAGAGTCACTTGGCTGGTGCTCGATGATACGACTATCGCGATGCAATTACTTGCCACACTGATCGCCGCCGCCGCCGCATGCCGACTACCCAAACCACTGGGCAACGAATGGTTACTATCGGTTGCCTGAATCAAGCTACCGGCCGATTCCACGACGCCGTCGCCACGAATCGTGAAGGCGCCATCGATGGAAGAAAATTCCTTCACGGTCTCATCCATGAACGGATTAAGGATATTTCGCTCCTCTTCCTTGTAGCCAAAAAAAGGATTTAAAACGAGGGGTTTACATAGTGCAGCGACTTTTTCGGAGTCACCCACCACAAACAAACACCCGACCGGACGACCCTCGCGGCCTTCCACCGCGAGCTCGGTGGCCACGGCCAAGACGCGCTCCAACACTTCCGGCTTAACATCTTCCGGCAACAAGTCCGCGGTCTGTCCCGTGAGCAAAGTTTGGAATTCACGCTCGATATCAACGACCACAAGGGTGTCGAACTGGTTGCTGCCTGTCATGCCGTCTAGGCAGCAGATGCGATCCGTAAATTTTAAAACCCCGCGAGTGAGCGCCACCAAGATTGCGCTACGCAACTGCGCCATCCGTTGATTAGAAAATGAGCGCACTTGGATTGTCTCAGCAAAGTCGCGTTCGTTGTCGCCGGCTTCGATCGGGTTGCGCGTTACCAAGATCGTCTTCATTTTAAGACTGAAGGCCGCGCGATCTATCCCGCCTATAAACGTATCGCCAAAAACCATCAACGCATCGCACGCCGCGCCCTTCGCGACGCGCTGCGCTTCACGCAACATGAGCCGATTGACGCGATTTTGCTGAGTCTGGACCGGGCGGATACCGCCAAAACCACCTACTAAACGTTCGTAAAGTTGATCCAGATCAGGGGCCTGCACAAGGCCATCAACCATCGTCTGCTCTTTCACCTGGCGGGCGATTGAAGCCAGCACCTGCAGGTAATCGCGGGCCTTTTCGCCGGCGATCAACATCACGATCAAATGCACCCGCTCGTCGGCCAAAGCTCCGTCATGCCGAATCCCCGCGCGACTCCGCCCGATCGCGAGGATGTAGCGCCGCGACATTTTCACCCGAACGTGCGGCAGCGCCACCCCAAGCCCGAGGTAGGTCGTCATCGTGCTCTCGCGCGCCAACAGTCCTTTCAGCAACGAGTCCGGTTTTAGGTCCGAAAAACTCGCCACACTAACCGCGAGCAATTCCTGCAACGCGCCTGGCAAATCCCCGCTCCGCAAATCGATGATGCGGCTGCGGGCGATGATTTTTTCTAACCGCATGAAAAATTGATATTAAACGCGCACTTACTTTTCCCAGTCGAGCGCACCCTTCTTTACTTCGTAAATCAAACCCAGCACCAGAACGCCGATAAAGAAAAACACGGGCCCGATGATTGATATCTGGTTAGCCAGAAACTCACGGTAAATAAACGTCCATGGCACGAGAATCACGATCTCCAGATCGAATAACATGAACAAAAGAGCCGTCAGGAAAAACTTCACCGAAAAACGTGTGTGCACGATACCTTCCGAGGGTACGCCGCACTCATAAGCTGAGTCCTTGATTTTGTTGAGCTTGGCACGTTGACCGAAAAAATGACTCGCCCCTATCACAAAAGCGGTAATGCCGCCGGCTAATAGAGCTTGGATCAGAAAGGGAATATAATCTGCGGAGATCATGTCGTGATATGAGATGGGGCGAGCCCGCCCACCGAGACAAGAGGGAATTTCAACGGATCAAGATATCGGGCCGCCGTGGCTCCACAATTGACGCAACCCAGCTGCTTGCATACCGTCTTTAGCACCATGTTGCGCGTTCCACTTCTTTGCTTCGCCTCGATCGCCGCCTTATTTGCGGTCGCGGTGGCCTCAGCTCAGACCGCCCTACCCAAAGACTCTCCGTTTCTACCCGCTCCAGACGCTGCCACCGCCGACCGTGCGACTGCGCAAGATGGACTTGAACTGGCCGGCGTCAGCAGCACGGCCAAAAACACCTTAGTGTGCATCTATAACAATCAAACTAAACGCAGCCACTGGATTGCGGTGAATGCCACCGTCGAGGGAATCAAGGTCCTCGCTTACGATGCAGTCCTTGACCAGGTGAGCCTATCAGTCGGCGGACAGCAAAAAGTCCTGCGCCTGCGTAAAGCCACCGTCTCCGGTTCCGGTGTCGCCAATGCCAACCCCGGAGCTGCTGCTGCAGGTTTTGCCAACCCCGCCGTCATGCCCATCACCCTGGGTACGCCGCAACCGCCACCAGCCCCTGGCTCGATCGCCCAGCAAGAGACCGAAGCCCGGATGTTGGTCAGCGACCTATTGGAAATAGGTATCCAGCAACGTAAAGCCTACGAAGACGCCCAGAAAAAAACTGAAGCCGAAAAAGCCCCCACTAAAAAAGATTAAACGTACACCCCGCCCTTTGTCCGGCGGTTTCCCGCGTTGACACCCTGACCTGCCACCCATTCGTTTCCGTCGGCGGAGACGCCGCCTCACTCTCGTCTCGACCATCCCCCATCATGGCCAACCTCCTCGGTTATTTCTCCAACGACATCGGCATCGACCTTGGCACCGCCAACACGCTCGTATACGTCAAAGACAAAGGTATTGTGCTGCGCGAACCCTCCGTGGTCGCGCTGGACACGGTGACCCGCAAAGTCCGAGCGGTCGGAGATGAGGCTAAACGCATGCTTGGGCGCACCCCCGGCAACATCACCGCCATCCGCCCTATGAAGGACGGCGTCATCGCCGATTTCGACGTTACCGAAGCCATGCTTCGGTACTTCATTCGAAAAGTTTCAAGCGGTTCCTTCCGCGCCCCGCCACGGGTTGTTATTGCGATTCCCTCGGGTATCACCGAGGTTGAAAAACGCGCCGTCAAAGACTCGGCCCTACACGCCGGCGCCCGCGACGTCATCACTATCCCCGAACCGATGGCTGCAGCCATCGGCGTAGGCCTGCCGATCGATGAACCCGCCGCTAACATGATCGTCGATATTGGCGGTGGCACCACCGAGATCGCCATTATTTCACTCAACGGCATCGTGTTTTCGAAATCCATCCGCGTCGCCGGCGACGAGCTAGATGCGGCCATGGTCAACTACATGAAACGCGCCTACAATCTGCTCATCGGTGAGCGTACCGCGGAAGAAATCAAGATGCGCATCGGCTCCGCGTATCCCCTGGACGAAGAACTCACCATGGAGGTCAAAGGCCGCGATTCCGTCGCCGGGCTCCCCAAGACCATCCACATCACATCGCAGGAAATCCGTGAGGCTCTCGCCGACACCATTTCATCTATTGTGGACGCCGTGCGCGTCACCCTAGAACGCTGCCCGCCCGAACTCTCCGCCGACTTGGTTGACCGAGGCTTCGTGATGGCCGGCGGCGGCGCCCTGATCCGCGGCATCGACAAACTTCTCAGCGAAAAAACCGGCCTGCCCGTTACCATTTCTGACGACCCGCTATCCGCGGTCGCCAACGGCACCGGCGCCGTCCTCAACGACCTCTCGTGGTTGATGCAGAACTCTTGAGTCCCGCATAGGCGGGGAAGTACCCGGCGCTATGAAATTCCGTTTACTGCCGAGCTGGTCTCAGTTGCGTAAATTGGGCCGGCTCAAATTCTGCCTGTTTTTTAGCTCTAGCGTGACGGTAGTCCAATTGCTCGCAGACCTCAGCTTTGGATTCATAATCTCACCCGAAAAGCACCTATTACGATTTTTGTGCTGGAACCTCTTCGCCTTCTTTATGTGGAGGCGCGCCGAGGCCTCGTTCAAGCGTTACGGTGATAATAAAAAAACTTAGTTGAAAGGTTTCACTCCGCGCGATCCCACCCCCCAGAGACGCGCCCTATTTTGTCCTGTCTGTTTTTTTGTGTGTCTTCAGTCTGTGCCATAAGCCATATTTCAATCCTCCGATCACCGCACTAAATTTCGCCCGATCCATGCCCAAACGTTTAGACCAAGCCCGACCGTTTCTTACACTAGGCTTAGTCGTGGCCGCATGGCTTATAATACCCACTGTTTTCAAGACCTTCACCCGAGCCTCTTTCTTCGAACTCACCGCACCTGTGGGCGTCGCGGCCTCTTACGCCCGAGATCTCCAAGAATATTGGACGCTGCGCCTCCACTCCAACAGCGAGCTCATTGAAGCCGGCCGCGACCTGGCTCGCCTCAATGCTTCATACGATCTGGCCGTCCAGCAAAACATCGAGATGCAAGGCGAGATCGCCCGCCTCGAAGGCATCCTCCGTCTACCTTCTTATACGGGTTATCACTCGGAGCACGCCCGCGTCGTCCGCCGCGATTTCTCCGGCTGGTGGCAACGTCTCACCATCCGTAAAGGCAAAAACTATAACCTCACCGTCGGCGCACCAGTAGTGTTTAGCGGCGGTGTTGTCGGCCGCGTCAGCGAGGTTTTCGCCTATACCGCCACGGTGGATCTCATCAGTAGCCAGACCGTACGACTCGCCGCCGTCGTCGAAGGAGACACCCGCCCGATCAGTTATCAAGGAGGTCTCAACCCAACTTTTGGATCAGCCGGTGGCGTGATTGAGTTTGTGCCGCTCGACATTTTCGCGAGCGCCAACTCCGCCAAACGCCTCGTCACTTCCGGCCTCGGTGGCGTTTTTCCGCCCGGCCTCACGATCGGTTCCGTTATCAAAGTCGAACCCAGCACCGATGGCCTTTTTAAATCGGGCGAAGTCAAACTCGACGACCGCCTAGCCGCTCTCACGGAAGTCACCGTCCTGCTTCCGCTCGAAACTCCTTAATAATTGGCACTCCGCTCAATCCACGTGCTACGCTTCGTACTCATTCTGCTCTCGACGGTGCTTCTCTGGGCGGTCACCGCGCAACTTAACCACGCACTCGCGCCCTGGCGTCTCTATGTATTCGTGGGTGCGCTTGCGGTCACACTACCCGCGCTCACGTTTACTCTTCGCACCGGGCTTTTCGCCAGCTTCATCGGCGGATTACTCTATGACGCCGTCGCCCCCGTCACTTTTGGCACCCATGCCTTTCTCTTCGCACTCACTCACGTCGTGGTTTTCAACCTGCGCGAACGTCTTCCTCGCGACGACACACTCAGTCGCGTAGTCATTGCCCTCTTCGCCAATCTAGGACTTTTTCTCGTTTTCTCCTTCACCCAAGTCGCCCGTTCGCCTGCGCCCGCCAGCCTTTGGCCACGCCTCTTCGCGGACCTCGCATGCTCACAAATCTTACTCGCGCTGATCGCCCCTTGGTGCTTCGCCATCCAAGCACGCGCCCTCGCACTCACTGATTACGAAGCCAAGCGCTTCGCCTGAGATTGCTGCCATGGCTGCTGACGAAAACAACTTGGCCGATCGCTCGGGCCGCCTCTTTGAATCGCAGAAAGGCTACGATCCGCGCGTCGTTTTATTCTATTTCATCATAACCGCTTTGTTGATCACCCTAGCAAGCGGCCTGGCGTACCAACAACTCTTCAACGCCGAACTCCACACTGAGCGCGAGAGCTCCCAAAACCAGCGGCGCATCCTCATTCCTGGCCCCCGCGGTAACATCTACGATCGCCACGGCCTACTCCTCGTCGGCAACCGTCCACGTTTCGCCGTAGTCCTCTACTTGGATGAACTTCGCGCCAAATTCCGAGCTGAGTTTATTCGCATCCGCAAAAACTACCGCGCTATCGATGACAAAGATATTCCCACCGCCGACCAGCTTTGGACTCTGGCCCGCGTTAGCGTTGTTCAGTCCTACCTCGAACAAATTAACGCCGTTATCGGCCGAGACCTCAAGGTCGACTCCGTTCGCCTCACCACGCATTTCTCCCGTGAACTCCTCCTGCCCTACCCGCGCGTTGAAGACCTCGCTCCCGCCGAATACGCCCGCCTCCTCGAACATCTGCCGGTCGTCTCCCCGCTCCAGCTTTACACGACAAATACCCGCGAATACCCGTTTGGCTCCGCCGCCTCTCAAACGCTCGGCTACGTCGGCATCAACGAAGACGTCACCGCCGAAGATTTTCCCGGAGAAAAGCTACGCACCTTCAAAATGCGTGGCTCCATCGGCCGCGATGGCCTCGAGCTAAAATTTGACTCCCTCCTGCAAGGCGAAGCCGGCGGTTCCATCTTCCGCGTCGATCCCCTTGGCTATCGCCTCCGCGACGCCAAACCCATCGAGTCGCGTCTTCCCACTCAGGGCCAAAACCTCGTCACATCACTCGACATCGACCTCCAACTCGCCGCTGAAGCTGCCATCGGTGATCAGACCGGCGCGGCGGTCGCCATCGACATCAAGACTGGAGAGATACTCACCCTTGCGAGCAAACCCGACTACGACCTCCGTAAGTTCGCCCCACGCCTAGCCCACGGCGCCGCCGCGGATATCACCGCTCGCGAAGCCTGGACCAACCTCGCCATCGGCGGCGCTTTCCCCCCGGGCTCCACCTTTAAGATTCTTACCTCAATTGCAGGACTTCGCCGCGGTGTGCTCGATCCCACGCAACCCATTGCGGACTGCCAAGGTGCGATCCGCATTGGTAACCGCGATTTCGTCTGCGACAACCGCCGCGGCCACCACGGCGAAGTACTGCTCCCCGAGGCAATAGCCCACAGTTGCGACATTTATTTTTTCGGCGCCGGCCGTCTCATCACCGCCGATCTTCTCGCCGAAGAAGGCCGCCGATTCCGTTTGCACGAACGCACGGGTATCGAGCTGCCCCATGAGACCGGCCGCATGGTGATACCCGATCCTGCCTACAAAGAAAAAGTGATCGGCGAAAAATGGTTCCCCGGCGACACCGCCAATATGTCCATCGGACAAGGCTACGTCCTAGTCACTCCGCTCGAAATGGCCTGCTTCGCCGCTTCCGTCGCACGCAATGAAGTTTTCACCCAACCGACCCTACTCCACAATCCAGACGCGCCCGTCCAACACACGGAATCTATCGGCCTGACCCCCACGCAACGCGCCGCTTTGATCGAAGGCATGGTTGGTACCACCACCTTTGGTACAGCGAGCACGCTCAATCTCGACCTGTTTAAAATCCCCGGTGTCCGCATCGCCGGCAAAACCGGCACCGCGCAAAAAAAAGTCACTAAAGACGGCAAAACCGGAAACATCAATTTCGCCTGGTTCATCTGTTTCGCCCCCGCCGACAACCCAGAGATCGCCATGGCTGTGATGATTGAAGGGGAAACTCTCGGCGAAAATTTTGGCGGCGGCCGCTACGCCGCTCCTGTCGCCGGCGCGGTGCTCAAAAAATATTTCGAAAAGAAAAACCGTCCCGCTGACCAAAAACTAGCTCCGTTTAAGATCGAGTAATTGACCGCCGGCCCGACGCGATTTTTCCAACGCCGAAGTGGCTACGAACTGCATGGATGTTAAATGCATGCGCCCAGGCATCAAACTACAGTTTTTTCAGCGCAATTTTTCATCCAGCAAGGTGACCAAGACCGAGAAATCCTGATCGCCCAGTCCGGCATGATCCGCCGCCGCCAGCCGGTCGCGCATCGTACTTAAAACAGGAAACGCTTCGCACCCGCCGATGCCCGCCGCCAAGCGCATATCTTTCAGCATGTGTTTCACGGAAAACTGCGGCGAAAAATCTCCTGCCCGCAGCTTGGGCTCCTTAAGTTTCGCCAAGCCCGACTGGCTCGCATTGCGCGCCAGTGCGCCGAAAAATACATCATCTGAAATCCCCGCGCGGCGGACTAAAGTGATCGCCTCCGACAACGCCTCCATCTGAGCCGCGATGTTCAAATTCATCGCCAGCTTGAGCGCTGTCGCCTGCTGGTGATCACCAATAGGTAGTCGCACAAGCGAAACCAAACCCAACATTGCGTCCATATCCGCCACGGTCGCCGCGTCACCACCGACGTAGTAAACCACCTGTTTTTGCTCTGCCGCCGGTTTGCTTCCAGTAAACGGTGCTTCGAGGTAACGCGCCCCGCACGCCGTCACCGCTTGGTAAAATTCCTCGCTGCTACGCGGATCAATCGTGCTCGATTGCACCAGCGTTTTCCCAGGACCGAGCGCCGGCAAAATCTGCGCCAGCAACGCGCGCACCGCCGGCGGATCCGCTACGACGATCTGCACGATGTCCACCGCTTGGGCGAGCGCCAGAGGGGTCGTTTTCCAATGAGGAAAATCCGGCTGTGGTGTCCGATTCCAAGCACCGGCTAACACGCCCGCCGCGTGATAATGCCGAGCCCACACACTGCCAATAATACCCAAACCCAACACACCGATGGTTTTCATAATTAGCACCACGAAACACACGTAAGCTCCGAAAACAAACCCCGTCTTATATTTGCTTCAGTTTGTCGTGGCCTGACCCAGCCCGTAATTCTGCTCGACCCATCCCACCAGCTGCGTCGACAACACTGCGGCTCAGCTCCACGTTATACGCGCAATTTTCTCTCAAATGCCCCTTATCGATCTACCTCTGGCCGAACTTAGGCACTACACCGGCCGCAATCCCCGTCCCGCCGACTTTGATACGTATTGGGCTGAAGGCCTAATCGAACTCGACGCTACCGCACCGCAGCCCGAACTCCGTCCTAGCACCACCATTGTTGCCCCCCATGTTGAGTGTTTCGATCTGTGGTTCACCGGCGTGGGCGGCGCCCGCATCTACGCCAAGTACCTCCGTCCAAAATCGAGCTCAGCCAGCGCGCGAAAAGCCCCTGCCGTGCTCCAATTTCACGGCTACTCCGGCCACTCCGGTGAATGGGTCAACAAACTCGCTTACGCCGGTGCCGGCTTCTGCGTCGCCGCGATGGATTGCCGCGGCCAAGGTGGCCGCTCTGAAGACCGCGGTGGCGTCAAAGGCAACACCCTGCGCGGTCACATCATCCGCGGCCTCGACGACCCCGATGCCCGCAACCTGCTGTTCCGAGCAATCTTTCTTGATACCGTTCAACTGGCCCGCGTTGTGATGGCGTTACCTGAAGTTGATCCCACGCGCGTCGGCGCGATGGGCGCCTCACAAGGCGGGGCGCTCACCCTTGCCTGCGCCGCCCTCGAGCCACGCATCCGCCGCGCGGCGCCGATTTTTCCGTTTCTGTGCGACTATCAGCGCGTCTGGGAGATGGACCAGGCGAAGGCGGCCTATGAAGAACTGAGCCTATACTTCCGCGCCTTCGACCCGCGCCACGAGCGCGCAGCCGCCACGTTTGAAAAACTTGGCTACATTGACGTGCAACACCTGGCATCGCGCATTCGTGCAGAGGTCCTACTTTACACCGCTTTGATGGATCCCATTTGCCCGCCCTCAACGCAGTTCGCCGCCTATAACAAAATCACCGCCAAAAAAGACATCGTACTGTACCCTGACTTTTCGCACGAAGCACTTCCTGGCGAAGCCGAACGCACCTTCAATTTCATGCTGGGGCTTTGATTGCACGCGTGGCGCACTTCAATGCGCGCAGCCATCCATTCGCCTCGCTAATTCAAAATCGAGCGCGGTCACTTTCCCCCCGGCATCGTGCGTCGAGAGCCGCACAGCGACGGTTTTATCTCAGCGGACGGCGCGAAAACCTGGCCCTTTAGGGCCGGGATGAAGCGCCGCCCCCCTTGATTTTTGAGCTCGAGCGAAAAAACTTCATTTCAGCCTTTACGAGTCGCTCCGAAAATAATTCCTAGCCCCCGCAATAAATGGCG
>CANHAH010000065.1 GCA_947458705.1 Opitutia bacterium | reverse complement strand
GGCCAACGTGGCCGCCGAACTCAAAAAAGCCTACGCGCTTTGAGTGACACCCCGCGAGATTAGCGCATCCGCCGTCCGACCATCACGCGCTGCGCCCAAGGAAAAAACTCCTTCGGCTCGGACTCTTTAAAGACAGGTTCCGTTGAAATAACGCTCTTAGTCCCGAGATTAACCGGTAAAGCCAACCCTGCGGCTTCGCGCAGTTTATCTTTTTTGCTTTTTCGTTTCCCTTTTACTCCGCGGCCACCTGGCACGACCGGAACGGGAGGCTCAATTTCAATCGGTTCAAATCCCTCGATTCGTTCGCGTAGAATACCTCGGAGGTTACGTTTTTCAATTAATTGAAAATGCCCATGTGTTTCAGCGCTTACAAAGCTCACAGCGATACCACGTGCACCCGCCCGACCAGTGCGCCCAATACGATGCACGTAATCAACAGCCGAACGCGGCAAATCATAGTTAACAACGACCGGCAGCTCTTCGATATCTAGCCCACGCGCCGCTAAATCTGTCGCGATCAGGAGACGAATTTGACCCGCCTTAAAATTGAGAAGCGCTTGCGTGCGCGCTCCTTGGCTCAATTCACCGTGCAAGGCCGTGGCATCAAGTCCGGCCCGACGTAATTTATCCGCCACATGCTCAGTGGCATATTTGGTGGCGACAAAAACTAGCACCTGGGTCCATCCATTTTTTTCCGTTAAAAAACGCAGCAATTGGGTGCGCCGTGCCGCGTCTACTTCGATGGCACGCTCTTCAATGCATGGCTCCTCTTTAAGACTGGGTGCTAGTTCGATAACATGCGGATTCCTTAATAAAGCATCGGCCAAAGCGGCTACAGCCGGTGGAAATGTCGCCGAAAACAACAAACTCTGGCGCTCAACCGGCAGATGCGTCGCGATGCGCCCCCATTCTTCCGCAAATCCGAGGGCCAATAACCGATCGGCCTCATCTAACACCAAAACAGTAACTGCTTGCAGCGAAACCGCGTTGTGATCGATCAGATCCAACAAGCGCCCTGGCGTTGCCACTAACACATCCGCTCCACCCCCTAAGGCCATCATCTGCGGATTAATAGAAACGCCACCGTAAACCACCAAAGTTTTGATGGGCTCAGGTAAAAATCGACCATAGCGCCTAACCGCTTCACCCACCTGTGCGGCAAGCTCGCGTGTCGGGACCAAAATCAATGTCCGAACCCAACGACCGGGTTCGCGGCGACGTAAGGCCAATCCCTGCAAAACAGGGAGCACATATGCAGCGGTCTTCCCTGAGCCCGTGTGTGCCGAGGCGCGCATATCTGAACCTTTTAAAATCACCGGAATTGCCGCAGCCTGGATGGGCGTAGGATCTACGTAGTTTTTCTCGGCTATAGCACGAAGCAAGGGCGCGGAAAGACCGAGATGAGAAAACGACATACCTGTGATTAACGCCACTTTAGGCTATGGAAACGCCAAATAAACGGCCAATTTTTTTCGATTTGAACGAGCGTTAAGCGACCGACTCTAGCGCTATACGCCTACACTCCTTCAAATCCAATTTTCCGGAACCAAGCACAGGGATTTTATCTACCCTATGAATATGACGGGGAATCCACAGGGCCGCAAATCCAGCCGCCAAGAGTCGCTCGCGCACCTCCACGGCATCCAGCACAATGGTCGTCAGCAAAACCAAAGACTCACCCTTTGCCGCGTCGGGCACGCCCATCACTACAGCAGCATAGGTTTCCAATTGCTCAAGATTGAAAACCTCCAACAGCTTCTGCTCGATGGTTCCGTGCGGAACCATCTCGGCTCCAATTTTTGAAAAACGAGAGAGTCGGCCTTCGATGTAGAGAAAACCCTCTTCGTCAAAACGACCAAGATCTCCAGTAACAAACCAGCCATTACGGAAGGCTGACTGCGTCTTCTCCTCATCGTTCAGATAACCAGCGAACACATTGGCGCCCCGCAACAGCACCATGCCAGTCGCATCTAGAGGCAGTTCATTCCAAGTATCCGGATCCACGATACGCGCACTCATACCAGGCACTAACCGCCCCACTGAGCCGTCTCTACGCCCTTCTTGGGGCTCATTGGTCGTCGCCACCATGGGGGGATGAGGTTGATTTAAATTCGCAGCCGGCGTCGTCTCTGTTAGACCGTATCCTTGCAAAATATTAAGGTGAAAACGCTCAAGGAAACCGCGCGCTAAATCATCGGTAAGTTTTTCTGCTCCGGTCACAACCAAAGTGAGCGAGCGCAATTCGCCCGGCAGTGCTTTCTTGAGAATCGGCCTGATAAATGTCGGAGCGCCGATCAAAGACGTGGCTTTTTCATCCCGGATCGCATCGATGATCTTTCTCGTGTCGAGCGGACTTGGCACCGTAACCACCAGACACCCACGTAAAATCGGATACCAAAGCGTGGCGGTAAATCCAAAGCTATGAAAAATCGGTAAACAGCCGATAACCGTGCATGTTTCTGGTAAAATTGAGATAGAAGAAATCTGCGTGCAATTCGCTAAAATATTACGATGCGACAAGATAACGCCCTTGGGTTCGCCTGAACTTCCGCTGGTAAATAAGAGCCCGGCTTCGGCGCGATCACCCTCCTTCGGCAATCCAAGTAGATCGGCGCACCATTGATTGGGTAACACCCATGCAGCCAGTAACCATGGAACCATTGCCTTCTTGCCTCCCGCCAGGGCGATCTCGGTCTTAAGATCAAGGGTGCGATCAAGCCAAGGGAAACTAGGTAGTTTCGCTCGCATGGCTTCAGCGCTCAAGATTGTGCGTATATCACCGAGCTTAAAACTCGCCTCGAGGCTCTCGCGTGATGTGGTAAAATTAAGATTAACAGGGACCTTACCAGCCGCTAAAATTGCGAGGTTAGCGATGAACGCTCCCGCTCCGGGCGGCAGCACAATCCCCACCCGTTTTTCGGTAATCGTGTTACGGATACGTCGTGATAGTACCGCTACAGCCGCAAACAGTTGTGCGCACGTAACCTCGCGTCGCTCTGCCGTTCGATCGACCAACTGCCTTCGCCAAGGCATCTTAGTCAGTGCTCGTATGCTTTCACGCCCCAAATGGCGTTTCAAAACCGGTCGCTCCTCAAAGGCCATTCGCCCAAGATCAAGCAACTCCAAGCGAGCCCAACCTACACTCACTCGATCTGGTGGGGTCGCATTGCCAAAAGCGACAAACACGGGCGTGGGCTTCAAGCGAGGCGATTTCCACAAATACGTATTGCCCGAAAATGAAAAAATAGAACCCCACAATCCATCTATCGCTGCTGCAACCACGGGAACGTTAGCTTGTCGGGCCATGACTTCGAACCCCCGTTGAATAGCCATCAGCTGACCTGTGCGCGAAATATGACCCTCAGGACACACGCAAACGACCTCGCCAGCTTTGAGCGCAGACACTGCTGCCTTGATGCCCTCACGCGGTTGTGACGAAGAAATTGCGATAGAACCGCTAATTGCAAAAACCCACTCAAAAAACGGGTTATTTTTTAGGCCATCATATCCGACAAAATGAATCGGACGGGGACATCCCAACTGCAAAACCACGACATCGGCATACGAAATATGATTGGCAATTAACAGGACCCCGCCCTTTGCCGGGATATTTTCCACGCCAGAAGTCCGCACTTTATAAAGAACGCGAGCGATGATCCTCGCGATTAGATCGAGAAAAAACGGCAGACACGATCGACGTGGCAACATGGGGTATGTCATAGACGGGATTAAATTATTCAAAGACTCCTGCCCTGGGTTCAAAACTATTCAGCATAGGAAGTTTTTCCTTTTTTTCATTAAACTACCGAAATATCCAAAATCGTTCGGCTGGGACAAATAACCTAGCACTCGATTGCCGACCAAGCGCCATGTCCAATCTTCCAATGCAGCTTCGAACACGAGTTGTTCAAAAGGAAAAAAAGGATTCAGAATTAATGATATGATAGGTTAGCGCGATGATCTCAATGGCTAGTCAATCCTAGCGCTAGCACCCCAGCTCAGAGGCTATTACATATCTATCTCACGGTACTTACCGCATACGTTTAAAACGGAAAATTAAGTTTGTGCTGGTGATTTCAAATCTTTCATCAGGGCCGCAAAACCAGGAAAATCGTATTCCAATCGGCGCAAGTCGCTGCGATGTCGTTCAGTTTCACGCAACGCACATTCAATCTCATGCGGCAAACTCGGTCGTTCAGTTTGATAAATTCGAAATTTCAATTCAGCTCGAGTGTAGGGGAGGCGTCCAGCTTGCTGACCATTAATCCAAGCAGCTTCACTAACGTCACTATCCCGCCCGCAGAGTAACCATGCCTCAAGAGCAGGTACCGCTACCCCCACAACACGCCGGATCTTCAGGCGCCCATGCGCAGTGGGAAAACGTTTACTCGTTTGTCGGAACACGGCGCGCAGCTGGCACATACGACAATGCGGATGGTAATACTGCGGGGCTTCATGCGCTTCTGTATGAACCGGAGAATCATCGGAGTCGCACGTTACAACGAGCGTATCGACGTCGGTATTAAAATGTAGATGGCGAATCACAGCCGGCAGTACTTGTAGGACATTAGGCCAGCCACGGGCACGAAAACCAGCTGGCGTGATTTTTGCCGGCTCACCTAAGATTGCATCCACGAGCACACGTAACACCGCTTCGTCAGCGGGCGATTCACTGAGCAGTGCGACCTTCATCGTTCCTCCGGCACACCACCGAGGACACCACTGAACCACATATCACCGAGCGTGCCATCGCGTAGCAATTCCGGCAAATCAGCGCGATCCGAAAGCCGTTCAAATCGGGCTTCATGACCAATTTTTTGCGTGATCACGATCTCATCCGGATGATCCCTAAACTGATCCAGCATATAGGGTGAATGAGTAGTTGCGATCACCTGCACAGGTTCACGTTTTTCACCAAAAGAGGCCGGATAACTCAGCCGATAAAGCACATCGCGCACTTCCCGCAACATCCGCGGATGTATTCCACGGTCTATTTCCTCAATGCAAACGACAGCAGGCGGCTTGGGATCAAACGACAGCACCAACAGTCCAAGCAGATAAAAAACTCCCTGGGAAAGATTCTCGGCGCGGACCGGCTCCCCTGCTCCATCAATACCCAGCGAAAATCGCACGCGTTGATCGGATTCCTCATCAAGCACTATACCTGTGAATTCAGGTAACAGCCGCAATAATTCGGCTTCCAAGCGGGCAAACGCCTCGGGGGCATCGCGTCGACGGGCCGCGAGCACCGCAGCTAAATTACTACCGTTGGAAGCCAACGCCGTGGAATCAACAGGGGCCGAGCTCTGAGCCATTGCGTTATGGTCTAGAACGTAGCTACGCAAAGTAGCCAATCGAGATTTCACCTTTAACCACGCTGCAGCATCGCGAGACTCGACGCGCATAAAATCACAAGCGAGATCACTGGCGCAGCCTAACTGGGCCACAACAGCCGAGTACGGCGCAGAAAACGTGAAAGAAATTTCAGGCCCGCCCGAGCGGGTGTGAATCATATCATTGCCCAGGGGAAACTGAGACAAAGTGCGCAGTTGTTGTAGCGCTTGAATGAGACTGGTCTTACCGCTCCCATTTGGTCCAATCACCAAATTAAAAAGCGATAGGTGCAGGCTCGTATTGCGTAGAGCTTTAAAATTGTGAAAAACTACGGTATCGATCACGTTTACACTATGCACCGTATTGGTGTACGCAGCCAGCTTAGTGTTAAAAAAACAACCGAAAATAGCGGCTACCCTTGCAGCCTAAATCTAGAACTTTTATTTTCCGCCGAGAAATTTATTCAACAAATCACTCGCGCCACTTTTCTCGTAGGCCAGCTTAATCAAAGTGGACTGGAGTTCACCGGTATCGGGCTTGCTCAAGGTACCGGTGATGCGGAGTGGCAATGTGCTCTGCAAATATCCCAGATCATCTTTTTGCGTCATATCCAAGGCGCCGAGCGCTTTGAGCAGTTGAGCAGTGGCGCCGCGGGCACTCAGTTGGAACTGAATTGCTAACGACTGTTCAGCCAAATCCAGTTGCGCAATATGATCAATTCGACCGTTACCAGTGAGCCGCAGTTCGGGAGCGATCAGAGTAAAATCCTTAAGCAAAAAATTCAACGCAGCATCCCGCGAAACCACAACGTTCAGTTGATCATACTGAATCACCGAGATCATTTTTGAAAGAGATGCCACAGCTTCTGCCTTGTTCGCAGCTTCGCCGTATTCTTTCCGACCGCTTACAGCACTTGCCACATTCCCTAGAAACGCAACGGCAGACGCCGTCTTGCTCGACGATTCCATTTTAGCCGCGACATCCGCCGAGAGCGCCCGAAACAAGCCTGCTTTGCTGGACAACGTAAAATCGCCACGCGTACGCGCGCCGAGCTCTTGAAGCGTTCGTCCTTGGCCAGCCAATTGACTACCGATGGTAAATTTACCCTCGAGAGTTGGAAGTTGGGCAGGATCTAAAGTCCGCAAAAAAGGCGCCGGATCAAAATTAGTCACATCTAATCGAGCCGTCAGGGTGTAGGGTTCACCCGAGCGTTCGAGGTAAGTAATACCACCGTTGAGCTTCAAATCGCTTTCCGCGCCGAGTCCCGCACGGACGCCTTCAAATTTCAGCACCCCAGCGTCTACCCTCAAAGTGCCTCCGACATCCGCGAGTTCAAATTTATCAGCGAAAACAACTTTTTTAAGTGCGATAGCAACCGAACCACTAACTCCGGCCCACACAGGTTTCTCGTCCCGCAGCGCAGACGACTTTAGAGCAGAGCCGGAAGTTGCCGCGGGAGTTGCTCCCACAACAAATGGAGCAGCGAGCACTTGTAGATCCGCTAAATGCAGCTCCCTGCTGTTCACGCGCGCGTCAACCCAGAGACCGTTTGGCGTAGTACCCAGCGTGCCCGCCAAAGTGAGATCCGATTTCCGATCCGTACGCTTAAAGAACAACGGAGCATTCAGCGTGATTTTCCCATCCGTCGAAATATCAGCCCGTACACGCGCGGTGATATCAGGCAACCGTTCAACGGTGAGTTTGGGATCGGCCGTCAAGTCGGCGAGCGCGAGATTGAGCTCAATCTCAGTCTTACCGGCCACCGAAGCGACGAAGTCGCCACTAGCATTCCCGCGCGTCAAGCCGATCGAACCCGACGCCATCGGCTGCACAAGTAACGCGGCTACATTCGCGCTCCAACGCCCCGTGGCTTTGACCGGTTGAGCGTTTCCCGCGAGTTGGCCCGCTTTGGCCGTAAGTTGAAACAACTCCACTCCCGTACTGCGCAACGTCAACGCCGAGAGATCCGCCTGCCAACCCGCCGGCGCGTAATCGAGTCCCATATCTACAGACACATCCAAATCACGCACGAGCAGTCGGCCACGCTGCGTCAAATTCAGCCCATCAATGGAGAGAGGCGCACGGGGACGTAAAGCGAGTCCCCCGTTATTGGCCGTAGCCGCAAATTCACCTCGGAGGTCGCCCCCCGTGAGGTTTAAGTCGGGCATAAAAGGCTGCGCCCAAGCCAAGGGCACCCCGTGCAGCGTAAACGCGAGCAACTCACGCGACGGATCCGCGACGTTGAGTTCTCCGCTGCGCACGTTGAGCTCAAAGGGTTGGAGCGAGCGGACGGAGGCCACGGGACGCGCACCTTGAATCTCGGCTTGCAGACGCTCAATTCGGGTAGCTCTACCGCGTTGCGCGAGGTCAAATTCGGCGGTGAGTTTGATCGCACCGACAGCAGACAACTCGGGCTTAAGCGCAGCGAGCTGATCGGCGGTCACGCCGAGCCGACCGCTGGCCTGAATTTGCGCAAATGCGCTATCCGAAGAAAACTTTCCCTCGCCCGAAGCGGTGAATGTCGGCAACGCCCGCCCCAGGGTAAAGGGCGCCAAATCGCTGGAGCGCAAATCAAGTGACCAAGTGCCTTCCAAACGGCGATTGCCCGCATGCAGCTCGGTATGAACCGCCATGAGTTTTTGCGCAGGAGTAGCGAGCGTCACGCTATAAGATTCACCGGAGGATGTGCGGGCGGCTTTAACGATAGCAGAAAGTTTTACGCCGGAAGGAAATTGCGCGCCCGTGGCGATGGCGGTAGGCTCAATCGTGAATCGCGCAAAGGTACGCGGACTGTCCATCGCGGCGGTGAGAATCGCATTAATGGCGACTTGGGACACCGGGAGTTTTTCGCCCGCAAAGGATACGGTTAGATCGAGTGTGAATCGTGCCTCACTTCCAGATGAGAGCCCACCCCCCACGAGAGTGAGGCGCGCGCGTGAAACAGGCCCACCAGCGGACGCCGACGGCAGTAAAATTTCCCCCTCCAAGTCGACTCCGTCGAGAGCGAGATCGACCGGCAATTGGAGTTGCGCAAAAACGCCTTCAAATAGTTGAACCGCAGCAGGCAGTGCGGCCGCGGGGTCCGCAGCAATGGCACTACTAAGCAGGGAGAAACTCGAAGCGCCCGCGCCGGGCGACGCAACGGTAGCATGATATGCAGCTACGGGCGGCAACGAAGCTTTCGACAAATCAAGCGTCCAACCGCGAGCGATGCACTTTGTAATGGTAACTTTTTTAGAAAAACCGGCTGCAATTACAGGGACGTCAACCGCCATCGTGGGCAGCGTTAAAACCGCGCCATTTTGCTCAATCCGCATCGCTTCTAGCTCCACACGATCTAGTCCGATTGATAGAGCGCCGAGCGTGCCGCGCAATCCAGATTGTGATGCGATAGCCTTGCGAGCCGCCCAGGTCTGCACGTCTGAATTAAGCACGAGCACAACGACCACGATCAAAGCCATGAACAAAACGCCGACGCTATATAGAATAATACGAAACGGTTTCATACGCGAATAAGAGGACACAATACCCGAAGCAGAGTTGCAAAAAACCACACGCCTTAAGCGCGCACGCCGAACAGATGTCAGCCTCTTCGAGCTGAAACTAGCGAACGCGTGGGCCGAAATGCTTAGTTAACTACGACCGCATCGGGTTGACCGATCGCTTTACGCACGCGGGCGACCGCGATGTTATAGCTGTAGTAGGCTTGAATTTGATTGGTGCGGGCCGTCGTGAGATCGACTTGGGATTGCAGCACGTCGAGCTGGGTAGCAGTACCAGCACTGTAACGGGCATTGGCGAGGCGAAGGCTTTCTTCGGCTTGAGCCACCACTTTTTGAGAAGCGTCCGCCAATTCGGTAGCCTCTTGCAAAGACGAGAGAGCGCGACGCACCTCTACGTCGATGAGCAGGGTAGTCTCGCCAAGATTCAGACGGGTTTGTTCAAGTGCGGAGCGGGCTTGGGCAACACGGCCGCTGGTCGCAGCACCGTCGAAAATGTTCCATTGCGATTGAAGGCCGACGAGCCAGCCATCGCGGGAATCACCAAATGAATCCGTTGCACCTTTGCGCAATTGCCAGCCACCGACAGCCGAGAGGCTTGGTTGACGATTGGCTTTGGCAGAGGTGATAGACTCCGTACGAGCGTCGGCGAGTTTGGCGAGACGAGCGAGCTCAGGCCGACCGGCTCGGGCCGCATCCAGCGCAGACTGGAGTTCGTAATTAACAGGAACAAATTCTAACGTGCCTTCAAAGACAGGTAGTTTGCGTAAACTTTCCTGGGAGATCGTGGCAAAACCGAGCGCTTGGCGTAGAGCTTCAGCGGCGAGCCGGTAAGTATTGCGAGCGCTGATGAGTGGAACTTGAGCGTTGGCCAATGCCACCTCGGCACGAAGTTTTTCGAAGGCTGATACCGTGCCCGCGTCGAAACGATCTGTGACATTTTTCAACTGCTGGCGAAGTAGTTCTACGTTGGATTCCTGGACTTTGATTTTTTCGCGAGCGAGCAGGATATCGTAAAACTTGATGCGCACATCTAGAAGCGCTTCGTTGACGATGCCTTTAAGCTCGAGCAGGGCCGCCTCGCGCGTGAGCTCGGTGCTTTTGATCGAAGCGCGCACGCCGCCACCCGAGTAGAGCGTTTGCGATGCCGTGAGGCTGAGGGACCAATAACGCTCACTGGAGGGCAAGCTCTGAGAAATATCTTTCTCGTTAAGTTGATACGCGCCGTTAGCCGAGACGTTGGGAATGGATCGAGCCTTCACCTCTACAATCACGCCCTCCTGCTGTTTGATGCGCTCGCGGGCCTGACGAATAGCGAAATTATTATCGAGCGCGAAGCGCAACGCCGTAGGCAAATCGAGCGTGTCGGGTACCTGCGGCGAAGCCGATTGAGCAAACACGCAGGTGGTGGCGAGCAAAAGAAAGGAACAGAAACGATAGGATTTCATAACATGATATAATTAATGGTTGAACGAGGCCGAGCCGGCAGTCGCAACTGAAAGTTGGCGAATTTTGGCCTGATCACGGGCGATGAGCATATAAAAAGCAGGGACAACGTAGAGGGTGAAAATGGTGCCAACAGCCATGCCGATAACGAGCACCCAGCCGATGCTGTTACGAGCGGCCGCACCTGGCCCTGTTACAAAAATTAACATAACATGACCAAAGACGGTTGCCGCCGAGGTCATTAAAACCGGCCGGAGACGCGTCGCGGCCGCGCGCCGAATGGCATCACGTTTGGCGATGCCTTCATCTTGGAGCGTGTTAGCGAATTCGACGATCAAGATGCCGTTTTTAGCAATCAGACCTACTAGTGTAATGAGGCCGATCTGCGAATAAATATTGAGCGAGGTTTTCCAGAGAAAAATCGGCACGAGTGCGCCCACCAACGCAAGCGGTACAGAGCCGAGCAAAATAATAAACGGATCGCGGAAGCTGTTAAACTGCGCCGCTAGCACAAGAAAGATCAAAATTACGGCCAGCACCGCCGCCTTCCAGAGAGCGTTACCCTCCATGCGTAATTGCCGGGACTGACCACCGTAATCGATAGAGTAACCGGGTGGCAGAATCTCAGCGGCCTTGGCTTCGAGCTTCTTTAGCGCCAAATCAATGCTGGGGCCAACGCCCGTGATTTTCACGGAGTTGAGTTGCTGAAAGCGGTTGAGCGAGCGGGGCTGCACCGTCGATTTGAGCGTGGCAATGGAAGCCAGAGGGATCAATTGCCCGCCTGGTCCGCGCACGTGATAATCGAGCAGTTGATCGGCGTTGAGGCGCTGACCACGTTCGACCTGAGGAATGACCCGGTAACTGCGGCCATCGTTAACAAAGCGATTAACATAACCCCCGCCCAGCATCGAACCGAGATCGCGAGCAACATCGCTTAGATTAAGACCCATCGAAGCGACTTTGTCTTTTTCGATCTGAACTTCGACCTGCGGCAAATCAAATTTCAAATCGCTATCCGCGAAATAAAACGTGGGCGCACCGCCGGCAGCGTTGGCCTCGGTGTTGGCATAAATCACCAACTGGCTAGCGTAATCCATCATCTCGCGATGATCAGCCGTTGAGCGAATCACTAACTCGATTGGAAACTGACCGCCCGAGGGCAAGGGTTCGGGCGTCGTGACGATAACGTTGAGTCCCGCGACGGTCGCAGCAGGGGCTTGCAGCGCATCCTGAATTTGAATGGAAGAACGCCTACGCTCTGACCAAGGCTTTAAAATCACGCCCGAAAAGCCGAAAGTTGCACCGGTGAGTTGAAAGGAATTTTCGTACTCTGGTATACTCGTGAACATTTTCTGAACCTGTTCGGCGAACATAACGTTTTGATCGATCGTAGATGTAGGAGAAGGCTGAAGAATACTGAACACCACACCTTGGTCCTCTTTTGGCGCGAGTTCGCGCTGGGCAAACATGAAAAACGGCACGAGTAAGAGCGTCAGTAAAACCGCTCCGGTTATCGTCACAGGAACCCAACCGAGACTGGCTCCGATTATACGTTCATAACGATCACGTACTCGGTCAAAAATGCGGTTAATTTTTCCGCTTAGTCCGGCTTCTTCGTGATCATGATCCTTGAGCAAGTAAGCGCTCATCATCGGCGAAAGCGTGAGCGCCACAAAACCAGAAACCGCGACCGCACCCGCCAGTGTCATCGCAAACTCGCGAAACAACGCACCCGTGAGTCCGCCTTGAAACGCAATGGGCGCATAAACGGCTGAGAGGGTAATCGTCATCGAGATCACCGGGCCCACGAGTTCGCGGGCGCCAAGAATAGCGGCCTCGACCGGGACTTTACCTTCGCGGATATGGCGCTCGATATTTTCGACCACCACGATGGCGTCATCGACCACGATACCGACGGCGAGGACGATCGCTAGGAGTGTCAGCAGGTTGATCGTGAAGCCGAAGGCGAGCATGAGGACCATCGCACCGACTAGAGAAAGAGGCATCGCCACGATAGGGATCAGCACCGAACGCAATGAGCCCATAAAAAGAAAAATTACGAGCATCACGATAACGAGCGTCTCGATCAATGTGCGCAAAATCTCCGTGAGTGCATCGTCGATGTATTTCGTGGCGTCATAGGCGATTTTCACTTTTAGCCCAGCGGGTAAGGCGCGTTCGATTTCGGGCATTGTAGCCCGGACGCGTTTGATGACTTCAACCGTACTTTCCGTGGGCAGCACCCAAATACCCATAAAAGTCGCCGTCTGGCCGCCGAAGCGCACCTCGGTGTTGTAATCCTCGGCACCGAGCACGACCTCAGCGACGTCGGAAAGACGAATGATGGTGCCGTTGCGTTGGGCGACGACGAGTTTCTTAAACTCCTCTACACTTTTCAAATCAGTGTTGGCTACAAGGCTCACGCTGAGCATGGAACCTTTCGTGGCACCGACAGCCGCGAGGGCGTTGTTAGCTTGGAGCGCGAGACGCACTTCAGCGGGACTGATACCACGAGCCGCGAGTTGATCCGGCTTCAGCCAGATGCGCATCGCAAACACACGTCCGCCGAGCACATCGGCACGTTGCACGCCTTTCACGGAGGAAAGTCTCGGCTGGACCATGCGGTTCAGGTAGTCAGTTATCTGATTTTGATCGAGGGTGTCGGAGTAAAAACTCAGATAGGCGGAGGCAAACTGACTATCGGATGTTTCAACGTTGATCGTCGGGGTCTCAGATTCGGGCGGTAGTTCATTGCGAACCTGATCGATCTTGGAGCTGATCTGAGCGAGTGCGGCGTTGGTGTCGTAATTGAGACGCAGGTACACCTTAATTGTACTGATTCCGGCGCCGCTGGTGGATTCGATATAATCAATACCGTCAGCACTAGAGATAACGCGTTCCAGCTGGGTAGTGATGTAGCCGCGCACAGTATCGGCACTAGCTCCGAAGTATATGGTCGTGACGTTCACAACGGCGCTGTCACTGCGCGGATACTGACGAGTGTTGAGTTTAGTGTAGGCCACCAAACCGACCACCAGAATGACGATGTTCACCACGAGCGCGATGACGGGCTTGCGGATGAAAAGGTCGGTAAAACTTTTATTTAACATGGAGAGAGCCCTCGGCGACGTTGGCGCGATCAGGTATTGTTGGGCTTAGGCGATGAACTGGAGGAAGGTTGAGCGGCATTATTGATCTGCACGGCCGCGCCATTGCGTAGTTTGAAAATACCGGCCGTGGCGACGAGCTCGCCGGGTTTTACGCCGTCAGTGATGGCGACTAGGTCACCACGCGTGGCGCCGAGGCGGACGATCTGCTGACGCACGCCAAGGTAGTCTTTGCCAGCGGCGTCTTTCATCTGCTCGACAATAAAAACGGAATTTCCGTATGGAGCGTAGGCAATGGCGGTCGCAGGCAACACCACTTGGGGCGGCCCCATGGGCAACTCAATAGCAACCTGGGCAAACATACCTGCGCGTAATTTCTCTTGGGGATTAGCGATCAGTGCCTGCACAGAAATGTTGCGCGTACTGGCGTCCACTTCGGAGTTGATCGCCGCGATGGCACCTGGAAAGGGCGTCGCATAAGCATCGACGCTTAACGACACTTTTTGGCCGACGTTGAGCTCGGACAGGTGGCGCTGAGGCACATTGAAATTTACATAAATCGGATCGAGTTTTTGCAATGGCACCAATGGTCGACCGCGCCCCACAAACTGGCCGACGTTTACGAGCCGGATACCTAAGCGGCCATCGAACGGCGCCCGGACTAACTTACGCTGGATCGTAGCGCGGAGAGCCGCGACATCGGCGGTGATCTGTTCAAGTTGAGCGGTGGCAGCATCGAGTTCGGCTTTACTGATGCTATTTTTCGACGAGAGCTCAGTGGCCCGTTCAAGTTGCAATTTAGCGAGAGTGGCACGCGCTTCGCTGGAGGCTAGCTGAGCCACTTCAACGTTAGTATCCAGCTCAAAGAGAATGTCGCCGCTTTTAACGGTGGCGCCATTTTCGACCGCGATCTTGGAAATCACCCCATCAGCATCGGCTGAAACGGTAAGTCCCTGCACGGGCGCAAGCGTACCAATTGCATTCAACACGGGTTGCCAGGCTACCGCCTTGGCCTCGTAGGTGGTGATCGCGCTGGGTGGCTGCGCGTGCGAAATCGAGGACATTTCCTTGATTTGAGCAACTTTGACCGCGCCAAGCGCGACTACGACGACGGCAAAACCGGCGAATGCGATGAGGAATTTCTTGAACATAGAAGGAGGGTTAAAAAATAATTTTAAGAGTAAAGTTCACGATGACGCTGACAGCGCCGGAGGCGTCGAGGTCAGCTCGTTGGCGGATTGTAAAATTTTAGTCAGTAACGAGACGAGTGTCTTGCGCTCTGTTTCTGAGAGCGGGGCCATCAAGCGCGCCATAATCCGAAAATGCGCCGGCAACAACGCCGCCACAAAATCCTCGGCCTTCGGGGTCAACCGCACCGACATCATGCGGCGATCATCGGGATCGGGCTCGCGTCGCACCAAACCGTCGCGTTCCAACGTGTCGATCAATCCGGTCATCGTTGCCCGCGTCACCCCAGCTGCATCCGCCAACTCGGCCGGCGTCCGCGGGCCCGCCGGGCGACAGGGCTCGACGGCCTCACCTGCGCTCGTGCGTCGCTGCGTGGAATTCCACAGCAACATCAGCACGCTAAAACGCCCCTGCGAAATTGTGTGCTCCGCCAAATTCCGCTCGGTCACGGAAAACACCTCGTCACCCGCACGCAACAAATGGAGATACGCCTCACAAGCCGAGGGATCCAACTCCGGAAATACCTTCGCGCCTTCGAGCAAACACTCGTAGCGCGGCAGATCTTTGAGGAGGAGAAGTGGCATGGCTGAAGTCGTCAGGAAATAGTCAGGAAGCAGATAGTTAGGTGGCTAACTAAAAAAGCAAACGTTTCGATATGAAAATATTAAAACATCAAAAAGGACTCCCTAGCACGAGGGAGGTGCCGTATCGCAAGACCGCACAAAGAAGAAAAAAGCCCGCCCCATTAGAGGCGGGCTTTGAGAAGTTGGACGTAGTTAAGTTTACAAGCCGCGCGCGGCGGCGACCACCGCGGCCGTGGTGATCCCCAATGCTGCGTAAACCTGCGGCGCGGGGGCACTGATACCGAAGCGATCAATACCGACGACCTTGCCATCAAGACCGACGTATTTGCGCCAGAGACCGCTGACGCCGGCTTCGAGCGCGACGCGCGCGCGACACGACGGCGGCAAAATGCTGTCGCGGTATTCCGCCGATTGGCGGTCAAAGCGTTCGCAGCACGGCATCGAAACCACGCGTGTGCCGGCACCTAATTCCTTGGCGGCAGCCAACGCCAGATGCAGCTCGCTGCCCGTGGACAACAGGATGTGCGTGAGCGGCGCGGTTTCTTGGAGAGCGACGTAGCCACCCTTCAAAACGCCGGCGCGCCGGATGTGCGGCGGAATATCGTTCAACACGGGCACGGCTTGGCGCGAGAGCGCGATCAAGGTCGGACCGTCCATGCGCTCGAGGGCGGCGGCGTAAGCGCCGGCCGTTTCTTCGGGATCGCCAGGGCGGATCACATCGAGATTAGGAATCAAGCGCAGCGAGGAAATCGTCTCGACCGGCTGGTGCGTCGGGCCATCTTCGCCCACGCCGATGGAGTCGTGCGTGTAGATATAAAGCACCGGTAATTTCGCCAGCGCAGCGATACGCATCGACGGACGCGAGTAATCGGCGAACACCAAAAAGGTCGCGATGCTGGGGCGGAAAATTCCGTCGTAAGCGACGCCGTTGGCGATCGCCGCCATGCCGTGTTCGCGGATGCCGAAGCGGATATTGCGTCCACCACGGTTGGCCGGATCGAAGTCAGGCGTGCCGTTGATGAGGTTGAGCGTCGAGCCGTAGAGATCGGCGCTACCACCGATCAGCAACGGGAGTTCGTTCGCGATCGGTTGGAGAACGTCGCGGCCGGCCGCGCGTGTGCCACCGAGTTTTACGTCGGAGGCGAAGAGCGGGGTTTTCTCCAGCAGGTGCGCCGCGCTCGGAGCCACCGAGGCCGAGTCGAGGAGCGCAGATTTTTCCGGATTAGCCGCACGCCAAGCCTTGAGGGTCTTCTGCCACTTGTTGGAAGTGCGGATGAGGCGCGCTTTGTGATTGGCGAAATAAGCACGGACGTCGTCGCTGACGTGGAAATGATCCGCCGGCAAACCGAGCGAGGCGCGGGCCGTCTCGGAGAATTTCGCCCCACCCTCGCCGTGGCCTTTGGCGGTGCCTTGGACTTCGGCGATGC
>CANHAH010000064.1 GCA_947458705.1 Opitutia bacterium | reverse complement strand
GCCCGACCTGCGTGACGACGTTGGGCAACGCCACGCGCTCGCCGTTGCGCCAGAGAAAATCCGGATAGTGGTTGTGTGCGTGCGTTTGGTTGAGAAAACCAAACGAATAATCGAAACCGTGTTTGCGGGGCTCACCCTCGTCGCCGGCGTTGCCAAGGCCCCATTTGCCAATGAGCGCAGTCGTGTAACCCGCCGTCTGCAAGACGCGCGCGACCGTGACATCACCGGCGCGCAACAACTGCGCCTCGGGATTTTCCAAGCCCGCGTTGCCGCGCACGCGTGTGTGGCCCATGTGCAAACCGGTCATGAGCACGCTGCGCGACGGCGCGCACACGGTGTTGCCTGCATAAAATTGCGTGAAACGCATCCCTTCGGCCGCAAGTTGATCGAGGTGCGGGGTGCGGATGATTTTTTGTCCGTAGGAGCCGAGGTCGCCGTAGCCGAGATCGTCGGCCAAAATGAAAATAATATTGGGCCCAGGAGTAGCGGCCGAGGCGAGGCACGCGGAGAACAACAACGAGATCAGCACACAAACGAAGCGTGGCGAAACATTCATGGGGTGAGGCCAAGCCAAAGCTCTCGCGCGGCCGCTGGCAATTGCTTCAGCGAGGATGTTACCGCCCCCTCACTGCCCCAGCGCCGATCAGCAGCGTGCGATAGTTTCGCGCAATTTTATCCGCGCTACACATAGGCAAATTCATCACGATCCACGCCCAAACACCTCATTTACACTAAATGAAGCTTCTTCGCTACCTAGGTCAGGCTCAACCTGAGCTGTTTTAAACAACGGCGCAACCCACGCGTAACAGCCAGCGACGATAGATCAGACTGTCCGACGGAAATGAATCTCGGCCCAACCCGCTTCGACGGGTTGGCTAAATCACCCGCAATACAGCGGCCTAAACCAGCGTAGCGACTGCGTCCCCCGACCGCAAACCCTGACCGATGACTAATAACCTTATGAAACGTCTCCGACCCTTACGTTGCCTCGCGTACTTAGCCTTGGCCCTCGCCGCCTTCATGCCTGCGGCCTTTGGCGCGCAAGCTCCCGCCACGACCGGCAACCTCGCGGGCCGCGTCTCTAATCAGGCCACCAATCAATATCTAGGTGAAGCCGAGGTCCTGCTCGAAGGCACCACGTACCGGGCCCTCACCGATCGCGACGGTTCTTATACTCTACTCAACGTCAAACCCGGCACCTACACCGCCGCCGTCTCCTACGCGGGTCTCGATAGCCAAAAACAAAGTATCACCGTCAGCGCCGGGCAAAACCTCACCCAAGATTTCGCGCTCACCGCCGGCATCTACAAACTCGGCGCGTTCGTGGTCGCCAGCGAAATCGAGGGCAACGCCGCCCAGGTCAACAAACAGAAAAAAGCCGACCACTTCATGACAGCGATTTCCGCCGACACCCTGGGCGAAGTCCCCGAGGGCAATATCGGTGAATTCCTCAAATACGTACCCGGCCTACAGGTAAATTACTCCAACGCCGACGCCTCCACCATCTCCGTCCGCGGCCAAGATCCCGAATCCACGCTTTTTACCATCGACGGCCAAGTACCTCCGGCTGCAGGCACCCCTCCCCGCTCGAGCACCGGTTCTTCCGATGCTTCCAGCCGCGCGTTCGAGTTCACTCAAGCCAGCATCAGCAACATCGAATCCATCGAAGTCTATAAAGCCCCACCACCCTGGTTCGCTCCTTCCACTGGCGGCGTGATCAACGCCGAGACCAAAAACGCCTTTAACCAAAAGCGTCGCGTGTTCCGCACTGTAATGCTGATCAACGCCAACAGCGAAATGCTCACCTTCAAAGACGTCGCCGGTCCCGGTTCTCGTCCGACCAACCGCCTCAAGCCCGGCGCCAGCGTCGTCTACTCCGAAGCTTTCCTAAAAAATACCTTGGGCCTCACGTTCTCCTACGCCGAGACCAACAACATCAATCCGTCCCACAACAACGCCGTGGGATACAGCCCACTCGTTGCCGGCACGGCTACGGCCCCTGTTCTACCTGAATCTCCAGTGCGCCTGGACACGTTCACCCTCGTCGACGGACCCCAGGTGAAATTCCGGCGCAACGGCAGCCTTAAGGCCGACTACAAACTCGGCGCCCACACTGTCTTGAACGCCGGCTTCACTTACAACGGCTACCTGAGCCAAAACCGCGGCCACACGTTCCGCGTGCGGCCAATCACCTCAGGCACCGTGCTCCCACTGAGCACATTTACCAACCCCTCCTCCACAGACACGACAGTCAACAACGGTCAAGTCGATGTCTTCGCCGATTACTCCGACTACTCCAGTGCAAACTATAGCTACCTAGTTGGCGTACGCCATGACTGGAATCGCTGGCGCCTCAATTACTCTGCCAACTACGGAAAATCCGACTCTAAGGTCGCCGACCTACCCGAGATGATCCAGTCCGCCCAATGGAATCTCACCAATGCCCGCGGAGTCATCTACCGGATCCAAGGCTCCCCAGATCGCGCCGCGCCCACCGCCCTCACGCAGCTCGCCGGCCCCGATCTCTACAACCTCAACAGCTACGACCAATCTAGCTTCTCACTGCAAACCTCGCCCCGCTTCCAAAACGACCGTACGATCAATCTAAAAACTGACCTCCGCGGTAACTTCGGCGAATGGCAATACCCAGTTGAATTTCGCACCGGCGCTAGTCTCTACCGCGTCCAACGCCGCAAAGCCGCCGGCCAAATCGTCCTCGATTTCCGCGGACCCGACGGTATCGCCGCCAGTGGTGACGAACTTATAAATGCAGCTGATTTCGCCGATAACAGCTATGGCGACAAATTTCTCTTTGGCATCCGCACGCCGCCGCTCATCGACCCGTATAAAGTAGCCGCTTACATGCGCAAAAACCCCAACGCTTTCCAAGACGTGCAAGGTACCAACGTCCAGCGCCAAGCCGTGAATTCCCAAAGCGTCACGCAAGACATCTCCGCCGCCTACATCGCCGCCACCATCAAGTTCAGCCCACAACTCACGCTCTTGCTGGGTGTGCGTGCCGAGCAGACAGAAAATTTCGCCCGTGGCGCTATTAGGATCAACTCACTTGGCAACGGCCTAACCACCAACTCCAAACCTTGGTTCCAAGCCATCTACTCCCGAACGCAGCGCGCCACCAGCGACTACCTCGATTACTTCCCCAACGCGCAGCTCACCTACCGCTTCACTCCCAACCTGCTGCTGCGCGCCGCCTCAACCCGCTCTATGTCGCGCCCGGGAATCCAAACTATTTTACCCAACACTACGGTCAATGACCTGGCCGCCATCCCCAACGTGAGCATCAACAACACGGCGCTCGATCCCACCTACTCGCAAAACTCCGACGTCCAGCTTGAGTACTACACTGAAGCAGCTGGCACGCTCTCAATCGGTTGGTTCCGCAAAACCATCGAGAACTACATCATCAACACCGTCAGCACCGTCGAACCTGGCAACGACAACGGCTTCGATGGCGCCTACGCCGGCTACGTCCTCAACACTCAAGACAACGGTGGCAGAGGTGTGTTCGAAGGCCTTGAATTCAGCGCCCGCACTCCCCTCAAACCCTACTTAAAAATGCTGCCGCAAGCCATCCAGGGCATTGAGATTTTCGCCAATTACACCCGCTTTTACCAAGGCGAAGCTCCCAACCGCACCGGCGCAATAGTGAAGCCTACCATCGCGAATAATTTTTACGATTGGAATGCTAATTATGGCGTCAGCTACGCCACTCCCGCCCGCGGACTCTACGCCCAAGTGCGCACCGTCATTTATCCTTCCGGCGTGCGCACCGCAGCATCCGCCACCGACCTACGCCCTCAAATCGAAGCGCGCCACCAACGCTGGGACTTTACCCTGCGCTACCGTCTGAATCGTAACTACGCCCTAGAATTAACCGGCGCCAACGTCCTGAAAGACCCATCTCTCAAAACGTACCAAGCCAACCGCCTACTGACCCGTCGCGACTTCGGCGCGACGTACGTACTCTCCTTCACCGCCAACCTCGACGCGCTCCGCATTCCTTTCCTCGACCGCAACTAAGTTAGCGACTGCGTTCGATCACTTACCGGCGGCGCCTATTCGGCGCCGCCTTTTTATTTACTCAAATAAGCCCGCAACGCGGCCACATTCCGCCGCGCCGATGCATCGCCCGGCGCCAGTCGTAGGGCCGATTCAAATTCCGCGAGCGCCGCAGCATACTGACCCATTGCACTCAGAGCCACGCCGAGGTTGTAGTGCGCCTCTGCATAACCTGGCCTAAGCTGCACTGCCGCGCGAAACGCCTCAATCGCCTCCACCTCGAGTCCGAGGGCCACGAGCGCGTTGCCTGCGTTGAACCGCACCTCCGGCGATTCAGGCAACCGCACCTGCGCCGCCGCAAATTTATCCCGCGCCGCCGCCGCCCGCCCCACCGCCAACAACGCACTGCCCCAGTTATTCAGAAAAACTCCATCACTCCGCCCTCCCCTCGCCGCCGCCTCAAAATACCTGAGCGCCTCCTCCGCGTGCCCCGCCTGCGCCAACGATTCCGCTAGCTTGGCCGACGCGCCCGCGTTCGCCGGTTCGATCCGCAGTGTCGCCGTCCAGGCCGCCCGCGCGCCCGCTTCGTCGCCGCCCGCGCTCAACGCCAGGCCGAGATTAAAGTGCGCCCGCGCATTCCCCGGCCGCTTCGCCACCGTATCCGCCCAGATGTCTCGCGCACTGCGGTATTCGAGATTCCGCGTCCACGTCCCCAAGCTACCCGCCAGCGCGACCGCCGCCCATAACCAAAGACTCCGTTTTCCGAGCCATGCATACGCACTCAAAACCACCGCGCTCACGAGCACCGCTAGCGGCAGATACATCCGGTGCTCCGCAATCGTCTGCGTCGCCACTGGCACGAAACTCGAACTCGGCGCGAGTGCCGCGAAAAATAGAAATCCCAAAAAACCCACCCCCGGCCGCCGCGCCCACGCCCACGCCGTCGCCCCGACCAGCGCCACGACTCCAGCCACCGCCGCGTAATTCGCGGAAAGCTCCGTCCCATAATCAAACACCAGCGGCGCCGGCCACACCGCGAGCCTGAGGTAACGCCAGATCGCCTCGCCTTGCATTAGCGCATACCCCGCCACGCTCATGCCCGCATCCCATCCCGCCGACCCATCGCGGCCCTTCGCCAGCAGACACACCACGAGCACCAGCCACGTCGCGCCCAGTCCCGCATAAAAAAATTTCCGCGCACGCCACGCCGCCATGACATTGCCCTCGACCCAAGTGCGATCGTAAAAAAATACCACCACCGGCAGCACGACCATCACTTCCTTACTCGCCATCCCAAGGGCGCACGCCACGATCGCCACCATCAGCCAACCCCGACCACCGCGCTCGGCTGCTACGCCGCGCAAAAAACCATAAAGTGTCGCCATCGCGAAAAACCCCGCGAGACCTTCCGTGCGCTGCATCACATAAGTAACCGTCGCCGTCTGCAACGGATGCAGCGCCCACACCGCCGCCACCGCTAGCGCGAGTTCATCCGCCGCCGCACCAAAAGTTTCCCGCAACTCCTGCCGCCGCAACGTCCGCCGCACCACTCCCACCAACAACCCCGCTGTCCCCAGATGCAGCGCGAGGTTCACCGCGTGATAGCCCCACGGTTGCTCTCCGCTCAGCGCGTAACTGAGCGCCAGCGACGCATTCGCCACCGGACGACCACTCACCGAAAGTCCCGCCGGCGGTGCCAACACTTCGCCGAGTTTCCACCACGTCCGCAGCGTCGAATTTTCCCGCACCGCCGCGATGTCATCGAAGACGAATGGTCCACCAAAACTTCCCGCCCACGCCGCCACCACCAGCAGGCTGCCGAGCGCCAGCGCGAGAATGGGCCCATTTCCGAGAGGTGGCGTTGCACTCCGATTCATCGACCGAGCGTGGACGTTTTTCCCTATGGGGCGCAAACCCGCGCTTGAGCTGCGAGCCCGCGGCCCGTCATGGTATTGCCAGCGATGCCGACCAAAGCCGATCTCCAACGCCTCCGCTGCTTGCGCGAGAAAAAAAACCGCGAAGCGCTCGGCCTCTTTGTCGTCGAGGGTGAAAAAGTCGTCGCTGAACTCCTCGCAGCAAAATTTCCGTTTTCCGAAATCTACGGCACGCCCGCATGGCCCGGTTACAAAACTCACGTCCTCACAGCCGAAGAGATGGCGCGAGCCAGTCATTTTCCCACGCCGTCATCCGTACTCGCCGTCGGAACCCTCACGCGCACCGCGCTAACGCCTAGCGCGCTAAACCGCGGTCTCACGCTCGCGCTCGATGGCGTGCAGGACGCCGGTAATGTCGGTACGCTATTACGGCTCGCCGATTGGTTTGCACTTGAGCGTGTCGTGCTCTCACCCGATAGCGCCGATCTTTTTTCCCAAAAAGTCATCAACGCCAGCATGGGCTCCTTCGCCCGCGTGTGCGCCCACACCGCGGAACTTGCCAGCGCACTCGTCGATTTAAACGTGCCCGTACTCGGCTGCGATTTAAGCGGTGATGATGTACATGAGCTCCCGCCTTTAAACGATGCCGTGATTGTGATCGGCAGCGAAGGCCGCGGATTGTCGCCAGCGGTCGCGGCAGTGATCACGCGCCGCATAACAATCCCGCGCTACGGCGCCGCCGAATCACTTAACGCCGGCGTCGCCGCCGCGATCGTCTGCGACAACCTTCGCCGCACTCGAAAGAATTAAAGCGGGGACTAATACGCTCGAGATAGACATGTATCTTATACCCGTGCTGTTTTAGGGCCCAGATCGCAGACTGCTTTCGTCGGGCAGGCTCAGAATTTACCCTTCACTCCAAAGATCCAACTCACCCCGTAATTGCCGTAGCGATAAAGCAACCCGGGTTGACCACGGATGGGATCGCCTTCGTAGAGCAGGTTAGGATCGTTGAAGACATTGCGGCCTTGGAAGAAGAAACTCAGTTTGTCGGAGAAGCGGTAGGCGCCGCCGAAATCAACCTTTAGATTGTGACGCTGATAACGACCAAAAATCGTCGTGAAAGGCGTGTCATCCTGCCACACGGCACCACCGCGGAAGCTCACACGGCTAATGCTCCACGAGAGTGAACCCGCGACTTTGTGTGGGGTAACACCAGGGAAATACTGGTTGGCGTAATTGCGGGTATAGCTGATGTTTAGGTTGGTGGAGCGTAAAAACTTGGGTAGAAACGAGAGCTGCTGATTGTAGCTTAATTCGAGACTGCGGTAGCGATAAAGCGAGTCGTTGTTGGCCAGAGACTGGAAGTCGTAGGCAGCGTATTCGGGATCATTCTCGAAGCCGAAGTCGGACGCTTTACCGCGCACGGTGACGCGTTGGTTTGCAATTTCGGCCTGCTGAACGAGCACGGTGAAACTACCGACGGGCTCGAAATAGTAAGCGAGGCGGGCGACGTAGTTATCGGAAGTCTCAGGCTTTAGATTGGGATTGGGTGCCGTGATCAGGAGAGCGACATCGTTAACGTTCCAAACGCCGGCCAGCGCATCAATCGGTGGGCGGGAGATGGCGTGCGCGTAGCCAAACTGGCCCTGCAAATTGGGCAGGAAAGAATACTTCAGTGAGGCGCTCGGGAAAAAGTTGTCGTAATCGCCATCACGCGAAGTGCGTGGACGGGATAGGAACTGGTAGTTCATGCCGGCGATGGTCGTCGCACGGCGCGTGGTGGTAGAAATAGGATAACCCGCAGCCTGCACCTGGGCGGCGGTGAACGGTTCAAATTCTTTCGAAGTTGTCTCCGTGCGTTCCCAGCGGACGCCACCCTGGAGCTGGAGCTTTCCAAGCTTTGTGTTGGCCATGCCGTAGGCGGCCGATACGGTCTGGAGGAAATCACGATGATTTGCGATCGTGCCCGTGTAGTAGTTTTCGACTGTAGCGGAGTTCACAAAATACTCGGGATGCTCGCGGAAAACCACGGAGAGGGCGCTGCGATCAACCAGCGTGGGCACGTTGGCAACGTTGAGGGCGTTGATCTGGCCAAAGTCGGTGTTGAATTTCCGCGGCGAGGCAAAGTTGGCGAAACTGCCGGTGGGGCCGCCACCGGGGCCGTTGTAGCTGTAGACGAGGTAGGGAACCGTATTATCGGAAAGACGGCGCTCTTCGGCCCACTTGCCGCCAAACTTGATGGAGGTAGGCAAAGCCCAGGGCAGAATATATTTGGCGTTAGTTTCGCCGGTGTAGATCTCGGTGACTACGAAACGACCTTCTTCGGTGGTGCGGGGATTGGTGAAGCTGGCAAGGTTGGACCAATCAGCACCGCCGGTCTGAACGAGAGTCCACTCAGCCGAGAGCGGATCAGAGCGCGTGGCGCGGAAATCGGCATTGTTGATATTGGCCGTCTCGACGCGGATTGTACCGCGACTCGAAGTCTCGTAGTCGTTTTTAGAGCGGGAATAATTAAAAACGCCATCCACGGTGAGGCCATTTAGTTTGTATTCAAATTTTGGCGTGAGCGTGGCTGTATTGGTGAGCTTGATTGCGCTACCGCCACCAAGGGTAAGACCGCGCGAGGTATTAGTCGCTAGGCCGTTGGTGCGGATTTCTGTTATACCGTCGCCGAGTACGTTTTGGCGACCCGTAGCTGCAGCACCGCCATTGGCAGAAGCGGTCCAGGCGAGATTGTAGGTGTGTCCAGAATTCTCGAAGGCGTTGAACATGCTCGTAAATGAAAGCACGAGGCGCGGGGTGGCTTTGAAATCACTGGTGAGGGTGATGGAGGAGCGGTCAGTCAACTTCGGGCCGTCGGCAAACGTGATGCCCGTGAGCACCACGGGGCGCGGATCAGCGGTCGTAGGCGTGCGGTTGTAGGTGTGGGTGACGTATTGTTGTTGCGCGAGTACGCTGGACTTGCTCAGGCCGAGCCGGATGCCGAGGCGTTGGTTCAAGAATACATCGGAGTAATCGAGTTGGTAATTGGGCCGGATAACGTAGCGGGGCACATCGTCGAGACCGTAGCCCTTCTGCGTGGTCATCGTGCCGGAGTTAGCGCTCATACTGACCTGCCAGTCGAGGCGGCGGCCTTTGCGGTCAAAGGCGCGGCGCGTCTTCATGTTGATGGTTCCGGCAGGCGAGCTCGCATCCATATCGGCACTTGAGGTGCGATTGATCTCGACGGACTCAATGGCGGTGATGGACATCTGCTCAAAGCCTACGGAGCGGGACTGACCACCCGTCGAGCCGTTGAGCGTGGCGCCGTAGGAAACAAAAGCGTCAGCACTTGCGATGCTCGCTCCATCCATCGTGACACCAACGTAAGATTGATCGAGACCGCCGATGCGTGGACCGCGGCTAACGCCGTCGACATATTCCACATCGACGCCCGGCATAAATTTCAGGAACTCGCCCACGTTACCCTCAGTGACATCGCCGAAACTGTCGGCGGCGACGGAGGTGGAGATATTCATGTTACGCCGTTGTTCCATGATGGCCTTGGCGTTGCCCTCGCGCTCGGTAGTGACGATAAACTTGGTAATTTGGACGATCTCGTCTTTGCCCGCCGGTTTGACCAAGGTGCTCACCAGTTCGAAATCTCGCGTGACCGCCACGCCTGCCGCCACTGTCACCACTGCGCTCACGGTTTCGTAGCCCGAAAATGCCACCTGGAGCGTGGCGATACCCGACGTTACATTGTCGATTTGGTAAACACCTCCCTCTTCGGAATAGACTGTATTTTGCGTGCCCTGCACGCGGATCTCGGCGTTGCGCACGTACTCGCCGGTCGAAGGGTTAAAAATGCGGCCCACAACGCGGCCCGTCGTCGTCGACTGCCCCAGCAGGCCTGGGAGGAAAGCACAGCACGAAAATAAACAGGCCAACCAAATAGAGCGGAGTGTGAAGCGAGATGCGGGAACGAATACAGCGACGTGCATGATGGTAGAGAGAAACGGCAATTATCACAGACCAGCGCGTTTACAAAGAGGTCGAGACGCAGAAGCAGGAAACTGGTGTGTAAAACCTACCAAGTCAGGGCACTATCGGGATGACAACCCGCGTTTTGGTGATCACTCATCGAATCTCTTTAGCCGCCGACCGTGCACTGCAACACAACTACGGTTACGAAAAGAAACAAGGGCTGGTCCAGTCTCACATCCGAGGTGAGACATGGCTCAGCATGAAGCAAGCAGAGAGCGGCGATTTACTTATCCTTGCCGCTAGAGGCGCTCTTTTTTGAACCGCCCTTGCCGCCGCCGTGCAACATCGTACCGGCGAGCACGCCGATGGCGAAAATGCCAAAGAAAATCAGCGAGGCCGCTTCATGGATCGGCTTCTTCGCCGTTGTGCCAGCGATTGGGAAATAAAAATCAATTGGGTGCGTGTTATTCATGCCCACGTAGAGCATGACGAAGAGCAGTACAAGAAAAACGAAGGTCTTAAAGAAGGTGGCAAAGTTCATGATAGATAACGAAGTTGATCGGAGTTAGGTGCAGGCGGCGCGTCCCTGCAAACGGAAACGCGCTGCGGCAAATTCAGTCCTAAAAGTTCAGGATTTTTTCTCTGTCAATTCGTCATAAGCCGCGCCGAGGTTGCCGCTAAGTCGATTGGGCAAGGGCAGATGAAAATCGGAGAAACCAGGGAGGTTTTCAAGCGCCGCAATTTTGCTTTTCGGCTCGCCAGCGGCGATTTGTTTTTCCACATGCGCGAGGAGCGCGGCGATGTAATCACGGAACACAAGGAGGTCACCGCGCTGACCGGTAACGCCGTATTTCGCGCTGCCATGGCCGAAGACGTAGATTGCGTCGGCCGGATACGTTTTTGCGGCTTCCTCTAGCACTGTGATCCAGTGGCGGAAACTCGCGCCCGCCGGACGGTCCACCACGGGATAAATTCGGTTAAACAAAAGATCACCCATGTGTACGATGTTGGCCTTCTCGAAGGTCACGATCACATCTCCGCTGGTATGGGCGACGCCATGATACTGCGCGGTCACGATCTCGCCGCCGACTTCGCGGCGCCAAACGTTAGGGAACGTTGTATCGGCATAGACTTGTTTCGTGAGCGTGCCAGCCTTCTCGGCGGCGTTAAATTGGAGCTTGGGGACGTTCGCGTGCGCGACGATCGATTGAGTCGCAGGTTTCATGATGGCATTGCCGCCGGTGTGGTCGCCGTGGTGGTGCGTGTTGATCACTACGTCTAGCTTGCGGTCGCCGCGGCCGGGCAAGCCCGCGAGAAACAAAGCCGCAGTGTCCGCGAATTGGGTGTCGACGGCGACGAGCGCGTCTTTGTTGGCGAGCCAGCCGATGGTGCCGCCGCGACCGGTGAAGATCCCGACGTCGCGCCGCAGCAGGCGAAACTCAGTCACTGCCGGAGCAGATGGCGCCTTGGGCGCTGGCGAGGCAGAGGGAGCTAAAGCAGGAGCGGCAGACTGCGCGCGGGCCATGAGGCCGGCGGAAACCAACAATGATGAATTGAGCAGGAAATCACGGCGATTCATACCGCGAGCCAAAGGCCCCGCGCCTTCGCTGGCAATCTCGGCCGGCTAAGATTTGGCGGCGTTAGATTATTGCGGCGCGCTGGCACGGCAGCACTTGCTCAACAGAGTTGGAGGTCTACGCCCTGCTTTATTTCGAAGAACCCCTTTGCGTTCTTAGAATTTCCCCGACTTGGACCTGCCTGCCGGGCGGTAGAGGCTCGTATCGAACTAAGCGGAGTTAATTTAAATCAGATAACCAACCAATGGCGCGACCAAGCAGATCTAAGCACCCTTGATCATTTTAAGAAATTAACCACCGCGTTAATTTAATCACCAATCGTAGCCGCCCGCCCGCGCTTACTTGATTTTTTTCGGGTGCGGGGGGGCCGGCTCCGGTGCCTTGTCCCTTTCGGGAGCGTCGGGCTCGGTAGCCACGAGGGCAATTAAAAGTGAAATAACGATCATGGCAGCTATCATCGGTTGGTAGTGGTGTCGGAGACGAAAGGAAGAACATACGGAGCGACGGGCCGTTTGGCTAGGGCGAACCCGCCATCACCTGCACAAAGTTATAAAACGACTACCCCACGCGTCCGCGCTAATGGGTGTGCGACAACAAAGCGATGTTCCCTCGCTTTATCGAACGCAGTTCGCCGCCTAAAAATTTTTGCGAGAAATTCTTACCACGGTTTGACGCGTCTCGACGCCTGCCCACGTTCTATCTTGTGCTGACCGACGCTTTCGCCGGCCTTCAAAAACTCGTCCTACCCGACCGCTGGCAGGCCGAGGCGATCCGTGCCCTTGAGGCCGGCCACGACGTCGTCATCGACGCTCCAACCGGTGCCGGTAAAACCTACGTCTTCGAGCGCTGGGCCGAGCAGACGAATTTCGCCCGCCGCGCGCTCTTCACCGTACCCACCCGCGCCCTCGCCAACGACAAATATGCCGAATGGCGCGCCCGCGGTTGGCGCGTGGGCATCATCACGGGCGACATCACCATCGACCCCACCGCCCCGCTTGTCGTCGCAACTCTCGAAGCTGTCCAAAGTCAGATCGCCCCAGCGCAACCCACGCGCCCCAACGACCTCGCGCCCTTCCACCTCCTCGTGATCGACGAATACCACTGGCTCGCCGATACCGCCCGCGGCAACCACTACGAGGGTGCCCTCCTCTCGGCCCCGCCCGAGCTGCAACTCTTACTGCTCTCTGGGGCCGTCGCCAACCCCCACGACGTCGCCGCTTGGCTCCAACGCCTCGGCCGACACGTCGAGGTCGTGAGCCACCGAGAACGCCCCGTCCCGCTCGAGGAAGTGGAAGTTGACGATCTCATTTCTGGCCTCCCACGCACGATCGAAGGCTTCTGGTCGCGCCGCATAGCCGGCGCCCTCCGTGAGGGCCTCGGCCCAGTGCTCATCTTTGCCCCACACCGCCACGACGCGGAACGTCTTGCCCGCCAGTTCGCGCGCGAGGTCCCGCTCGCCGAGCCGCTTTACCTGACTCCAGAGCAAGAACAACTCGCCGGTCCCGCCCTCGCCAAACTCCTGCGCCAACGCGTCGCCTACCACCACAGCGGTCTCGCCTACTCCCAACGCGCCGGGCTCATCGAACCCCTCGCCAAAGCCGGCCAACTGCGCGCCGTCTTCGCCACCCTAGGCCTAAGCGCCGGCATCAACTTCTCCCTGCGCTCCGTCCTCATCACCGCTTCCCATTTCAATCTCGGCCCTATCGAGCACGAAATCCCGCCCCATGACTTGCTCCAGATGGTCGGCCGCGCCGGCCGCCGCGGTCTCGACGAGTACGGCTACGTCTTGGTCTCAAGCTCCACACCGCGCCTGCGCCGCGCTGCCCCGCTCCGCCTCAAACGAGCCGCCCCGCTCCCGTGGGCGTTCTTTCTGCGCCAGCTCTACCCCGGCGCCTCCACCGCCGAGCTCGCCACTGCAAGCGCCACTCGGTTCTTCACTGATTCACCCGTAGCCTTCGGCGCCGAAATCACCTCCGCCCTCCCATCCGAGATCGAGCTCCCCTGCCACCATCATACCGATACCGGCCGCGCTCGCCTAGTCCGGCGCGAACGCGATCCTTTTCTCGCCTGCCGCACGTGCACGCACCGCCCGGACTGCCTCGCCCTATCCGTCCAACCTACACCGCTCTGGCAATGGCAGCGCGTGGGCGTGCTAGACCGTGACCTCCAACTCACCGCCCGCGGCGCCATCGTTGCCTGTTACCTCGGCCCCGAAGGCCTCGCCCTCGCCGCTGCTCTCGAAGACCGCCGCTATCCACTCGACGCACTCCTGTTCGATTGCGCCAATCTTTTCGCAGCGGACCGCTTCGCCGGCACCCACCCACGCCGCCTTGGCCGCCTTGCCGCGCTATGCGAACGCACCTACCGCCGCACTACTATTGAAGGTTACCTTCACGAAGGGCTCCCGCCCGGCTACGGCTTCGGCGCGAGCGAGGTAATCTACGCTATCGTCACTGCCCACGAATCCACCCGCCAGGTCGTCGACGCCCAAGAGTTTGCAGGTCGCGGCGATGTCGATCGTCTACTCACAGAATGGCGTAGTTTGCTCCGGCAGACGGCACGCTCAGCCCCGATCACCTTGCCCGCCAATATCGCCACGCGCCCAGATCGCCGCGCCGCCGCTGAACTATTTTTAGCAGAGCGCTGGGACACGTTTCGAGCGCTCTGCCGCACGCAACTCGCCACCGCCAAAGCCGACACGCTCCCCTTGCTCCCGCCGCTAACACCTGACCAACGTCGCCCCGTGAATCACCGCTTCACCCGGGCCGGCAGCTTTGTCTCAAGTCGCCCCGTATCTTAAGTCTAGAGAACCGCCCAGCCGGGTCAGGAATTATACGCAAAAGCGCGCATGCAATGGTCGCTGAAAACTCGAAAAATGGCGAAGAATGGCAGGCTAGATATTGTTACGTACAATACTAAGGAGTAAAGTGTCTACCCTTCACAGAACGAGCAAAGCGAGTTATGTAAGCACACCTCAGCGACACACTCGGCGCACACTCTACACCAAAGCCTAAAAAAACTGGTTAACGCGAAGATGTGATTCGAGGAGCGGCGGAAGGCGGGCACTAGTGAACGGCAAATCTGGAGGTAGCCTAGTCTAATTAACTAAAGATACAGGAGAAAGATCCCGGACATGAACGCGGAGCACAAGAGTGCGAAAAAAGCCGCGGCGAGGTGCACATTAGGCACAGCACCCGCACAAGGATAGACCCGTGGTGCAGACAGCGGCCTTGAGCACCCTTCGCATTTAAGGGCGAAGGGTTAGCTAAAGCGCCGCAGTGAGCGATGCGGTCACTGGTCGGCAGGAATACGACGAGGTGAGCTTAGTTGAGGTCGAAACGGTCAGCATTCATGACTTTGTTCCAAGCGGAAACGAAGTCGCGAACGAACTTGGGGCCGGCGTCGGACTGAGCATAAACTTCAGCCAACGCGCGGAGTTGCGAGTTGGAGCCAAACACGAGGTCCACACGCGTAGCGGTCCACTTCACGTCGCCGGTGGCGCGGTCGCGGAGTTCAAACTGCTCTTCAGTGGGCGAGGTGGGTTTCACGACATGGCCCATGTCGAGCAGGTTGACGAAGAAATCGTTAGTGAGCGTCTCGGGGCGCTTAGTGAAAACGCCGTGTTGGGATTTTCCGTGGTTGGCGTTGAGAACGCGCAGGCCGCCAATCAGAACCGTCATCTCGGGCGCGGTGAGGCCGAGAAGTTGGGCTTTATCAACGAGGAGTTGCTCGGCGGGAAGAGTGTAGCGGGTCTTCGCGTAATTGCGGAAACCGTCGGATTGGGGCTCGAGGACGGCGACGGAGGCGACGTCGGTCTGCTCAGCGCTGGCATCAGTGCGGCCGGGCGTGAAGGGGACGGTGATCGAGTGGCCGGCTAGGTGAGCGGCACGTTCAATGGCGGCTGCGCCAGCGAGGACTATCAGGTCAGCGATTGAGACTTTCTTGCCGTTGGTCTGGGTGGAATTAAAGGCATGTTGGATGCTTTCGATGGCTTTGAGGACCTTGGAGAGACGGGCAGGTTGATTAGCTTCCCAGTCTTTTTGAGGGGCTAGACGGATGCGCGCACCGTTGGCGCCGCCGCGTTTGTCGGAGCCGCGGAAGGTGGAGGCGGAGGCCCAGGCGGTAGAGACGAGTTCGGAAACAGCGAGGCCGGAGGCGAGGATCTTGGCCTTGAGGGCGGTGATATCAGCGGCGTCGACGAGCGGATGAGTGGCGGCGGGGACGGGGTCTTGCCAGAGCAGATTTTCGGCTGGGACTTCGGAGCCAAGATAAAGGCACTTAGGGCCCATGTCACGATGAGTGAGCTTGAACCAAGCTCGGGCGAAGGCGTCAGCGAATTGCTCGGGATGCGCGAGAAAGCGGCGGGAGATTTTTTCGTAAGCGGGATCGGCGCGCAGGGCGATATCGCTGGTAAGCATCGTGGGGCGATGTTTCTTGGCGGCGTCAAAGGCATCAGGGACGGTGGGGGCGGCGTCCTTAGCGATCCATTGGTGAGCGCCGGCGGGGCTCTTGGTGAGCTCCCATTCGTAGCGGAAGAGATTTTCGAAGTAGTTATTGCTCCACTTAGTAGGCGTGGTGGTCCAGGTGACTTCGAGGCCGCTAGTGATGGTGTGGGCGCCCTTGCCAGTGCCGTAGGAGTTGGCCCAGCCGAGGCCTTGTTCAGCGAGGCCGGCAGCTTCGGGTTCGCGGCCGACGTGGGAGGCGGGTGCGGCGCCGTGGGTCTTGCCGAAAGTGTGACCGCCGGCGATGAGGGCGACGGTTTCTTCGTCATTCATGGCCATGCGGGCGAAGGTTTCGCGGATGTCGCGAGCGGAGCCAAGAGGGTCGGGCTGGCCATTGGGGCCCTCGGGGTTGACGTAAATGAGGCCCATTTGGACAGCGGCCAAAGGGTTTTCGAGCTCACGCTCGCCGGTGTAGCGTTTGTCGCCAAGCCAGGTGGATTCGGCGCCCCAATAGACGTCTTCTTCGGGTTCCCAGACATCGGCTCGGCCGCCACCGAAGCCGAAGGTTTTGAAGCCCATGGATTCGAGAGCGCAGTTGCCGGCGAGGATCATGAGGTCGGCCCAGGAGATTTTCTGGCCGTATTTTTGTTTGAGGGGCCAGAGGAGGCGGCGGGCTTTGTCGAGGTTAGTGTTGTCGGGCCAACTGTTGAGGGGGGCGAAGCGTTGTTGACCGGCGCCGGCGCCGCCGCGGCCGTCGGCGGTGCGGTAGGTACCGGCGCTGTGCCAGGCCATGCGGATGAAAAACGGACCATAATGGCCAAAGTCAGCCGGCCACCATTCCTGAGAGTCGGTCATGAGGGCGAAGAGGTCTTTTTTGAGGGCGGCCAGATCGAGCTTCTTGAACTCGGCCGCGTAATCGAAGTCCGCACCCATGGGATCGGAAAGCGCAGAGTTCTGGTGGAGCATCTTCAAATTGAGCTGATTAGGCCACCAGTCGCGATTGGACTGAATACCGGCATGTGTGGGCGCGGCGATGG
>CANHAH010000063.1 GCA_947458705.1 Opitutia bacterium | reverse complement strand
GGGAAGGCGTTGATCACGAGACGACCGGCTTTCTGCTCAAGCAAAGCGACCAACGTGCCCGCGGCGGCGAGGTCCTCGGCGTTGCCGTGGAGGGTGGCGGTGAGTTGGCCTTCGAGCGCGCGGGCGCAGGCGAGGAGTTCAGCGGGAGTCTCCCCGCGCACGACGAGCGTGAACGGCCCAAAAGCTTCCGTCGCGAGCTCCGGGTGTTTCAGGAAATTCGCTGCACTGGTGAGGGCGACGCTCGGCTGGCCCTCGGTTTTCTGCGCAACGGGCGCAGCTTGGGCGGTGGCGAGCACCGTGACGCCCGCGAGCGCCGTGACCTTCTGGCGATTCTCTTCAAAGGCCGTGCGAATCCCCGGCGTGAGCATCGTCGCGCACGCCGCGCCTTGGACGCCGACCGCGAGTGCTTGCAGAAACGCGTCCGTCTCCACGCCGCGCTGCAAAAATACGAGACCGGGCTTGGTGCAAAACTGCCCCACGCCTAGCGTGAACGAACCGAGTAATCCCGTCGCGATCGCCGCGCCTCGCTCGCGCAACGCACCGGGCAAAAGAAACACCGGGTTCAAGCTACTCATCTCCGCAAACACCGGAATCGGATGCGCCCGCGCCGCCGCCGCGTCGCACAACGCGCGCCCCGCCGCATGCGAACCCGTGAACCCCACCGCGGTGGTCGCCGGATGTTTCACCATCGCGATACCGACGCTCGCGCCACCGCCGTGCACAAGGGAAAATAGCCCCGCCGGCAAAGCGCACGCCGCAACCGCACGCACCACGGCCTGACCGACAAGTTCGGCGGTGCCCGCGTGCGCGCGATGGGCTTTCACAACGACCGAGCAACCGGCCGCAAGGGCTGATGCGGTGTCGCCGCCCGCGACCGAGAACGCGAAAGGGAAATTGCTCGACCCAAAAACGACGACCGGCCCGAGCGCGATCAACATGCGCCGCAGATCGGGTCGCGGGAGCGGTTGCCGCTCAGGCAGAGCCGGATCGATGCGCGCATCGACCCACGAACCGTCGCGCACAACGGCGGCAAACAAACGGAGCTGGCCGCAGGTGCGCGCGCGTTCGCCGGTGAGACGCGCGAGCGGGAGGCCGGTCTCGGCGTGGGCGCGTTGGAGGAGCGCGTCGCCGAGCGCCTCGATCTCGGTGGCGATGGCCTCGAGGAGTTGCGCGCGCGTCGCCGCGGGGCGTTCACGGTAATCTTCAAACGCCCTCGCCGCCGCCTGCAGCGCGGTGTCGACCTCGACGAGCGAGGCTTCGTGAAAATCAGGTGCGAGCGTTTCGCCCGTAGCGGGATTGATCGCGCGAAAGGTCGCGCCGCCGGTGGCGCCGGGTTGCCCGGCGAGCAGACTTTTTCCAGTGAGGCTCATAAATTTATGCGATGGAGTTAACAAGCGTGCCGATGGGCACAATGGTGATACGGACTTCGTCGCCGCTAAGCAGCGTAAAATTATCAGGCGGGACCACTCCTGTGCCCGTCATGAGGTAGCAGCCTCGGGGGAACGCGTTATCGCGAAACAGAAATTCGGCGAGCGAGACAAAAGTGCGCTTGATCTGGCTGAGGGTCGTACAACCCGCGAACACTTCCGCCCCGTCACGCTGGATCACGATGGAAATTTCAGTCGTTAGCGGCAGTGCTTCATTCGTGACAAGCAACGCCGGTCCGAGCGCCGCCGATCGGTCGTAAACTTTGGCCTGTGGGAGGTAGAGGGGGTTTTCACCCTCGATATCGCGGGAGCTCATATCGTTACCGATAGTATAACCAAAAATGCGCCCCTGCGCATTAATCGCGAGCGTAAGCTCGGGCTCGGGTACATTCCACTTCGAATCACCACGGATACGCACCGGCTCGCCGTTCGCGGACACGCGGTGCGGCGTAGCCTTAAAGAAGATCTCCGGTCGCTCGGCGTGATAAACACGGTCATAAAAGGTCCCACCGCCCGTACCTTTCGACTCTTCTTTGCGCGCGGTCATACTACGAAAATACGTTACGCCGGCCGCCCACACTTCCTGCGACTGCAGCGGCGCTGAGACTTTTTCTGGCACCCTAGCCGCCGGTGCGTTCGCAAGCTTACCGCGCAGAAACGCGGCGGGGTCGGCCTGGGTGAAAAGCGTGTCGAGCGATACGTCGAGCCGTAGCGTGCGAGTGTCGATGACGGCGACAAGATGATCAAAGGCGGGGTAGATTAGGATCATGGGCAGGTAGGTCGGTTCAGCAGTGCTTTGATGCGCGGCACGTCATAGACGCAGCCACCCCAACTACCACCGCTCACGCTTTGGAGCGCAGCCCACAGTTCGGTGTCGGCCGGGAGGTTGGGATTGGGGGTAAGTTTTTCGCTGATCGGCCGCGCCTCGAGTTCGGCCTTAGGATCGGCCGAGGCGGTGGGGTTAGACCCGCGCACAAAATCTGCTGAACCTTCAAGTCGACGCGTATCAATGCGCACACGCAGCACATCACCGTCACGCAATTTGCCTAGTGGCCCCCCTGCCCATGCCTCGGGACTGATGTGACCGATACAAGGCCCGGTCGACACGCCGGAAAAACGCCCGTCCGTAAGCAGCACCACACCCTTGGCCTTCGGCAGATATTTGAGGGCGGAGGTGATCTGGTACGTCTCGGGCATCCCGCTGGCCGGCCCAATCCCGCACAACACCACGATTTCGCCCTGCCGCAGCGCATCGGACCCACGCGACTTAATTGCCTTGATCGCGGCATCTTCCGAGCCAAAGACCCGCGCCGGTCCCTCGTGGAAAAACACGCCTTCGTCGTCAAGTAACGTGGGGTCGATTGCCGTGCTCTTCACAAGCGCGCCCTCAGGGGCGAGGTTGCCGCGCAAAAAGGATACCGTACTGGTTAACCCAGCGGCGCGCGCGCGATCCGGCGCGAGAATAACCTTGGCCGGATCGATACCGTCGAGGTCGCGTAACTTTTGTTGAAAGCGCGCGCGTCGTTCTGATTGTTCCCACCACGCCAGATTCTCACCCAAGGTTTGCCCGGTCACCGTCAGCGCATCGAGCCGAAGTAACCCGAGCTCTCGAAGGTGCAACATCACCTCGGGCACACCGCCCGCCAGAAATACGTCCACCGTCGCATAATGAGTCGGCCCGTTGGGCAATACATCCACCAGTCGAGGCACCTGCGCATTGATTCGCGCCCAATCCTCCACCGTTGGACGGCGCAGCCCGGCCGCGTGCGCGATCGCCGGCACGTGCAGCACCAGATTGGTCGAACCGCCGACCGCCGCGTGCACCACCATGGCGTTGTGCACCGCATCGTCGGTCAATATCCCGGCCATGGTCTTGCCATTACCCTCCATCGCCATCACGGCCAAGGCCGAGCGCCGCGCCATGTCGCGCCACACCGCCGAACCCGAGGGACTAAGCGCTGAGTGCGGCAAGGACAACCCAAGCGCCTCGCCTACGACCTGCGAGGTCGCCGCCGTACCCATAAATTGACACCCGCCGCCAGGTGAGCCGCACGCGCGACAACCCATCTGCGCGGCGTAATCGAGCGTGATTTCTCCCTGCGCAAACCGCGCCGCCAGCGTCTGTACTTTCGCGGTGTCCTCGGCCTCTTCGGCTTTGAGTGTGGTCCCACCCGGCACCAACACGCCGGGTAAATGTTTCGTTCCCGCCAGCGCCATCATCATAGCCGGGAGCCCCTTATCGCAGGTCGCCACACCGACCACGCCACGACAGGTCGGCAACGACCGGATCAACCGACGAAACACCACCGCTGCGTCATTGCGAAACGGCAAACTATCGAACATCGCCGCCGTGCCGTTGGAGCGACCGTCACACGGGTCGCTCACGTAGCCTGCAAACGGCGTTGCCCCATGCGCCGCAAAAGTCCGGGCCGCTTCTTCCATCAATAAGCCAACCTCCCAATGACCGGTGTGATAACCGAGAGCGACCGCAGTGCCGTCGGGCGCGCGAATGCCGCCCTGCGTGCTGAGGATCAAAAACTCCTTACCGAGCAGTTTGCGGGGGTCCCAGCCCATACCGGCATTTTGCGTCATGCCAAAAACGTATCCACTAGTAGCGCCGCGCAATAGCTGGGCCGTCAGGGGCAGTTTTCCCGTCGGCCCGGGAGCAGTCGTTCGCAATGCGTAAATCGTAGAATCGGCGGAATCGAGAAAAGCAGGGTGAGGCATCGGCAGGGAACGCGCCGCGGCACCGGCAACGCGCTCACTAGCTAGACACGACTCCTGCCGGAACATAAATCAGAAAAACAGAAATCTCTGCCCTTCGTTACTACCCACAACTTTTGCGTGTCCTTCGCCTCGGCAACCGCTAAACTTAAAGCCATGAAGAACCGCCGCGAAATCGTCGAGAACTGGCTGCCACGTTACACCGGTGTTCCGTTAAACAAGTTTGGCGACTACATCCTGCTCACCAACTTCGATCGCTACGTCCAGCTCTTCGCCCAGTGGCACCGCGTGCCGGTGAACGGCAAAGATAAACCCATGTCCTCCGCCACCGCTGGCGATATCACGATCATCAATTTCGGCATGGGCAGCGCCACCGCCGCGACCGTGATGGATCTGCTCAGCGCAATCAAACCCAAGGCGGTTCTTTTCCTCGGCAAATGCGGCGGCGTAAAACATCGGGCTGAAATCGGTGACCTTATTTTGCCCATCGCCGCCGTCCGCGGCGAAGGCACCAGCAACGATTATTTCCCACCCGAAGTGCCCGCACTGCCGGCCTTCGCACTGCAGAAAGCCATCTCTACGACGATTCGCGATTTCTCCCGTGATTACTGGACTGGCACCATTTACACAACCAACCGCCGCGTCTGGGAGCACGACGAAACGTTTAAAAAATACCTCAAAAAAATCCATGTCCTCGCCGTCGATATGGAGACGGCGACGATCTTCATGACAGGTTTTTTTAATCAAATCCCGACGGGGGCACTGTTGCTCGTCTCCGATCAACCGATGTTTCCAGAAGGGGTAAAAACCGCCGAGAGCGACAAGGAAGTCGATGCCACCTACGTCAACGACCACCTCAAAATCGGCATCGCCGCCTTGAAGCAGCTCATCAACAAAGGCCTCACCGTAAAACACCTCCGATTCTGATGCGAAGCCTCCGAATCATCACCGGCAAGCGTTGTTTTGTCCTGCTCGCTCTTTTCATACTCGCCGCAGCCGTGAGTCCCGTGCGAGCGGTGAACAACTCCGCGAGCCTATCGTTCGCCTTCGAGCCCACGCACGGCGCGCCGGCGGTTTCGATCGTGCAACCCGCCGATTACCTCTGCGCCAATGTCTCGATCCGTAGTAACCTGAAAGAACCTGAGCGCCAAGCTGCGGCGATTCAGGAAATTGTGCGCCGCCTCACCACCGCCATCCAGAGTTCCAGCACTTTTCAACTGCACCAAGGCCCGGCCCGAATCTTTGGCGGCAACAGCAACGCCAGTTATCTTTCTAGCCGCGCCAACACCACGCCAGGTTCGCTCCAAACGAATCTTCGCGTGCTCAGCCCGCTCACGCCTGAGGCCGAGATTTTCGAGATCATTCGGCGAGTCACCCAATTTATCGCTCGCGTGGAAGTCCCCGCCGACGCCGAGGTACGCATCGTCTCCACAACCCTCGCCGTCGCCGGAGCCGAGCAACAACGCGAGCGGCTCATGCAACTCATCCGCGAGCAAATTTCCAAAACTCGCGAACAACTCGGCGCCAACGTCGTCACCGTGACCGGCCTCGATAGCCCCGTGCTCGTGCGCCCGCTCGATTCGCTCACCGTCGAGCTCTACCTCGACTACCAACTCAGCGCCACGCTGGAGAAATAACGCCCGCGCCCTCAGCGCCGCTCACGGTACCACGTCGAACCAAAACGGCACGAACACCTCGCTCCCCGCGAGGTTGACCTGCGCCCAGATCACGTAAGGCCCCGCTTCGGGGATCGTGATTTTAAACGCCAAGGTCGGCAGCATCGCATCCGGCCGTCGGCTCAAATCGGTTTCCATCGGGTGCAGATGCGCGAAGCCGCTGCGCTTAGCATCAAACGCCACGAGGTGCGCGTAAGCATCCATCACCGGCTCGAGCGGCACTACGCCACCGTCGGTTTTCTTAATGCTAAATTTCAAATCAGCCACCTGCTGCGCACGCACCGGCGAAGAAGCCGGCTCGAGATTAAAAACATAACCGCCTTGCTCTGCGGTCCATGAGGTCACGTTCCCAGCGGGCGATTCACCCACGACGTAGCCTAAGTTGAGCCGCACGCCTTCCACCACCAAATCGGCGTTGGCGTAGAGGCTGCGCGCCGTCGCCACCGGGGTGAAATCAGCAAAGAATCGGTACCTACCGCCAAGCCGGGGCGTGAAGAAAAAACGCCATTCGCCGGGGCGACGCGTTGGCTCGGGGTGCACATGCTGATATTCGGTCAAGGTCGGATCCGTGATCAACAAGTGCAGCTTCTTCGCGTGCATGACGAGTAGGTCCTCGGGCCCAATCGGTTTTCCACCAGCGGTGACCAGCGTCAGAGTGACCAAAAGCGGTTCGCCTGTTCTCGGCGCATCCTCGGTTTTTAACGTCATTTTCACCGGCGAGCGCGCGGCGAGCACGGGTATAAACTGCGGGTTCGATGGGTCGCAATAATCCACAGAGTTTTTTCCGCTCAAACGGAAATCCATGTGATTTAGATTCGTGCCCGTCGGTATAAACCGAAAAAATAAAAATACGGCCAATGCCGACGCCGTGATGACGGCGATTTGCCGGCGTTGCTCGGCTGAGAGCCCCAAGGTCGACGGATTTAGGCTCATTTGATGGCCTTCATCTTCGCGACAAACTCGCGCGGTTCCCAGACACTACCATCGGCGCGGTGGATAATCTTACCGCGTTCATCAATCAACACAGTTGCGAGCGTGTGCTTGAGCAAGTCGCCTTCGAATTCTGCGATGATGCCAAACTGCGTCAGCAAATCGCGGATCGCGCTCTCAGGCCCAGTGAGGAACGAAAAATTTTGGGTATCAATGCCTCGTACCGTTGCGTATTCCTGCAATACGGCCGGCGTATCGAAAGCTGGATCGAGCGTGATCGAGACAAATTCAATGCCGGCGACAGCGGCTTCGCGCGCGAGTTTTTGCGTAGCCATCATCTTCGCGGTCGAGGCCGGACACATCGTGGCGACCGGACAACGAGTGAAGATGAAATTCATCATCACTTTCTTGCCGCGAAAATGACCACTAGGAATCGCTTGGCCGGCTTGATTATACAAAGTAAAATCGGGCATCGCTTCGCCGACTTCGCGGTAGGCGTTTTTACCGCGGGTCATCGTGTTTTCACGGAGACCACGGGCGGCGGCGGCCACAGCGGAGGTGGCCGCGCGGTCATCGGGCCAGATTTTTTCCAACCGGAAGTCGCCGTCTTGGCTCGGAATCATCTCGGCACGAATGCGTTGGCCAGGTTTGGCGGCAGCGAGGTCGGCCGGACTGACCAGAAACTCCATCGTCATTGCCGGCATGTAGCCTTTGATCTCATCGTGTTGGATTATCAACACTTTGCGCGAGATATCGACGCCGGTAATTTCGCCGGTCAGTGGGTAACGTACCTCGACTGTCTTGGCGGCGGGGGGCACGGCCGCGGGGGCGACGGGCGCGGGCGGTTGGCCACAGGCGCTAAGGGCGAGCAGCAGCGAAGCGCCGCCGATCCAGCCCCCCAGCCGGTTATTAGAGTTCATATCACTACGGATTCGCCGCGGCATAATTTTGTCAAAGGGTTTGCCGCAAACAGAAGCGTGGTTTCTGTTCGCAAAACGTTTTTATCATGACCGCCACCAATTATCCTCACCGCAGTTCGGCCTACAAACCTGCCGTAGCCTGGTTTGCCTATTTGGGCAGCGCATGGGTTTTTGTCCTCGTGGCCCTCGGTGCATTCACAACCAGCATCGGCGCCGGTATGGCTTTTTTGGATTGGCCGCTCTCGAATGGCTCGGTGAACCCGGCGGGCTGGCTGACGGAGATGGATAAATTTGCGGAGCATTCACACCGGCTAAGCGCGAGTGTGATGAGTGCGATAACGATCATCCTAGCCGCAGTGTTGTGGCGCACGGAGGCGAGAAAATGGCTACGTAAGCTTGCGCTGTTTGCCGTGGCTTTGGTTTTGTTTCAGGCACTTGTGGGTGGGCTGCGGGTATTGCTCGATCACCTGCACGTCGCGATGGTGGACACGAGTGTGGGCCGGCTGTTTGCGATGCTCCACGCGTGCCTCGCACAACTTTTTGCCTGCACGTTGATCGCCATCGCTTGCTCACTTTCGCGCGGCTGGATCACACGGGCGATGCCGCTGAGCTGCGGCGTGCGCCGAGCGGGGGCTATCTGCTGCGGACTGATTTTTGTCCAACTCGCAATCGCTGCGGTGATGCGTCATAGCTTCGCCGGGATGGCGATTCCGACGTTTCCAGCCTCGGCGCCCGACGGGAGTTGGTTACCGCCAGTATGGAATTTCCGCGTGGGCATCCATTTCGCCCACCGTTGCATGGCGGTGGTATTGTCGGTGGCGCTCGTGTGGTTTACGGTGAAAATCTGGCGAGATCGCGGGACCACCCTGCTGCTGCGTTGCGGCGCGGCGGTACTGGTAAATTTACTAGCTCTACAAGTGTTGTTGGGGGCTTGGATTATTTGGAGCCAACGCTCGGCCGCAATGACAACCGGGCATGTGCTGGTGGGCGCGGCGACGCTGGTGACTACTTTTGGGCTGACTTGGCTCGCGCACCGCGACGTCGTGGAAGCGCATTCCGTGAAATAAATGACTATGACCGCCGAACCTGCTGCAGCGACCAGCCCCGCAAAATTTTCTGATTACCTCGAACTCACCAAGCCTCGCTTGAGTCTGCTTTCGGTGCTGACCGCGTTGGCGGCGTACGCGGCGGCAAGGCCGGCGCACAGCACCTCGCAACTCGTGTTGTTGATTATAGGCACTTCGTTGGCGGCGGGTGGCGTCGCGGCGCTCAACCAGTGGTTAGAGTCGGACACCGATGCATTGATGAAGCGCACAGCGGATCGCCCGATTCCGGCGGGTAAAATTGCGACGGGCTCGGCGTTTGTCGTGGGCGGGCTGATGTGTGTGGCCGCATTGTTTATTTTATTTTCGCGGGTGGGCTATCTCTGCGCAGGCATGGCGTTACTAACAATGGTCGCCTACCTTTGTTGGTACACCCCAGCGAAGCGTTGGTCGCGGTGGAGCACCGAGATCGGGGCGGTAGCAGGAGCGTTGCCGCCATTAATCGGTTGGACGGCGGCCGAGGGGCGCGTGAGTGCCCTGGGTTGGATTCTTTTTGGTCTACTATTTTTCTGGCAGATCCCGCATTTCATGGCGATCGCGTGGACGTATCGACGCGATTACTCAGTGGTGCATTTTCCAATGTTGTCGGTGCGCGATGAGAAGGGTGGGATCGTCGCAGCGTGGTCGCTGGTAACGACGCTCGGACTCGTGGCAGTGAGTGTATTGCCGTGGGCGATGGGTCTGGCCACGGTGTGGTCGGGTGGCGTGGCGGTGGCAGGCGGGTTGTGGTTCATCGTGCGGGCCGGGATCTTTCTTCGGGCCGAGGGGCGCGATGCAGCGGCGCGGCAACTTTTTTTGTGCTCCATCGCGTACTTGCCACTCGTGCTCGGAGCACTCGTGGCAGACCGAATCGTACATTTTTAAAAAAACTAGGATCTCCATGACAATTAACGATATTCCCGCCCTAAACGCCTCGCTCAACGCCCTCGCAACGGTGCTGATTTCAACGGGTTTCGTATTGATCAAGGCGGGGCATAAGATCGGGCATCGGGCAGCGATGTTGAGTGCAGGAGTCGTATCGGCGATTTTCCTAGTGGGCTACGTCACGCACAAAGTACTAAAAGGCATGGCGGCGGGCGCCGGCGAAGCTGTACACACGCAGTTCGGCGGCGAAGGAGCGATCCGCATTGTCTATTACGTGATGCTAATCACGCACGTAATGCTGGCGATCAGCATCGCCTACTTGGTGCCACGAACCTTTGCGTTGGCGTTTCAGGGAGATTTTGAACGCCACAAACGTTGGGCCCGGGTAGTGTTCCCCATCTGGTGGTACGTTTCAGTGACAGGCGTGCTGGTTTATTTCTTTTTGTATCAATGGTGGCCCACAAAAGCTTAAGCATTGGGGGCACGAAAAAAGCCGGACCCTAGAGGGCCCGGCTTTTTGTGATAAGCTAAAGGAGCTTATTTGACGGAAATGACGCCCTTCATGCCGACCATGAAGTGAGCTGGGAAAGAGCAGATGAACGGGTAATCGCCCGTCTCAGCTGGAACCTTGAAGGTGATTTCAGCGGATTTGCGTGGCCCAAGCAGTGGGGTGTGGGCGAGAACTTGGCCCTTGAGGGACTCAGGAATGTATTCAGTAGCCTTGGCAGTGGTAGCAGCCGTGGCGAAGGCGTTCACGTCGGCATCTTTTTTAAGGATAACGAGGTTGTGGCCCATTGCTTCTTTAGGCATGGTACCGATGTTTTTAAGCGTAATTTTGAGTACTTCGCCGGGTTTGGCCTCGATGGTGGCGAGGTTAAATTTCATATTATCACCAGCCGTGATTTCGATGGCACGCGGAGCCGCAGCGGCCGCGAGGGCGACACTCTGACCGAGGCCAGAGAGCAGGAGAGCAGAGAGGGAAACAAGGAAGAGGTTACGAGTTTTCATGACGGATCGACCGTCAGCGAGCCTTTCGCGACTGGCAAACTCGAAGGACGAACAATTAGCAGAAACACACTCGGCTGTTAAAATGCCTCATGAGGGGGCGATACGCTCCCTCTAATGCCCCTACGAGCCATGTTAATAGGTGAGCCAAGGGCCACCCGCTAGGTTGCGATGCGCTGAGCAGAGTTTACGGTTTTACGACCTTTATCGTATTCTTACTTGAAATGATGAACGGTTCGCGGACTCTCTACCGAGTTTGGCGAATCACCTAGCCTTATTTAAATTTTACTGAACCGCACCATGCGCTTGTCTTCCCTCCTCACCTCCACCGCCCGTTGGGGCCGCGCCGGCTTTGCCCTCGGGGCCCTCGCACTCCTCTCCGGTTGCGATTACAACTTCTGGCGCATGGATGGACACCAGTCCACCATCACCGTGGCCGGCCCAGTGGCCCGCTCACAGCTCGAGGTGTTTTACGTCACCTGCTGGGTGACGCTTGTCATTTTCATCCTCGTGGGCGGAGTGCTAGCGTACGCGACTTTGAAGTTCCGCGCCAAGAATGAGGCCGAGGAAAAAGCCGTCCCACCCGAGCAAGGTCACGGCAACCCACTCATCGAACTCGGCCTCATCGGAGCCTCTGTTTTAGCTTTGGTGATCATCGCGATTCCCACTCTTAAAGGTATCTGGTACACCTACGATGTGCCCGAGGACCGCAAGGCCGACACCTACGAGATCACCGCGACTGGTTACCAATGGTGGTTTAAGTTTGAATATCCCAGCGAGCAGATCGCTGGCACCGGCGCCCTCACCACCGGCAATGAACTGGTCATACCCGCCGGCCGCCCCGTGCGCATCAACATCCGCACCATCGACGTCATCCACAGCTTCTGGGTCCCAAAACTCGCCGGCAAGGTCGACATGATGCCCAATCGCGCCAACTTCCTTTGGCTCCAAGCCGACGAACCCGGCTACTTCTGGGGTCAATGCGCCGAGTATTGCGGTGACTCCCACGCCGTCATGCGTTTCCGCGTCATCGCACTCTCACCGAAGGACTTCGCTGACTGGGTTGCCCAGCAAACTTCCCCCGCCCGCAACGTCACGCCCAAGCCCGGCGAGGAGACCCCCAAGGCCCAATTTGCCTCGCTCCGCACATTTAAGCAGAACGAAACCGGCATCACTGATAAATACGAGATCGCTCCCCTTGAGGCCTGGAAAGCCAAGCAATTCCCCGAAAAAGGCGAAAACGCCGCGCTCATAGCCCAAGGCAAAGCGCTCTTTGCATCCAAAACCTGCGCATCTTGCCATGAAGTCCGCGGCCATGGCGCCGCCGGCATTAGCGGACCCAACCTCACCCACATCGGCGCCCGCTCTATGCTCGCCGCCGGTCTGATCGAAAATAACGCCGAGCAACTCCGGCGCTGGATCCGCGATCCGGGCTCTGTCAAACCCGGCAACAAGATGGCCAAAGGCTATCTCGACAACAACATCAAGCTTACAAACGAAGAAGAAGTCGCCCTCGTCGCCTATCTCCAAAGCCTCAAGTAATCCCGCACCATGGAAGCCATTCTTAAATCCGACCTGCACGCCAAGGACACGCACGCGCCCGCGAAGTCCGCCATCTTCTGGCGCCCCACCGCCCAGACTGGCCTCATCAGCTGGCTGACCACCGTCGATCATAAAAAAATCGGGTTTCTCTACGGCGTGTTCGCGCTGTTCTTTTTCTTGGTTGGCGGCTTCGAAGCGCTGCTCATCCGCCTCCAGCTGATGTACCCCAACGGCACCGTGCTCACAGCGCAGCAGTACAACACGATGTTCACCATGCACGGCACGACGATGATCTTCCTCGCCGTAATGCCCCTTTCGGCCGCGTTTTTTAACTTTATTATGCCGCTCCAAATCGGAGCGCGCGACGTCGCCTTCCCTCGCCTCAACGCCTTCTCGCTGTGGACCTTCGTCGCCGGCGCGATTGTGATCAACCTCGGTTGGTTCATGCACGACGGAGCCCCAGACGGCGGCTGGGTCGGCTACGCCCCGCTCACCTCTAAGACCTTTGCTCCCGATCACTCGATCGATATGTGGGTGATGGGGCTCCAGCTGCTCGGCGTCGCTTCGATTGCCGCCTCGCTGAACTTCATCGTCACCATCATCAATCTGCGCGCACCTGGCATGACGATGATGCGCCTGCCCGTGTTCACGTGGATGACGCTCATTACGGCCTTCCTGATCGTTCTCTCCTTCCCCTTCATCACCATCGCTCTGGTTGAACTAATGATGGACCGCCTCTTCGGCACGAGTTTCTTCGAAGTCTCCAACGGCGGTATGCCGATTCTCTGGCAACATCTCTTCTGGGTCTTCGGCCACCCTGAAGTTTACATTCTGATTCTGCCCGCAATGGGCATCGTCTCGGAAATCCTCCCAACCTTCTCGCGCAAACCCCTCTTCGGTTACCCGATCGTGGTGTTCTCCGGCGCTTCCATCGGTTTCCTAGGTTTCTCAGTCTGGAGCCATCACATGTTCACCACCGGCATGGGCACCATGGCCACGGCGGCGTTCTCGCTCGCCACCATGGCCATCGCTGTACCGACGGGTGTAAAGATCTTCAACTGGATCGGTACACTCTGGGGCGGCCACATCTCGATGCGCACGCCCATGATGTTTGCCCTCGGCTTCGTCTGGATGTTCATGATCGGCGGCTTCTCCGGGGTCATGCACTCAGCCGCTCCTGCGGATGCGCAACAACAGGACAGTTACTTCGTCATCGCCCACTTCCACTACGTGCTCATCGGCGGCTCGCTCTTCGCGCTCCTCGCTGGCATCCACTACTGGTTCCCGCTCATGTTTGGCCGCAAGGTCAGTGAGTTCTGGGGCAAACTCTCCTTCTGGGTCATCTTCGCCGGCTTCAACATCACGTTCTTCCCGATGCACTTCCTCGGTCTAAACGGTATGCCCCGCCGCACGTTTACTTACGACGCCAACCTGGGTTGGAACGCGGCCAACTACATCGCCACCATCGGCGCACTTATCCTCGGCGTCGGTATCTTTATCTACTTCGCCGTGATGGTTTACACCTTCTTGAAGGGCGAAAAAGTCGGCAAAGATGTCTGGGACGCTCGCACCCTCGAGTGGAGCCTGCCCAATCCCCCGCCTGAGTACAACTACCGCGTCATCCCGACCGTGCACGCGCGCGATGCTTACTGGTACAACAAACAGCACAAAGAAGAAATCGCCCAAGAAGAAGCCGAACACGCCAAAGCTGAAGCCGCTCACGGCGGCATCCACATGCCACACCAGTCAATCTATCCCTTCGTCGCCAGCCTCGGCCTCTTCATCGCCTCGATCGGCATCGCCGTGATTGACCATGACCCAAGCCCCGGCTTCTGGGGTAAGAAAATCGGTCTCTCCATGATCGGTGGCGTGGTCATGCTCGCCGGCATCTATTTCTGGGCCCTCGAAGGCAATGAAGGCTATCACCTCCATCCCGACGATGAAGGCCACGCTCCCGCCGATAAAAAAGCAGCTCAACACTAAGCCGCGCCTCCACCGCACCGTCCACGCTTCCCAACCCAATTTAATTCCATGAGCAGTCACGCTGGTACCATCGACCACCACCACGATCCGAGCACCTCAACCGGCATCCCCAATAAAAAGTTGCTGATGTGGACGTTCCTAGCTTCGGACTGCATGTTCTTCGGTGCGCTTATCTCGACGCACCTGATTTATCGCCTGCACCCGATGCCGGATGCGCCATCGCCGAAGAATATCTTCAGCCTAGAGCTCACCTCATTCTCGACCTTCATCCTGCTGATGTCCTCGCTCATGATGGCGCTCGCCGTCACTGCGATCCAGAAGGGCAACATCAAGAGCATGCGCTGGTCTATTTTGACCACGATCTTCTTCGGCTCAATCTTCCTTGGCTGCCAAGTGTACGAGTTCCAAGAATTCGTTGAGATCAAAAAGATGACGATCACCAACAGTATGTTGGGCACGACGTTCTTCACCCTCACTGGCACACACGGTACGCACGTCGCTATCGGCGTGTTATGGCTGATCTTGATGTATGTGCGCTCCTTCCAGCCACCCGAGGCCGGCCGCAACGCCGCTTGGTTCATCCGCCACGCCGTTCACATTCTCGTAATCATCGGAGCCATCCTGCTTGCGATCTTCTCCACGCTCGCCCTTGTCCACACCTTACACACCGGCGGTAGTGTCGGCGCCTTCTTTGGCGGTCATTTCGCCATGCTCGCCGGCCTGCTCGCTTGTATCGCCGCCGGCATCTTCCTCGCCCGCCCAACTGGCCCAGTGAACTTCGGTGAAGCCAACGCCATCGACGTCGAGTCCATGGGCCTTTACTGGCACTTCGTTGATATCGTTTGGATCGTCATCTTCACCGCCGTCTACCTCCTCGAATACCTCTGATAATCACCATGAGCGCTCCCGCCCACTCCACCCCGGCCGCCCACGATCACGGCCACGACGAAAGCAAGTTCCAGATCTACGTGCAGATCGCCATGCTCCTAGCCGTCATCACCGGCGTCGAGATCGTCGGCATTTACCTGCCCTTCGCCAAATGGATTATCGTGACCGGCTTGGTCGTCTTGTCGGTCGTAAAGTTCATGTACGTGATCTTCTACTTCATGCACCTGCGCTGGGATAAACCCTTTTGCACGATCATGTTTTTCATCGGGCTGGTACTCGCCAGCGGCACCACCTGGGCCCTGCTCGAATTGTTCATGGTGAAGGACAGCCTGCCGCTTCCCGTCTAAGCGCGGTAGCCCTGAGTAGAAAAATTCAGATAACCACGGCGGCCTCCGGGCCGCCTTTCTTTTTTCCATGATCGACTGGCGCCACTGGCACAATGAACCCTACTTGGTCGGTGGGCTTGTGCTCCTTGGCTGGCTCTACGCGATCCTCGCCGGCCCGCTCCGTGCGCGCCTCGCACCCGGCGCGCCCTTTCCTCGCGGTCAAGCCACCCAGTTTTACACCGCACTCGTCATATTCTATCTCGCGGTGGGCTCGCCCCTCGACCAGATCGGTGAACGCTTTCTTTTTAGCGTCCACATGCTGCAACACCAGTTGCTGATCTACGGCGCCGCCATTTTCTTTCTCCGCGGCTTGCCCGTCTGGATGGTCGATCCCGTGCTGGATCGCAAAGCGTGGCGCGGACCGCTGCGCCTGTTATTTAATCCCCTCATCGCCGGTCTGCTCTACACGCTCATCATCAGCCTCTGGCACGCACCCTGGGCCTACGACTGGGCCTTACAGAACAAGACCGTGCACGTGATCGAACACCTAATGTTTTTCGGCGCCGGCCTGCTGTATTGGTGGCCGATGCTGAGCCCATCACGCGCCTTCCCGCCGCTGGCTTACGGCGTGCGCATGATCTACCTTTTCGGGGTATTGATCGCGATGACGCCGGTCTTCGCCTACATCACTTTTTCCCGCGATATCCTCTACCCCACCTACGAATACGCCCCACGCATAATCGCCGATTTCACGGCCAGCGAAGATCAACTGCTGGCCGGCGTGAGCATGAAACTCGTGGGCCTGTGCGTCGCCCTCGCCGCCTTCGGCGTATGTTTCTTCAAGTGGGCCGGCGCGGCCGAGGTAAAAAAAGACCGGTCATGACCGGTCTTCGCTAGAAATAAATCGTCCTTCGCCGGCTCAAAGCTTCGCGACGCCGACCAAATCGTCGATTGAGTCACTCTCGACGTTAATATCGGCGAACAACCACGACGACAAATACCGCTCCGAGGCCGAGGCGATGATCACGACGATGCGCTTGCCCTTGTTTTCAGGCCGTTGCGCGAGTTGGAGCGCCGACCAAACGGCCGCGCCCGAAGAAATGCCGATCGGAATACCGTCGAGCTGATTGACCTGCTTCGAAACCGGACCGGAATCGGCTTCCTTCACGCGGATCACCTCGTCGTAAAGCTTGGTGTTCAGCACTGCCGGCACAAAACCCGCGCCGATGCCCTGCAATTTATGCGGGCCAGGCGCGCCCCCCGAAAGTACCGGGGAAGCGTCGGGTTCAACGGCGACGATTTTCACCGCAGGGTTGCGCGCCTTCAGCACTTCACCGATGCCGGTGATCGTGCCGCCCGTGCCTACGCCCGCGACGAGGAAATCTACTTTGCCGTCGGTATCGCGCCAGATTTCTTCGGCCGTGGTCTTACGGTGGATCGCAGGATTAGCGGGATTAGCGAACTGCTGGAGAATGACGGCGCCGGGGATTTTGGCGGCGAGTTCCTCGGCCTTGGCGATGGCACCTTTCATGCCCTTGGCGCCTTCGGTGAGCACGAGTCGCGCGCCGAGGACTTTGAGCAGTTTCCGGCGCTCGGTCGTCATTGTCTCGGGCATGGTGAGGATGAGTTTGAGGCCTTTGGCCGCGGCGACGAAGGCGAGCGCGATGCCCGTGTTGCCGGAAGTCGGCTCGATGAGGACGGTGTCCTTGGTGATTTTGCCGCTGCGGAGCGCCTCGTCGATCATGGCGAACCCGATGCGGTCCTTCACGCTCGAGAGCGGATTGAAAAACTCGAGTTTGAGCAGGATCTCCGCCTGCGCACCGTGTGCGGCCGCGGTGCGGTTGAGCCGCACGAGCGGGGTGTTGCCGATCGTTTCCGTGATGTCGTTGTATATTTTAGCCATGGTAGGAATGAGTTAGTTTTT
>CANHAH010000062.1 GCA_947458705.1 Opitutia bacterium | reverse complement strand
CGCCGGATGCGGTCACTGCGTTCGACAGATCGTTGGTAAACACTTCTGTCCAACCGGTAGTGACGGGATGGGCTTTCGGGGCTGCTAAAAGTGCGACAGCTAAAAAACTGAAGCTCGCGGCGAGGAGAACTGTGCGGCGAAGATCGCTAAGTTGAGTGAGGTTCATGGGATAGTTTTGTGCGTCCATACCGTCGCTTTAGCGCGCTAAGATCAAGGGTGATTGAGACTGCAAAAGCTCAGGTTGAATTAGCTAAATTTTCTGCAAATCGGCATTTCGTGAAATTTGAGATTTGGACGATGGAGAGCCCCCTCTGGGTGTTTACGAGCGAGCGATATGCACCATAGTTCGCGCAATCGTAACGTGGGCGGGTTGACGGGACTTGTTTATGAAAAATGATTCCGCCTGTCGCTGCCTAGCGGCGACATTGTCTGGGGTTATACAGAAAGCTAAGGGCCGGTTACGTAGGGGTACGTGACCGGCCCAATTTTCTGCCTCTGGTCCCCACGCGATGCTTGGGTGCTCTTCGAGGCGGATAAAGGCTTTAGGCGGTGGCAGTGGCTGGGGTTCGGCCTTGCCAAGTTAGTGTCCGCCTTGGAAATCAGAGGCACATGACGCCCCCTACGTCTGAGCAGGTTGCGAGTACAGCCAAGCCCATTGAGACGGGAACCAAGCGCCTCGCCTCGCTGGATGCTTATCGTGGCTTTGTGATGTTGTTGATGATGGCTGAGGTCTTGCGCTTGAAGCGCGTCGCCCAAGCCTTGCCAGAAAGTAAACTTTGGGGGTTTCTTGCCGCTCAACAATCTCACGTGGAATGGATCGGGTGTTCACTGCATGATCTTATTCAGCCCTCGTTTTCTTTTTTAGTGGGAGTCGCATTGCCGTTTTCTCTTTCGAGCCGACGAAACCGCGGTCAAGGCATGACGGCGTTGCTTGCACATGCGTGCTGGCGAGCCGGGATTTTGATTTTGCTCGGAGTCGCGCTGCGTTCGGTGGGTAAGATGAGCACGTATTGGACGTTTGAGGATACGCTCACGCAAATCGGGCTGGGTTACGTTTTTTTATTCGCGCTGGGTTTACGTTCGCGGCGCGAACAAGTGTTGGCGTGTGGATCGATCCTCCTGATTACGTGGGCTGCGTTTGCGCTCTATCCGTTGCCGAGCGCAGGTTTTGATTACGCGGCAGTCGGGCTGAGCTCAAGCTGGTGGGAGGCCAATGGACTCAACGGATTTGCGGCGCACTGGCAAAAAAACACCCATTTTGCCGCCGATTTTGAGCAGGTGTGGCTTAATCTTTTTCCGCGCGAGAAACCTTTTGTGTATCACCCGGGTGGCTACGTGACGCTCAGTTTCGTGCCGACGTTGGCGACCATGATCCTCGGCTTGTTGGCCGGTGGTTTGTTGCAGGATGAACGTCCGGCGAAGGAAAAAATCCGTTGGTTGATAATCGCGGGGGCGGGTGGGTTGACTCTCGGTTCCCTGCTGGGTGGGCTCGGTGTATGTCCGGTGGTGAAACGCATTTGGACGCCAAGTTGGGTGCTATTTAGCGGTGGCGCGTGCAGCTTGTTACTCGCCGGATTTTACGCAGTCGTGGATGTGGCGCAACGAGGTCGTGGGATGTTTCCGTTGGTCGTGATCGGTGTAAATTCGATCGCAGCGTATCTGATCGCGCATCTGTTTGTGGATTTCATTCGCCAGGGTTTACTCACACATATCGGTCTGGCTTTTTTTCGAACTCTAGGGACAGCGTACGAACCGCTGCTGTTGGGGGCGGCCACGCTTTTAGTGATGTGGTTTTTGTTGTACGGAATGTACCGAAAAAAATGGTTTTTGCGGATCTAACGCCTGCGGAATTGCCCTACGTGTGAGCAGGGCCGGCGAATCGGCAAATTAGAGTGTCGGGGGTTTAATCCAGAAAGAGGCCTATGTTTTGCTGGGCGGAGCGGTTGCCGGTGCAGCTCTACCATTTGGTATACTGCGAAGCAACGTAAGGCTCTTTGCTTAAGCGAAAAAACATCGGGACGACACTAGAGATTACTCATGCTTGAACGAAAAAAGTTGTTTAACAGAAATTAAATATTGCTTAAACAAAACAAATAATTTCTCAATCAAAACATGGTTCATAATCGTATTACTCTCTTTCGCACCGAACGCGGTCTTTCCCGAAAAGAGCTGGCCGATCTCGTGGACCTGAATCCTCAGACGATTGGATTCCTCGAGCGCGGCTCGTATAGCCCGAGCGTCGAATGCGCGCTGCGCTTGGCCAAGGTTTTCAACGTCAGTGTGGATGCCTTATTTTCGCTCAAACCCTTTCCCGCTCTTTTTACGCAACTTTTCGACCAGAAAAAATCCTAAGCAAAATTCGTTTTATGAAAACTAGCACACGCTTCTCTTACATGAATTTAAGTCTACGCACCGCTCGGGGACTTTTTGTCGCCATGCTGGTCGGTTTATGGGGCTCTTTGTTGATGAAGTTTGGATTGGAGCCAGAGCACCCCGTTATATTGATCAGTTTTGGTGTTCTCCTGCTGATCGGAATCGGGGCGGGCGGAGTGTTGTTTCTCTCAAGCCTGAGCTTCATCGCCCACGCTCCCGAGGGCCAAATCGATGAGCGTGAACTGGCCGAGCGTAACCGGGCTTATTTTGATACGGTAAAGTTGATAGGCTTGGTCATTTTGTTGGCGGGTTTGTTAACTAGCTTTGGTGATCGATTGGGTTTGCGCGTAACCCTCCCGATTATGGAAAATTTTTTGATGAGGTTGTTTTTGACCACGATTGTTGCGCCCGCGGGTTTTTTGGCTTGGAGTCAAAAATCGATCGAAGAGACCGCTGAGGAATGAAAATCTTGGTCGATTTCACGGCGGCGGGCTGCGGACGCGAATAGGCGTGTTGTATTTTGAGCCAAGTTATCAGGGTTTCAGGAATCAAATGGCTTAGCCCATCACGCGCAGATTGACCGGTTGGGCGTAGTGCATATCGATCTGATCATGTTAACCACACTCCGTCTTCGCCTCCTTGTGAGTCTGATTTTCGCGCTGCTGTTGGGATCGGTCGTCTGCCGAGCGGAGCGCGGGGTGATTATCGATAGCGGTAACTTTTTTTCCGACGCGGCCAAGGCTGAGGCCAATCGTCAGCTCCTTGAGCTCGGCACGCGCTTCAAAAAAGAAGTCGTGATCGAGACGTTTAAGGAGGTTCCCGCGCAGGTCAGCCAAGGTGTAAATTTGCAGGACCGTGCGGCGGTCAATCGGATGTTTGAAGCGTGGACTTTGCAGCAGGCCCGCCAGCAGCGCGTCAACGGTATCTACATCTTGCTCTCAAAGGATCCGGCCCACCTCCAGGTAATCATTGGCAACGAAACGCAGCGGACGCTTTTTACTTCAAAAGATCGGACCGTCCTACTTGAGATGATGCTTGAAAAGTTGCGCACCAAGCAGCCCGACGAAGCCTTGCTCCAAGGCGTGAGCGTGATCGCCTCTGCAATGCAATCGCATCGTGTCGATCGCGCCCCGCCTATCGCCCAAAATCCCGCCGTGGCAGAAAAAGAAGAATCGGGCCCGTGGGATTGGTTTTTGGCAGCGGGGCTTGGTTTTCTCGTCGCCTGGCTAGTGGTCGGACTCCTACGCTCTATGTTCAATCGCGGCGCGGCCGGGACGCAAACGGGTACCGGGGGAGGCTTCATGACATCATTGCTCGGCGGCATGTTCGGTGCAGCGGCTGGAATGTGGCTCTACGATCAATTTTCGGGCCATCATAATTCCGATAGCGATAGCGGCCCTGATAGTGATTCGGGCGCCACCCGCCGAGATACGGACTATTCTAGTTCCGGCGATAGCTTCAGTGGCGACTCCGGTGGCGATGCTGGTGGGGGTGACTCCGGTGGTGGTGACTTTTGAGTCCCGTTGCAGGCCCTGTGTTGGGAACCGCCGGTGATCTCGTTCATGGTCACACGGCGGGCGTATCGATTAACGCCATCGACCTCACACAATAAGCGAATTTTTATCCGCTGCCGTAGTATTTACCCGGTAATAATTTGGTCCCGTTTGTTTGGTCGTAGATGGTCTCGTGAGGTGGCGTAATTTGGATAGGTTACGCCAATCAAATTGGCTCGATGCGAGTGCGCACGGCGTGGTTCTCGACCTTGCGCTGATATTACAATTTAGGGGTGGCTCAAAAAAATTAATCCCATCACAAAAATGTGTGCGAACTCTGCAGCCATTACTCCTGCATCCACTCATTAAGTTGCGCCCGCTTCACGTGGACGACTGGGAAGCACTCTATGCGGTCGCGAGCGACCCGCTCATCTGGGCTCTCCATCCAGCGTATGATCGTTGGCAAGAAAAGGTATTCCGGCGCTTCTTTGCTGACGCAATGGCAAGTGGTGGCGCTTTGGTCGCCATCGATCCCACGACGAATGAACTCATCGGCTCGTCTCGCTTTGATCCCTCACGCGCTCAACCAGGCGAGATCGAGATCGGCTGGACTTTCCTCGCTCGTAGTTATTGGGGTGGCCCGACTAACGCCGCTATTAAGTCCCTAATGGTTGGTCATGCTCTAGCGCATTTCGATAGAGTCATTTTCATCGTTGGCGAAGCCAACGTTCGATCGCGTCGCGCCATGGAGAAAATCGGTGGCCAACTGACCAATCGCGAACACCACGCCGAAATGGCCGGTAGCATGGTTCGTCATGTCATCTACACGATAGACCGTGCTGGTTTCGCCAGCGGTCCTCTTGCTGGTATCGGCTCCCGCGGCTAAACTACTGCGAACTAGTAGGCTTCTCCTTTATGAATTTCTTTTCCCTTCGGCTTTTGCTCCTGCTTTTCTTGTTAGCCATCGTTTCGCCGTTCGTGCTCGCGGCGGACTCGTCAGGCAAAGCCGAAGCCGCCGCCGATCCAGATTGGGCGGCGTTTCAACAGGCGATGCAGCCTCCGCCTTCACCCAAGGACACGGATTACGCGGGTCGCATCCGCTGGGGCATGATGTTTGTTCAAGGCGTTCTCACGACGGGCCAGAATTTTTACGATCGGCACCCTGCGGACCCGCGCCGCTGGGACTGCGTGATGCAGATGGTGAAGCAATTCGGCAGCTGGACCGGTGGCATCAACGGCCGCGAGGATGGTAAAAATGCCGCCAACGCCGTGTTTAGCGAGGCGGCGCGCGCGCAGTGGGCAATCAAGCTACAGGCGCTGCAGATCGCCGGAATCGCGGCACCGGACATTTCTGAAACCAATCGGCTCATTCTCGAGCAGCAGACCTTGGTCGGCCTACGCAACCTTGCGGCTAAAGCCGCCCCGACAGAGCGTGTCGCCGCCCTGGCTGCGGTGAAGGCCGAGGTGGACCGGCTCGCGGCCAAGTACCCCAACGAGCCACTCATGGGCTCCCTCGCCAGCGGCTACATCAAGTCTATGGAACGCGCCGGCGCCACCCGCGAAGAGATCCAAGCGCAGTGGGCCGCATTCGCCGCCTATCCAGGAACGGCACTCGTCAACGCCGCGCCCGCGGGCGCCCGTGAAGCGGCCGCCCGCCAGCAGCTCGGCGACCGGGCAAAGCGGCCCATCGAGCTCGCGTTCACCGCGATTGACGGCCGCAAGGTCGACCTCCGAGACCTGCGAGGAAAAGTCGTCCTCGTGGAGTTCTGGGCCACTTGGTGCGCACCCTGCAAAGAGGAGATTCCTAACCTCAAAAAGCTTTACGCCGCCTACCACACAAAGGGCTTCGAGGTCGTGGGTATCACGCTCGAGAACGCTCGGCTCGCCGACGCCGACACCGCGCTCGAGCGGGAGCAAAAGCTCGCCAAGGCGCGTCAGGTGCTGATCGATTTTATCGCGAAAAACGAGATGCCGTGGCCGCAGTATTTTGACGGTAAGTATCGGCAGAACACGATCGCGGTCGACTATCTTATCAACACCATTCCCGCCATGTTCCTGATCGGTAAAGATGGCCGTATTATCACAACTCACGCGCGCGGCCCCCAGCTAGAGGCGGCCGTCAAGGCCGCGCTCGGACTTTGAGCCCGCGACTCGGCAGGGACTCATTCCCAGTCGCACGCTACTAGAGGTTGCAGCGCTTGATAGCCTTGTTGACAGGATTTTTTCCCAAGGGCTATCGAGAAAGCCCCCAGAACACGGGAATATTCCGAGGGTGGCGCAGGGCATACCCTTCCAGTGAAGATTGAAGGAGTCATTCAAGTAGGTGGCGAGCCATGCCATAGTAGATGGGAATACCGAGCGTGACATTAAATGGAAATGTGACCGCCAGCGAAGATGTTAAATAGAGAGCCGGATTTGCCTCCGGCAGCGCCACTCGCATCGCCGCGGGTGCGGCGATATATGAAGCGCTCGCAGCTAAGACCCCCATCAAAGTCGTGCCGCCCAGACTCAGGCCGGTATACTTGCCGATCAGAATACCAAGAAAACCGTGGACCAAGGGAAGGAGTATGCCGCAGAAAATAAGAAACGGACCTGCCTGCTTTAGCTCCTTAATCCGCCCGCCTGCAACGATTCCCATCTCAAGCAAAAATAGCGCAAGTACCCCTTGGAACGGGGTGACAAAAAACGGTTCAACTTTGGTCATGCCTGCCTGACCGCAGAGTGCGCCCACTACTAACGCACCCACTAGCATGAACACACTGCGCCCTAGCACAGCCTCGCGCAGAACCTGGCCCATTGAGCTGCCCCGGAATGGGTTTTTTTGATTCAAGTTAAGCTTACCCAGCACTACTCCTACGATAATCGCCGGTGATTCCATCACGGCGAGAAACGCGGTCGCATAGTTCTCATAAGCTACATTTAGGCCTTTGAGATAGTTGGTCGCTGTGATGAAGGTGACCGCGCTGACCGACCCGTAATGGGCTGCGATCGCCGCTGCATCCACCGGCCTCAGCTTTCCTGCAAAACGCAACAAAGGATAGACCCAAAGCGGAATCAAGGCGCCCAAAACCATCGCGGCCAGGGCCGGTATCACGACAACTCGAAACCCAGCTTCATGAATCGCTACGCCTCCTTTGAAACCTAAAGCGGTCAGTAGATAGAGGGTGAGTGTGACGTAAAGTGCCTCAGGAAATTTTAAGTCACTGCGTAGAAGCGCTGCCGCCACCCCTAGGGCGAAGAAAAGCACTGCGGGGGAAAGTAAATTGGAGAGCAAAATCTGAATAAAATCTAACGACATCCTTCCACCTTATATTAAAATGATAATTCGTAAAAACAGATTGTTTCTATTCTAAGATTCGGTATTTCCGATATTATGGGCAGTTCATCGAAAACGACCGATTGGTTAAATTATCATCATTTGCGCCATTTCTGGATGATCGCACAGCATCGTAGTATGACCCAGGCCGCCGAAACCTTGCGCGTGTCACAATCAACCCTGAGCGAACAACTGCGAGAGCTCGAGGAGAGTCTTGGTCAGCCGCTTTTTGAGCGGCGCGGTCGACAGTTGTTGCTGACCGATGCTGGCTTGGTTGCTAAGGAGCATGCGGAGACCATCTTCGCCACAGGTCGGGAGCTGCTGGCCCGCTTTCGGCAGTCTAGTCCAAGCCGAGCTCGCGTGTTGCGCATCGGCGCCGTTGAGGCTCTTTCCAAGAATCTTCAATTCGACTTCATCCAGCCCTTGTTAGCAGATAAGCAAATCTCCTTGGTGGTAGTGGCGGGTGCGCTAGATACCCTCACCCGACAGCTTGAGGAGCATGCCCTCGACTTAGTCCTGTCGCATATCCCCGTGAGGTCAGATAAGAGAACTCACGTCTTCAATCATCCCTTAGGCGAAGTCCCGGTATATTTGGTGGGGAGCCTCCCAATGCCCAAACCACAGCCTAAGTTCCCCGACTATCTTCGAGGGCAGCCTTTGTTTCTTCCCAGCCATCGCAGCCCCATGCGTGGCGATTTTGATTCGCTTTTGGCCGCCGCACGCATCGATCCGGTAGTTCGCGCCGAAGTGGATGACATGGCCCTCATGCGCCTACTTGCTTTATCCGGTAAAGGCCTAGCGCTGGTTTCCAAAATCGTGATCGAGCGCGAACTACAGTCCCGTCATATTAAATTCATGGCCCGCGTTCCTGGCTTGGTAGAGAAATATTTCGCCCTCACGGTTCGTAAACGTTTCGAAAACGCTTGGATCAGCGAGATCGTCGACGCCTTTCGGGCCCGCCTCAAAGAGTTAGCGACTAATTCCGCGCCCCGCCCTCCGGCTGTCTAGTGATCAGGGTCAGGTCGGGTATGGCACCCGTTTTATATCAATGTATTGACTATTAAATTATTTAAAAGTCTATATATAGCCATTAATCATGCGTTCTTCCCTTCATGATCTCATGCCGCCACCAACCCGCCGCGCCTTGGCCAAACTCGGCCAAGATGTGGCCACGGCGCGTCGCAAACGCAATTTCACCGTCGCCATGATGGTGGAGCGGATGGGTGTGGCCACCAATACCTATCGCCGAGTCGAAAAGGGTGATCCCACGGTGGCGATGGGCGCCTACGCCATGGCGCTTTTTGTCCTAGGCTTGGGCACGGCTCTCGGCGAATTAATCGATCCCAAAGCTGACGATGTCGGCCTGCAGTTGGATGAGGCCCGACTGCCCAAACGTGTCCGGGTCAAGCCCTCGCCTAGCTCACTGTGAAACGCACCCTGCAAGTCTGTCTAGGCGATGAAGGCCGCCTCGTCGGCACCCTGCATTATGATCAAAATGGCGCGCGCGAGCATACCGCTTTGGTTTACGACGAAACCTGGCTGGCGGCTACGGACCGCTTTGCGCTGGAGCCGAACCTGCCGTTGGTCACCGGCCCGCAGTATCACCGCAAAACCCCGGAGGGCTCCGGGTTTCACGCGGCGATTGCCGATACCGAACCCGACGGTTGGGGCCGCCGAGTCATCCTGCGGGACCACGCGAAGCGGCGCCAGGTGGCGAAACGGGCGGGATCCGAGGCGGGATCGGCCCAGCTCAACGCCGTCGATTTTCTCCTCGCCGTGGACGATGGCAATCGCGTTGGAGCGCTCCGCTTTCGCGATGAGGCCGGGGTATTTCAGCGCGCCTCTGAACTGGGTCGCCGCACGGCGCCGCCGCTTTTGGAATTACGGCACCTAATGAGCGCCTCCCGCGCTGTTGAAACCGAATCGGAGACGGCCGCAGATCTCGCCTACCTGAGGGGTCGGGGCACCTCGCTCGGCGGCTTGCGGCCCAAGTGCTCGGTGGTGGATGACGACGGCATGCTGGCGATCGGAAAATTTCCGAGCGTTAAGGACGAACGCGCGGTCACCAAAGGCGAGGTACTCGCCATGACCTTGGCGAAGGCCGCCGGCCTTAACGTCGCGGCTGCTCGCATCGTAGATAGCGACGGCCTACCTGTAGCCTTGATTCGCCGCTTCGACCGGACCCTCGATGGCCGGCGCTTGATGTATGTTTCGGCGGCGACTTTGCTCGGTGTCGAATCAGCCGGTGCCCAAGAACACAGCTATACGGAAATCGTGGATGCGCTGCGCGTCAATGGGGCGGCGGCCCAGGCCGACATCGAGGAGCTTTGGCGACGGATGGCCTTCTCGATTCTCATCACCAACGTGGACGATCATCTCCACAATCACGGCTTTCTTCATGCAACGCACGGTCAATGGAGACTCGCACCGGCCTTCGATCTTAATCCTTTTCCCGACCGCGCGCGTGAGTTGAAGACGTGGGTGTCGGCCGAAACTGGACCGGCCGCTACCGTCGAGGCCCTGATGTCGGTGATCGCTTATTTTCGTTTGTCGCTACCGCGCGCAAAACAAATCCTACGTGGAGTCGAGCGCGCCGTTGCCGGATGGCGTGAGACCGGACGGGCCTTGGGCATGTCAAATCGCGATCTAGAAGACTTCGAAGAGGCCTTCGAACATGCGGAACGCGCCGCGGCCCAAAAAGCGTCCGGTTTGGCGTTAGACCGTGTCGGCTGAGATCTTCTCCAACATCCTTGCGTTGGGACGCGTATTTGGCCACCGTGATGCATGCTTAACTGGTCAGAATGTTCCGCCGTCGATCGGGCGCCCGGAAAAGTCAGCGGCGCCTGGCTTTTCAAGGGCACGCGTGTTACGGTAAAGGCACTTTTCGAGAATCTTGAAAGCGGAGCAACTGTAGAGGATTTTTTGGAATGGTTTCCTGGAGTGAGTCGGGAGCAAATCGAGGCCGTGTTGGACCACGCGCAGCGCAGCCTCGTTGAGGCTTAAAGGAGTGAAGATACTTTTCGATCAAGGCACACCTGTGCCGCTGCGCCGCTTTCTGGCTTCACACGAGGTGGTGACAGCTTTTGACCGCGGCTGGGGCGAACTACAAAATGGTGACTTATTGCGCGCAGCAGAGGCGGATGGCTTTGCCGCCATCATTACGACGGATCAAAATCTTCGCTATCAGCAGCACCTGCCCAGCCGCCGACTAGCGATACTTGTCTTGCTTACCACGGATTGGCGGCGCATCCGGCAAGACGCTGATTCCGTCGTTCAAGCAGTGGCGTCTTTGTCCTCAGGGGATTACGTTGAGTTACCCATCCGATCTTTGCCTAAGCCCGAACCGCGGTAGGAGGCTCTCTTGATGCATTGCGGCACTCATCAAGATCTATGAAGTGCCGCAACTTTCCTCGTCACCCATCCGTTGCCAGCCCGTGATCTCATGTCCGGTCGCACGCCGGGTACGTTGAGTAACTCCATCGGCGTGAACGGGCACGATGGGTTATAAAAATGGTGGAGGTGGCGGGAGTTGAACCGGGCTTCTTTGGGCTTTCCAATGATACATAAGAAACTGATTAATATATGCTTAATTTAGCTATCTTTACTTTTTAAATTTCTGAAAAATAAGCTAAAAAATGGGTCATTTAGCGGGTATATAGCGGGTGATTTTTGGCTGCTAGCGGTGCACACGTAGGCCAAGCCAAAGCGATCGCCCTAAGCTTCAATTTGGATCCCTTATATGGCACAACGCTTGTCCGTCATTACCGCAGAAGCACACTAAGCTTCAAATCCACTTTCTCTCCCCACTTAGGGGTAATCAAGCGCGAGCTCGAACGCCGAGACGTCCCCGTCGTTGCATCAGCAAAGTGAGATAGCGAGTCTTCATCTCGGCCGAGAGAAAACTGGCTTCGATCTGGGCCGGCCAGCCGGTGCACGCGATCGCCAAGCGAGCCCGGGTCTGCTCGATCAAGGCATCAGACAGGCCGAGCCGCTCGCCGGCCAAGTAGTGCCAAAAATCATTCGCACGGAGGTTGGATTTTTTCCCTCGCAGCGGCAGGGCCATCTCCTCGCGGCTTTTCAGATTGGGGATGGTGGAATTTAACAGGTCGTAGGCGGGCGACAGCTCCACTTTGTCGTCGCGCGTGATGAGCGACCAGTTCTTGAGGTGCATGTCCTCGTTGCCGGTCAGGTAGGCGCAGAGCAGCCGGTCGAGGAACTTCATCCGCTCCAGCGCCGGGAACGTACAGAAGCGGTCTATAATTTCGATTAGCCGCTCGGTGCTGGAATCATATTTCGTATCGCGGCTCGCCCCGCTCAACTGCGCAAAATCTTCCACGGGCCGCTTGTTCCAGCCGACGCGGTCAAAACGGCGGACAAAGTAAGAGCGAGTTTGATCCCCGTTCTGCAGCAACCCATGCACGGGCACCTCAATGCCCAGCGTAGCGGCGAGCGACATGGTGAGTGCCTCGTTCTCTGGTAACTCGGCATAAATAGGGTGGGGCGGCTTCACGATATATCGCCCACCGTGGTCGACGATCTCCATGCGACCCTCGGTCACGCGCAGCATCGTGCTGACTTTCGGCTGCATGCCTTGGATCGACATCTTCACGGCGCGCGCAGCGGCCTCCTCCAGCAATTGCTCCCGCGTGTAGGGCAGTGATGCCAGAGACTTCAGTCGTCGGTCGAGCATTCGAAGGCCCGCAGGTGAATACGGCTCCAGCCCCTGCCAAGGCTCATTCGTGATGAGGCAATTCATGGGGTGGCCTCAATGCGCAGTGATCCGACCACATCGTGCCCCACGGCGATCAACTGACCGAAAAAGTCGCTGCGATCCAGTTTGCGTAGCCGAAGCAGTGCATCGAGTTGCACGCCCTCGGGCAGCAGCCCCTCGAAGGGCGCCGGGAAGCGAGGGAAATCCCACACCCGCTGGCTGGTCGGCATGGTAAGCGAGACCGGCTCGCCGTGAAAGCCGGCGTCATACGTAAAGCAATACGAGCCGTCGCCCCGCGCTTCCAATAAGCCGGCGAGTTGATCTTGTTGATAAATGCAAGCGCGCTTCATGACGAATGCTTCCGCCTAGGCGAGCGGGACGGCGGTGGTGACGGTGACGGCGACGGCGGTGGCGGGGCGGATGCTTCCGTTGAGAGGGCGCGGCGTTGGAGGAATGGACTCTGCCATTCAACGGTGATGTTCAGCACACGGAAGATCTTCTGGAGAGTGTCCCACTGGACCGACTCCTTGCCGTGCTCCAGATCCCACACGACCGTCTTGCCCACGCCGGCGAGTTGGGCCACTTCGGTTTGGGTTAACCCGGCTTTTCGCCGGTGGATCCGAACAATTTGACTTAAGGCGATCATTGCTGCTTAAGCAGTAAAAAATCACATAAAATGCTATTCTCAAGCCAAAATTCCAATTTAATAAAAAATTTACCGTTTAAGCAGTAATTTCAAATGATTTCTGTTGCATCCTTTGGATTTCCTGTAGGATTTTGTAAAATTTACCGCTAAAGCGGTAAATTCGCCATAACCAAAGCACGCCAGCGATCGCATCTTCGGGCGCACTCCGGGTACTTTGAATAACTCCATCGGCGTGAACGGACACGATGGGTTATTAAAATGGGTGGAATTGGCGGGAGTTGAACCGGGCTTACTCAGGCCTTTTAATGATTAATAAAATAATGATTAATAGATTTTTAGATTATCTATCTCTGCTTTTTTAATTTCTGAAAAATGAGCTAAAAAATGGGTCATTTAGCGTTTATATTACGGGTGATTTTTGGCTGCTAGTGGTGCACACTTAGGCCAAGCCCAAGCGATCGCCCTGAGCTTCAATTCTAGTGCTCGGAGAGTTCTGCGGTATCCAGTCATCCGGGGCAGGTCAAAGGACATCATAGCCGCCTAAATTGGGGTCCATTATTTCGAGGCAAGCCCACTCTACGATTTACTCGTTTTGGTTGACGCCCTCCGCATTGGGCGCGCGCGCGAACCCAGCTTGGCGAAAAAAGAATTCACCCAGCGTCTGAACGCTCAGGTCACAGCCTTACCACGCTGCCATGCGCGCGGTCGCAGACCGGCTGCGACCGCGCTTTCAGGTAGCAGAGCCTTGCCTTCTATCAAGGCGACCATATTTATGGCCATATGAAAACCACGATCGACCTTCCCGATGACGTGCTAACCCGCGCCAAGGTCTATGCTGCTCAGCACCACACCAGCCTCAAGGAACTGGTGACCGAAGGTCTGCGCCGTGTCACCGCCCCCCACGCAAGCGACTCCGAGCAACGCGCCCGCGCCGCCCGTCTGATCGCCGCCCTTCAAGATTTAGGCTTAGAAGGCCCGGTTGCTCCTCTCAAACGCGACGAAATTTATGACCGCACAATTTTTCGTTGATACTAATATCATTCTTTATGCTGCAGGCCACGATCCCGTCGATCAGGCTAAGCGCAGCCTCGCGCTCGCTGTACTCGAAAAGCCCAATCTCGGCGTCTCTGGCCAGGTTCTTCAAGAATTCGTATCTAATGCACTGAGCAAAAAAAGTTTAGTAATAACCGAAGCTAAAATCCACGCCGTTCTGCGCGTGTTAGATGAATTTCCCTGTGTGGCTGTGACTCCGGAACTCGTCCGAGAAGCTATTCGCCTGCGCTCTCGCCACCAAATTTCCTACTGGGATTCAGCCATCCTTGCCGCCGCGCAGACCCTCGGCTGCCACACCCTCTATTCCGAGGATCTGAATCACGGCCAACTCTACGACGCCGTGCGCGTTATAAATCCCTTACTTTCCGAACACGCTGGCTAAGGCTTACTATTGATCTGGTAAAGTCCGGGCAGAGTGTGTGGAGGCGCCCCTTCTTATGCTTTCTGGGATACGATCGAGCTGGGGTCTTGATCACGGTCAATCCCGGCGCGTACCCCGCGCAGATCAAATCAGCCAAAAACGCTTCCTCCGGAAGCGCGCTGATCGAGATCTACGAGGCGCCCTAAACCTTACCCGCTTCGCCGCACTTCCGCTGCCCGCCCGCGATTTAAGCCCCGGTCGCACGCCAGGTACGTTGAGTAATTCCATCGGCGTGAACGGGCACGATGGGTTGTTAAAATGGTGGAGGTGGCGGGAGTTGAAACCAGATTTCCCGTCATCTTAAAATCCGCGATTTCCGGTAGTGGTTAATTTGATACGTTTTGATGCAAATGAGTTAATACGGTAATCTCGGCGATTCCGACACCCCGGAATGATTGCGAATCAACTGCACGTTGCACTGAAAACGACGGTGGGATCACGAGTGGACTGAGGATTCTCCGAGACCTCAGCGATACGCGGACACCCTTGGAAATCCTTCGAATCCACCGTATTTTACGAGTTCGCAGCAACAAGCATCGTGGATACAACGCGTTTTCAATCAAACCGCTGCTGAAAACACCAGTCGCTAACTACTTTATCGCTGAGACGTGGCTTGCTTGGTTTGAGGCCTCCTGTTTGGTTTAACTTTTTACGATGAATCGCCCCATTCATACGTCTTCTCCGGACTGGCAGGTATCGTTCTCGATGCGTTGGCTGTTGCTGCTGGTGGCGCTCCTACCGTTGGCATTTATCGGGTGGATTTCGATTACGACTTATCGAGACGCACCTTTCTGGGATGAATTTTCGACTACGCTGAGTTTTTTAGTGCAGTTTCATGACAGTAGTTCGTGGCGCGACGTTATCGAACTTTTTGTAGCGGCGGACGGTCAGCATTGTATGATCACAAGCCGAGCGATTTTCGCTCTAGTTTATCTGCTCACCGGCAAAATTAATTTCATCACCCTAGCTGCCATCGGGAACATGGCGATCGTGCTTGGCGTAGCTATCATGGCTTGGCAGCCCCGCGAATGGAATCTGCGGTTCATGTATCTGGCGTTTTTAAGTCTGTTAATTTTCCAACTTCAGCATTTCGAAAACCAGCTCCTGTCCTATGCCGCGATTGATCATTATCTGGTCGTCCCGCTTGCTGCGGGCAGCTTGGTGTTGTGGCGAAGAGGCACACACTGGGCAGCGGTTGGTGCGGTGGGGTTGGGTCTTGCGGCTGTGTTCACGGCGGCACAAGGGCTGGCGATTTTCTTGGCTGGGTTTGCTCTGTTGGCGTGGCAGCAACGGTGGCGCGTGGCTTGGCTTTGGGCCGGTCTCGCGTTCGGCGTCGCGGGATTTTTTGTCCAAACAGTAGACCTCAGTGCCACGAGTGGCTTTCGGCTCACAAGCTTTGCCGCGCTCGCGGCGGTCTTGCGGTATTGGCTGACCTTACTCGGGTCTGTGCCTGGGTTAGAGCACGGCGTCTTATCGCCTTGGCTTGGGCTCACAGGATTAGTGGTGTTAGGGGCGTTGTTTTACTACGGTTTGGCGCAGCGTGAACCCGTTTTGGGGGCGTTTTTGATATTTGTGCTAGGGGCTACGGCCTTGATCGCTTATGGGCGGTTCACACTGGCGTCGCCGCAGATCGCTCCACGTTATTTTATCCAGAGCGCGATTTTCTGGGCGACTTTGGGGGTTTTGATCATCGATATTAAAGTCGCGCCGGCGCGTTTTTGGCGGACTTGTCTGCCCGTGATCGGTTTATTGGTAGCCTTCAATATTGTGGCTACCCAGCGTTACCTGCCGGTGGCGGAACGGTTTTTCCGGCAGCGCTTGGAGGCAATTCGCTATTACGATAAATGGCTGACGTTGGCCGGTGCCCCATATGCTTTGCACCCGGACGCCGCTCTCGCCGATCGCATCCTCAAGGCCGCCGAGCAACGCGGTATCTTTCGCCTCCAAGCGCGTTCATCGCCGCCGATTGCGGTGCGATTGCCTGCTAAAGAGATGGCGATGGATTACCATTTGGATGAAGTTTCAATCGGCAATGGACGGATTCATATCCGTGGCTGGATGCTGCCCCGCGGGCCATGGAAGGATGAATATCGTCCGCATCTAGTCTTCAAAGCGGGTGAGCGTGAATTCGTTTTTCGTGGCCGACGTGAGCGTCGATTTGATGTAGCGGAGCTTTATAAGCGACCTGAAGCCCAGGAGACGGGTTTTCTATTTGTGATTCGCCGGGTTGAATTGCCACCTACGGAGTTGAAGGTTTCGCTGGAGTTGCGCTCGACGAAGGAGGCGGTTTTCACCCACACCGACCATCGTATCAATAATCAGGAAAATTTTAATCCGACGCCGTTGGCCGCCTTGCCGCCTTCACTTTGGAGGCCTTCTCGTCAGATTTTCATTGGGGTGCTGCCCTGATCCTGCGCTGGGCTGCGCTGCGGATCGGAGTTTCTGCGGCTGATCGTAAAGCCCGGACTTTCGGGCTCACTTTGATTTAGGAGCGGGACCCATCGCGACAAAACGACTCGAGCCTTATGGTGCATCGAACACGATCTCGGCGGACATGGCTTCGAGGGGCTTGCTTAGCGGTCTTGCTAGATCAGCTGCCCGCCCGTGACTTTAGCCCCGGTCGCACGCCGGATACTTTGAGTAACTCCATCGGCTTGAGCGGGCATGATGGTTTATAAAAATGGTGGAGGTGGCGGGAGTTGAACCCGGCTTCATTGGGCCTTCCATTGATATATAAACTGCTGATTAATATATTTTTAATTTAGTTATATTTACTTTTTTAATTTCTAACAAATAAGCCCAAAAATAGGTTATTCAGCGGGTGTTTAGCGGGTGATTTTTGGCTGCTAGCGGTGCACACGTAGACCAAGCCCAAAAGATCGCCCTAAGCTTCAATTCAAGAGCCCGGAGAGTTCTGCAGTGTCCAGTGATCGGGGTAGGTCAGCTTCGCATGTCTCGATCAACCGGACGCTCTATTTTTTCGGGCTTCGCTTCGGCGAAGCCGAACTCGCCTTGGTGGTTGCTATAATGCGTCGTGCGTCCTCACGCAGCGGCTTGGTTTGTTGGATCATTTCTTTGTCCCAGATGGCGGTGATTTTTTCCGGCACACCGGCGTAAGCTGCGGCGTCGTTCCAGCCGCCGAGCGTTGCCGCCTCAACTTCTTCATAGATTGTTCGCGCGGCCCGACCCGGAATGCCGCCGATCTCCGCGAGTCGGGTCAGTTGCTCGAAACGGGTGGGAATTTCGGGGCTTCCCAGCCATGTCAGCGCAATTAGGATATTGGCGACATTCGGATTGAGGTCGTAGGCCGGCGAGAGGGTCCATGTGCGTTCGGTTTCATTGTAGAGAAACGCGTGATTGCGGCCGTGGTCGTCCCGATTGGTGGTGAGCAGATTG
>CANHAH010000061.1 GCA_947458705.1 Opitutia bacterium | reverse complement strand
TTGACCGGGTCGGTGCTAAGCCAGAGCAACGGCTCGGTCTTGCTGTAGAGTGAATTAAAGAACGGCCCGCCGATGTATTGGTAATGTTCGAGGCTCGTGATCGAGAACATCCACGTCTGGCGCAGCTCGGGGATCGCGCTCATTTCCGCGACGGCGGCAGGTGCGTTGGCCGGCGACCGGAAGAAACGCGCGGTGTTGGAGGCATTCCAGAGCGTGGCGTTTACGAGCGCGCCGTTGATGCCGAGGATCGGGTGATCGGTGTAAACGGGCAGGTTGATCCAAAAATCCGCATCGAAGAAAAGTGGTGTCGCAAGGAAGCTCTTGCGGTCTTCATCCTTGGAGGAGTTGTTCGCGAAATCTTTCGTCTGCGATTCGGCGAAAATCGGGTCGAAGCGCTGCGGGAGCGGGCTGTCGTAGAACCACGCCGGATCGTAGAAGCGGCCGGACTCGAGCACGTAGATGAGGTTGCCCTTGAACGGCGTCTCGCCCGTCACGAGCGAGGGCAGATATCCGGTCATGCGCAGGCGCAGTTGATTCAGGCCTACGAGAAAAATGTCGCTGTTGGCGAAACCACGTTTCACAAGCGCGCGAATTACGCCCCGCACGAGCGGCAGCGGCGTCGCCATGCCCGCGCCCGAATCGGTGTAAACCTTGAGGCCCACTTTCTTTTTTTCGCCAGGGACCAGTTTTTTGCCCGTGGATTGCTCGAACGTAGCGATTAGGGCTTCAACTTTTTGTTCGTAGGCGTAGTCGTCAAAGGTCGGCAATTTCGCCTGCCAGACCGGTGCGATCGGCGCGGCCGCGATGGCCGGAGCTTTAGCGACCGCCGCCGGAGCCGGCGAGAGTGGGCCGTCAGCGGCGCGCGCGAGGGAAATCGTCGAGACGAAGCTAAAAACGAACAAGGCGATGAGGGGAAAACGCAGCATGAGTGAGAAGTAGGTCGCCCGCCGTCGGACAATGTTTCCTAGATAAAGCACGAAACTTGACAGCGCCACCCTCGGGTTGAAAGTGCATTCTTCGATGCGCTTCGCGCCCTAGTGTAGCGGGGTATCGCTCGCTCCTTCCTGCAACGTCCATGCCCGCCATCAAACCCAGCTGCGTCCGCGACCTCAAACTACGCGTCAATCTTGCCGACGTCGTTTCGCGCGTCGTGACGTTGCGCAAGGCCGGCGGCGCGCGACTTAAAGGCCTGTGCCCCTTTCACAACGAAAAGACCCCGTCGTTCAACGTCGATACCGACAAAGGTTTTTTCAAATGCTTCGGCTGCGGCAAAGCCGGCGATGCGATCAGCTTCGTGCGCGAGACTGAGCAGTTAAATTTCACGGAGGCCGTCGAAGCGCTTGGTCAACGTTTTAACATTCCCATCGAATACGAAGCCGGCTCCGGCGGCCCGAGCCGCGAGGAACGTTCGCTGCGCCAGGAAATCTACGATCTGCACGAGCACGCCGCCGAACATTTTCACCAAGCCTTCAAGGCCCAAGACGCGACCGGCGAATTTATGCGCAAGCTCTGGCACGAGCAGCGCAAATTTCCCCTTGAGCTCGCGGATGAATTCAAAATCGGCGCGGCCGATGCCACGGGTAGCGGCCTCGGCGCGGCGTTGCTGCGGAAAAAATTCTCAGAGTCCGCGCTGCGTCAGTGCGGGCTATTTTTCATTTACGACGATGCGCTTCTGACCGGCGCCGCGCTGCGTCCGCGCTTCCGTGGGCGCTTGATGATTCCGATTCGTGATCACCAAGGCCGCGTGGTCGCCTTCACCGCGCGGCAGACGGAACTGACTCCGCCCGACGATCCGGCGCACGAAGCGAAGTACGTCAATTCGCCCGAGACGCCCATTTTCACGAAGAGCAACTTGTTGTTTAACCTCGACCGCGCCCGCTCGCACGTCGGCGACGGTCACCCGTTTGTGATCGTCGAAGGCCAGCTCGATGCGCTCCGCTGCTGGTCCGTCGGCCTCAAAACCGCGATCGCGCCCCAGGGCACTTCGATCACCGAGGGCCAACTCGTCTTGTTGCGGCGCTACCACACGCAGGTCGAATGCTTCTTCGACAGCGACAGCGCCGGCCAAAAAGCTGCGCTGCGTTTTCTGCCGATGGCCCTGAAAGCCGGGCTCGAAGTGCGTTTTCTCACGCTCGCTGGCGCTTCGAAACTTGATCCCGATCTACTTTTTCTGGAACGCGGCCTGCCCGCCTACGAAGAAGTCCGCCGCGGCGCCCAGAGCGCGATGGCGTTTGCGTGCCGCGCGACGTTGCCCGATCCCGCCAACGCCACTTCCGAACACAAAACCCGCGCCGCGCAGACGCTTTACGAACTGATTGCCGCGGCCGAAAGCCAAGTCGCGCGTTCCCAATTTCTCTCCGAGATCGCGATCCACCTGCGTCTGCCCCTGCCGGCCCTCGCCGCCGATTTTCAGACCGCCCTCGCTCGCCAAAACCGCCAAGCGGCCGCCCGACCCGCCGCGGTGACTCCGACTCAAGCCCCCGCCCTCGCGACCGATACCGCGGAGCATCATCTTCTTTTACTGGCGCTTAACCACGAACAACTCGGTCGCGCCCTCGCCGCCGCCATCCCGCACGATTGGATCGACACCGGCCACATCGCCGGCGCCTTGCTCAACCGCGTGCTCGCCGAATTCGAGCAAAACAGTTGGCCCGGCCGCGAGCACCTCGAAGCCCTGCTGGAAACGCCCGAGGAGCGCACCCTCGTCGCCACTCTGATTTTTAACGCCCTCGAGTTGGACGACCCCGCCAAGGTCGCCGCCGCCGGTTTGCAGCAATTACGCGCCCGCGCGCTCGAGCCCCGCCTCCGCCAAATAGAACTTGCTTTGGCCAACCCCCAACCGGACAGTGATTTTGACCCTATTTCACTCTTGAAAGAACGCTCAGAACTTCAACGTCAGCTCCGCCAGCCCATCACGCTCAATCTCGTCGGTTGAGCGTCTTTTTGCGTTTTTTAAGACTTCAGCACATTCATTATTTATGCCGCGCAAAGCCAAGTCCGCCGATTCCGCCCAATCCGAAGCCGTTGAGGCCGTCCTCAGCCGCCAGCCGAATGCCCCCGCCGATTCCACCGAGGGCGTTCCCGCCGTGCCCGGCAGCATCAACGAAAAAATCCGCCAACTGATCCGCCACTCCAAGGAACAGGGCTACCTCACCTTCGACGACATCAACGAGGCCCTCCCGGAGTCCGTCGAAAACCAAGAGGAAATTGATAACGTCCTCTCCATTTTACAAAACCTCGAAATCGAAATCCTGGAGCCCGATCAGGTCGAAGATTTTAAGGCCCGGCAGGAAGAAGCCGAAGAGGAAGAATCCCGTACCTCACAAAACGACATCTTGGACGACCCCGTCCGCATGTACCTTAAGCAGATGGGCCAAGTCCCCCTGCTCACGCGCGAACAAGAAGTTGAAATTTCTAAGCGCATCGAAAACGCCGAAGCTAAGGCCATGGACGCCCTCTTCGTCGCCTCCGCCGTTGGCGCGCATATCGGTAGCCTCGGCGCCAAGCTTATCACCCGAGAAGAGCGTTTTGATCGCATCGTCATCGACAAGAAAATCGAGTCCCGCGACGCCTACTTCAAGGGCCTCGAAAAACTCGTCGAACTCACCCAAAAATCCGAAGCTGGCACCGCCGAAGCTTGGGCCGAATATGTAAAAGCTCGTACCGAGGCCGACCGCAAACGCATCCACGCGAAATTCAAAAAACGCGAAAACATCCTGCGTGGCACCTTCGGCAAGTACTTCTTTAAACTCAAAGTCTACGAGGAATACCTCGAAGCCCTGCGCCCCGCCCTCGAGGAAATTGAGACGCTCATCGCCCAACTCGACCGCGCGAAGCACCCCAAGACCAAGAAGGACGCAGCCCTGGACACCAAGGCCATCAACGCTCGTCTTAAACAAGTTGAAGCCGCCCAGCGCATTGTCCCGGCTGACCTCCTCAAAGTCGTCGCCCAGACCAACGTCCACATCCGCGAGGCCCACCAAGCCAAGACCGAGATGGTCGAAGCCAACCTTCGCCTCGTGATCTCGATTGCGAAGAAATACACCAACCGCGGTCTCTCCTTCCTCGACCTCATTCAAGAAGGCAACATGGGTCTCATGAAGGCCGTCGAGAAATTCGAATACCGCCGCGGTTACAAATTCTCGACCTACGCCACCTGGTGGATCCGTCAGGCCATCACCCGCTCCATCGCCGACCAAGCCCGCACCATTCGCATCCCGGTCCACATGATCGAGACGCTGAACAAGGTCATGCAGGTCCAAAAACAACTTCTCCAGGAATTCGGCCATGAGCCGACCCCCGAAGAAGTGGCCGACGAGATGAACCTGCCCGTGGAACGCGTGCAGCAAATCATGAAGATGGCCCAACAACCCATCTCCCTGCAGTCCCCCGTCGGTGACGGCGACGACACCTCCTTTGGTGATTTCATCGAGGATAAATCCGCCGAGAATCCCTACGACATGACCGCTTATTCGCTCCTGCGCGAAAAGATCATCGACGTACTCGACACCCTCACCGAACGCGAACGTCGCGTACTCTCCCTGCGCTTCGGCTTGGTCGACGGTTACAGCCGCACCCTCGAAGAAGTCGGCAAACAATTCAAAGTTACCCGCGAGCGCATCCGCCAAATCGAAGCCAAAGCCCTCCGCAAAATGCGCCACCCTACGCGCATTCGCCAACTCCACGGCTTCTTCGATGCCGAGCAGATCGACAACGCTCAGAACCTGCTCAAAGTCGCCGCCACCGCGCGCCTCCCCGGACTGCCCGGCGGCCCCGCGATGCCCGGCTTCTTGCCCACCATCCCAGGCCCGAAATCCTCTTAAGGAGATCTCCGACCGATGTTACGCACCGCCCGCGCGCTCCTGCCGCTGGCGGTGTTTTTTTTGGTTCTAGGGTGCGCTACCGCGCCCGCGCCCAAAACCGCCAGCACCCCCACGACGGAACTCGCGCCCAGCCCTAACATTTACGTCGGACGCATCCTCGCAATCGACCTCGAGCGCCACTTTGCCTTCGTGGCGCTCACACCCTCCGCTCCACCCATCGCGCTGCAACCCGATATGATACTACTCGCGCGTAACGACGCACTGCGCTCAACGGCCCACCTTCGCACCAGCCATCAGCTCCGCGGCCGCACCCTAGGAGTCCTCATTATCTCCGGCCAACCAACTGTGGGCGACGAAGTTGTGTTTCCCACCCTGCCGTAGACCATCTGGGCACTCCTTGCCGCACTCGCTTTCCCTCTTTACAGCCCCGCCCTCCCGCCTACGTTGCAACCACTATGACCGCTGCTCCTATTACCTTTGCTGGCGTCCTCGGACTCGGCGCCCCAGAGCTCATTATTATTCTCGTAATTTTGCTAGTACTCTTCGGTGGCTCCAAACTGCCGTCCCTCGCCAAGGGCCTCGGCCAATCGATCAAAGAATTTAAAAACGCATCCAAAGATGAACCGGTGAGCGAGAAGCCCGCTGATCCCAAAAAGATCGAAACGCCAAAAACCCACGGCGCTAACTAAGTCGTTACCCCAGCCCAGCACTAAGCGCGTCCCAGCAGACGCGCTTTTTTTATGCCCATTCATCGGCAATTGGGATCGGTCAGGCTCTATGGCTTCACGCCGCAACCGTAAACCCACATGGGCCTCGTCGCTACCTTAACATCCTTAAACCCAGCCCGTCGCAAAAACGCATCGATCTCCGGCACCGAAGAACATTTTGAAATATGCGAGGGCCGCTCCCCTGGCGCAATTTTCCGACTCGCCTCAAACATCGCCCAACCCGCGTCGGAGGCGATATCCGCATTGTCGCAATAAAAGCGCCCACCCGGCTTCAAGACCCGCATCGCCTCTAAGACATACGTATAGCGATCCCATTCCTCGAGGTGCATAAACACCACGGTTGTGTAAACCACATCAACCGAAGCATCCGGAATCGGTTGCAAGTCGTAACCCGAAATTTCCTGCAGCCGCGCGTTAGGCAGCCCGATCAATCGCCGCCCCGCGAGGGTGATCATGTTCGGCGACACATCGCAGCCAATCCACTCACGCACGAGCGGTGCCAGCACTCGCCCGACGCGACCGACGCCACAGCCGATCTCTAAAAAAATATCATCCGGCTTGATCCCCGTCGTAGCTCGCAGGATGTCGAGAGTATCCTCTGCGTCTGCGTGAAATTTTTCCTCATCGGTGTACCCCGACACGACCATGTATGCATCTTCCTTGGTCGTGGAAAGCGACGTCCAAACCGCCTTATAATCCGCTCGCAGTTGACTCATACCCACGAAGCCAACCACCGCCGCCAATCACGTCAAGCGAGGCGCACGTTCAATCTGAGCGCAACGCTTCGACCGGACTCAAACGCGAGGCTCGGATCGCCGGATAAAGCCCCGCGACCACGCCGACTAATCCACTAAACAATACCCCGATCGCCAACGCCGCCGGCGAGAGCTCAGGACGATTCGCCTCCACCACGATTTTTTGTAGCACCTTAATCAAAAACACACTCGCGACCATTCCCATTACACCACCTGCCGCCGCCAACGCAATTGATTCACCCAAAATCTGAATCAAAATATCCATACGCTTCGCTCCAAGTGCTCGCCTCACCCCGATTTCACGTACGCGTTCGTTGATCGAGGCTAGCATCACATTCATGATCCCAATTCCGCCCACGATCAGCCCAATCACGGCTACTCCACCGAGCGACACCACATAACTCCGGCGAGTCTCCTCGAAGCGTTGGAGTAAATCTTCACGCGTTTCGAAACGGATATCCTGAATCCCACGATGCGTGTGCGTAAGCACATTGGCGATCTGCTGCAACACGATCGGGATGTCCGCCACATCGGCGACTTTCACGTTGAGCACATCCACGTTTTCATCGAGCCGGTACAGCGTCTGCAATGTCGTAAGCGGAATAAACACCGCCTGATTTTTTGAACTGAACCCACCGCCCATCCCGCTATGATATTCGCGCAACACCCCGACCACCGTAAACGGCTGGCCATTGATCGTAACGATGCGATCCAAAGCATCCGTCCCACGCGGGAAAAGTTGATCAACAATATTTGCCCCGAGCACAACCACCTGCGTCTGCAGCTCATTATCCAGGTCTCCGATCGTGCGACCCATCTGCACATCAAAACGGTCCATCACAAACGTAGCCGGCAACACCCCGCGGACATTTTGCCACGTCGCACGTCCTTGAAATGAAATACGCCCGCCACTCGGAATCGTCACCTCCGCGGTGACGTTTTGAGCTAACGGCACCGCGGCTAAAATAGCGTCCACATCGTTTAAGGTCCGTCCCGGCGATAGCGCCGCGATCTCCCGCTGCGCCTCGGGAGCCGGCCGCGACATGACGCTAATCCGCTCGATGCCGCCCGTCTCGTAAATCATCGTCTCCATCCCACGCAATAGGCCCTTCACCACGCCGAGCATGCCTACGAGTGCTGCCGCTCCTAACATGATTCCAAATAGCGTCAGAAACGAACGGAGCTTGTGCGCCAGCACCTCGTTCCAACCACTGCCAATGCCCATTAAAATCTGACGCATAAACACCCTCAGGGACTACCGCGCTTGGGCGTCCTAGCCTTAGCCGGTGCCGCCGGTTTAGATAGAGGAATTTCACCTTCGAATTCGGTGGGCCGCATCAGCGCGACTTCATCGCCGACCTCAAGACCCGAGATAATATGCACGCGCCGCGTATCAGCGATTCCGATATCAATCCCGCGTACTTCAAACCCCTCTCCCTTGCGCAGAAAAACATAGCGCACCGAGTCCGCGTTAGAAAAAACCGCCGAAAGCGGCACCGCGTTCACATCCTGCACCTGCGCTAAGGTGAACATTACCGTGGCCGACATCCCCGGGCGAAGACGCGGATCCGTTTCATCGAGCACAACATCTACTGGAAAAACCCGCGTGCGATCACCTAGCGATTCACTCGCAAATGTAGCGATACGCTTAATTTCGCCGTTCATCATCATGTTTTTTAGCGAGTCGACCCGCACACGCGCCTCGTCAGAAACTTTGAGTCGCGCCACATCGATTTCGTTGATGTTAGTGCGCACCATGAGTGCACTCAGATCCGCTACTTCGCCAAGTAGCGTACCGCCATTTTGGGCAGCGGCGCTGGTCACCAACTGCCCTTCCGTCAAATCGCGCAATAAGAGTGTGCCGTCGTGCGGTGCACGTATGATCGTCTTAGCTAATTTATCGCGGAGATTAGCTGCACGCGCGTTAAAAACAGCGGAGTCATTTTCTGCAAGCGCGAGCGCCGTGCGCGCTTCTTCGTAATCTCGCGTCGCAACTAAGCCGCGATTCTGTAAATCTTGTTGGCGCTCAAAATCCCGCCGCGCTTTTTGCATTTTTAATTTCGAAGCCTCGATATTGCGGTCGGATTCCTGCAACTGCGTGAGCACATCCTGTTGATCGAGCCGTAAAATCTCCTCCTCACGTTTCACGTGTTGCCCATCGGTAACCGAGATTTTGGTAATGCGACCGCTAATCTCTGCTCGCAACTCAGTCGAAAACACCGCGCGCAAACGACCCACAGCCACGATTTCTTCGGCGATGTTCGAGGTCTTCACGCGTGCGGTCGGAATTTTTTCCTCCCGCTTGTTACCAAATAATCCCGGGCTAATCCGCTGCCACAAAATCTTACCACCCCAACTCATGCCTACTAAAAACACCAGCAACACGATGAGACGCGTGACGATTTTCTTCCAACGAGACGAGGACGAGGTTGGCGACATAAGATAACAAAAGGGTAACAGGGGGTGTTCGCATCAAAGCCGCGAATCACGCCGGGGAAAGAAAGATTATCCTAATCCCTAAATTAATGGGTATCCAGTCCGCCAATAATCAACCTCTCGTAGCGCCAAAAATCTTCCCCCGCGCCAATTTTCCCTCAACTTACCCCCATGCGCATTCTCATTACCGGCATCTGCGGCTTCGTGGGTGGCACCCTTGCGCGAGCATTCGCGGCCTCCGGCGCAGGACACGAATTATACGGTTTCGATAATTTTATTCGACCCGGCAGCGAGACCAACCGCGCCGAGCTCAAAAAAATAGGGGTGAAAATTTTCCACGCCGATCTCCGCTGCGCCAGCGATCTTGAGTCGCTACCGAGCGTCGATTGGGTCATCGACGCCGCCGCTAATCCCAGCGTTCTAGCCGGAGTCGACGGAAAGACCAGCTCCCGCCAATTAGTGGAGCACAACCTCAGCGGCACCATCAATTTACTCGAATACTGCAAAACACATCGCGCCGGCTTCATTTTATTAAGCACAAGCCGCGTGTATTCGATCCCGCCGCTCGCCAGCCTCCCCGTCGAAGCTCATGCCGATGCATTTCGCCTTTCTGCCGCCGGCCAGCGGCCCAAAGGCGTCGGCCCCGCCGGGATCGCCGAAGAATTTTCCACCGCCGCCCCCGTTTCGCTTTACGGATCCACCAAACTCGCGAGCGAAGCACTCGCCCTCGAATACGGCGAGACCTTCGACTTGCCGGTTTTTGTGAATCGCTGCGGCGTTCTTGCAGGCGCCGGTCAATTTGGCCGCGCCGACCAAGGCATTTTCGCCTACTGGCTTAACGCGCACCTACGCCGACGTCCGCTCAAGTATATTGGTTTCGGAGGCCACGGCCACCAAGTCCGCGATTGTCTCCACCCGCGGGACCTCGTGCCGCTTCTTTTGAAACAATTCGCGGCGCCCAAACTCGCCGCCGCAGATCGCTTGGCCAACATCTCCGGTGGCGCCCGTTCCGCGATGTCGTTGCGTCAACTCACCACGTGGTGCGACGCCAAATTCGGTGCGCACCCAGTCAGCTCCGATCCTACGCCGCGCCCCTTCGATCTGCCGTGGGTCGTAATCGACAGCGCCAAAGCGACTCGCCTTTGGTCTTGGCAACCGCAGACGCCAACCGTCGCCATTCTCGAAGAGATCGCCGCCCATGCACTGGAGCACCCCGAATGGCTCGAGCTCTCAGCGCCGCTCTGATCTTCAATTCAAGTTCATCGTCTGTTATTTCATTTTCATGCCCGCTGCAGCTTCGTCCCCCTCTCCGCTTACCCTGTTATCGGTCGTCATCCCCGCGCGGGACGAAGAGGAATCGCTACCGTCAACTTTAGCTGCGATCTACGCGACGTTTGAGACGGAAAAAATCCCTCACGAAATCGTCGTCGTCGACGACGGTTCGAAAGACCGGACCTGGGCCGTTCTACAGGAACTGCGCGCCACAATAACTACACTGTGCCCGACCCAAAATTTAGGCCAACACGGCTTCGGCCGCGCAGTCGTGTGGGGCCTCGATCAGTCTAAAGGAGACGCTGTAGTAATCATGATGGCTGATGCCTCGGACGCTCCATCGGACGCCGTCAAGTACTGGAAACTCCTAGGCCAAGGCTACGATTGTGCCTTCGGCAGTCGTTTTGTGTCGGGCGGCAAAGTCGTAGATTATCCACGAGTAAAACTGTTTGTAAACCGCTTGGCCAATTTCCTCGTCCGCATTGGTTTCAACATCCCACTTAACGATACCACCAACGCGTTTAAAGCTTATCGCCGAACGGTGATCGACGGTTGCCGGCCATTTCTAGCACCCCATTTTAATCTCACCGTCGAGATTCCGCTAAAGGCGATCGCTCGGGGCTATACGTTTACTATAACGCCGATATCCTGGCACAACCGTAAGTACGGCGAGGCCAAGCTGAAGATCAAAGAAATGGGCAGTCGCTATTTTTTCATCTGCGCCTACGTGTGGCTAGAGAAATACTTTAGCCGCGGCGATTATCGGCGACGCAGTTAATCACCTCTCAACCTTCATAAACTGCTTCAGAATAGAGTTTAGGATAAGTTCTGTCTGCGCGCAAACGAGCCTCCGCAGAACGATCTTGAAGCCGATTATTTCAACGTGACCAGAAGGTAACATTCGGCGCCAAATCAGGACTCGACCTAACCGGCGTAAAACCCAAATAATGTTCGCTCGACCGAGTCATTTTTAGACCAACCAAACACAGAACCATGAATATCCGTTCCTTCCTGCGAAATTCCGGCGCGCACTTAGTGCGTTTCGCCGCCCTCGCCTTGGCGCTTGCCGTGCTTCCAAGCACGTTTGCGCAAGGCATCACGACCGGTGGCCTAGACGGCTCCGTCACCGACGCCTCCGGCAAAGCCCTTGCCGGCGCGACCATCTCCGCCCTCCACGAGCCCTCTGGTACGGTTGCCACCACGACGACCCGCGCCAACGGCCAATACAATCTCTCCAACCTGCGTATCGGCGGCCCTTACACGATCACCGCCAGCGCCGCCGGCCAGCCCACGCAGACAGCCAAAGATGTTTACATCGATCTTAACGAGACCGCCTCGAAAAATTTCGCGTTAAAATCCGACATCATCCAACTCGAAAAATTCACCGTCGGCGCCGAGCGTGATACCACCTTCGGCAGCGGCAAGATGGGCACCAGCACCTCACTCAGTGACAAAGAAATTGAGAATATCGCCAGCGTCCGTCGTAACGTCCAAGATATCGCCGCGACCGACTCGCGTCTCGCGCTCATGTCCCTTGACCAAGGCGGCCAACTCAGCGCCCAAGGCCAAAATTTCCGCTTCAACTCCTTCACGGTCGACGGCGTTCAAGCCACCGATCCTTTTGGTCTCAATAGCAACGGTTTCTCGTCTCTGCGCAGCCCCATCCCGCTCGACGCCATCCAAAGCTTCAGTGTCGATCTCGCTCCCTACGACGTCCGCCGCGCGGGCGCTACGGGCGCTTACTTGAATGCCGTCATCAAATCCGGCACCAATAAATTCCACGGCAGCCTCTACTACGAGACCACCGACCAAGATTGGCGCGACAAGAACCCGGTCACCCAACTCAAAGAAGCCTTCAAAGAGCGCACCTACGGCGCTACCGTCGGTGGCCCAATCCTAAAGGACAAATTATTCTTCTTCCTCGCCTACGAGGATTTCCGCCGCGAAGCCGCCGCACCTCAGGCTAATTTCATCCCGAACCCCGCCGATGTAGCGACCGTTGTCGCCCGCGCGAAAGCCCTTGGCTACGAAGCAGGCAACCTCAATGCCAACAACATCGCCTTTCAAAAATCCGCGATCGCCAAGATCGACTGGAATATCTCCGGCGCTCAACGCCTCACGTTCACTTACCGTCGCATTTACGGTCAAGACGTCGCATTCCCCAACTACACCGGTTCCACGACCACCTCCTTGAGCAACTACTGGTATGAGCAACCACGCAATACCGACAGCTATACGGCCCAACTTTTTAGTCAGTGGACCCCTGACTTCCGCACCGAAGCCAGCCTCTCCTACACGGAATATGACGGCTCTCCTGCCAATAACGGTAAAGCCTTCCCGCAAGTCCAAATCCAAAATCTAAGCGGCACGCGTCTGGACACCGGCGCCACGATCACCAACGGCGCCATCTTCCTTGGCACCGAGTCCTCCCGCCAGCTGAACGTTATCACCAGCAAAGAGACCAACGGCAAAATCTCCGCCGAATACTCGCTGGGTAATCATAACATCACCTTCGGCCTCGAAGACGTTTCGACCAAATACTCCAACGCCTTCATCCAATACACCAACGGTTACTACACCTTCGCCAACATGGCTAACTGGGTTGCCGGTACCCCGCCCAGCTTCTACCAACTCGCCAAGCCCTACCCTGGCTTCAGCGTCAATGACGCCATCGCGAAATGGACCTACGATGCCTATGCCGGCTTCATCCAAGACAGCTGGAAACCTAACTCCCAGTTAACGCTCTTGGCCGGTCTTCGTTACGATTACCCCTACGTCCCGGAAAAACCTCCGGTCGCCGCGGGCTTCTCATCGGCTGGATTCGTCACCGACACCGGTCGCGCTGTCACCGCCAATAACACCACCAACAGCGGTAACGCCACCCTCGCTCCTCGCGTCGGCTTCAGCTATCAATTCAAAACCGAGCGCAAGACCCAGCTCCGCGGCGGTCTCGGCCTTTTCCAGGGCAAGAATCCCGCGGTCTGGCTCTCCAACGCCTACTCCAATGCCGGCTCCGTCGCCAACGTCACTGCGACCGCTGCGCAACTTCCCGGCATCGCCTTCAACTCCGACGTGAACAACCAACCTGTTCCCTCCGGCACCTTGGCCGCTCCGAATATCAACATCACCGATCCGGACTTCAAACAGCCGTCGATCTGGAAGGCCAATCTCGCCCTCGACCACAAGCTGCCGTTCCTCGACACGACCCTCACCATCGAAGGCTACTATACCAAAAACTACAAGATGCCCAACACGGTCTTCTTGAACTACCTGCTCTCCACGCCAGCCAACGGCGCCACCACGATGCCCGACGGCCGTCTCCACTATAACGGCACGATCACCAACACGACAACGACCAGCGTCAACGGTCGCCGTCGCGTCTCCACGGGCGGCCCCGTGGGCTCTGGCTTCGCCGACGTGCTCTACCTCACCAACACCGATAAAGGCTACAGCAACGGCGCCACCATCGGTCTTAAGCGTAACATGAAGAACAAATGGGCTTGGGGCTTCGACTGGACCCGCGCTCACGCCACCGAGGTCAGCCCAATCACCTCCTCTACGGCCAGCTCCAACTACTCGAACCGCGCCGTCTTCAATCCTAACGAAGACGAAGCCTCGACCTCCAACACCAACATCCGCGACCGTTTCGTGCTCACCCTCGCCCGCGAGTTTGAGTTCATCCAAGGCGCCAAGACCACCATCGCTGCCATCTATCAAAGCCGCACTGGTCACCCCTATTCCTGGGTGTTCCGTGGCGACGCCAACGGCGACGGCTACGCCTTCAACGATCTGCTCTACGTGCCCACCGGCCCCTCTGACTCCAAAGTCGCTTGGGCCAGCAGCGCCGAGCGCGATGCGTTCTTCGCCTTCGCCAACGCCAACGGCCTCATGAATTACGCCGGCTCGCACGCCCCCCGCAACAGCCAGACCTCGCCCTGGACCCAAAGCCTCGATCTTAAGCTCACCCAGGTCATCCCAGTCTTCCGCACGGTCCGCGCCGAGCTCTTCGCTAACTTCCTCAACTTCGGCGGTCTGATCCACAAGGGCTGGGGCCAACTCGAGGAAGTGCCGTTCTCTTACCGCCGCGCTGTTGCCGGAGCCACCCTCAACCCGACCGCCAACGGCGGCGCGGGCCAATGGAACTACACCTTTAACGGTGGCACCCTCGACGGTATCCCCGTTGTAGCCAACGACACCCCGGTGTCCCGCTGGCAGATCCAAGCCGGTATGCGCATCAAGTTCTAAAAAACGGTTACACCGATCCAAAAGGCGGTTGCCCTCGGGCAGCCGCCTTTTTTGTGCCCACTTTAAAAAGCCCCAAGCCAATCAACGCCGCCGTAACCACGACAGATGAGCTCGCGCCTCGCGGTTATCAGGCTCCAGGCGCAACGCCGCCTCATCCTGCGCGATCGCCTCTGCCAAGCGCCCCAATTTCCCTAAGACCAAAGCCAGATTGTGATGCACCTGTGCCACCCCCGGCAGTAACCGCAGGGCTTCCTCATAAGACGCAACCGCCTCGGCCAACCGCCCAGCACTCACCAAGGCCAAAGCCAAATTGTTATGCGCCGCCGCCCAGTCCGGCCGTAACCGCACCGCCTCAGTCAGCGCTGCCACCGCCTCGGGCCCGCGGGCCAAACCCAACCAAATATTTCCTAAATTATAATGGAGCTCCGCCACCTCTGGGCGCAACCGCACCACCTGCGCCAGCGCCTCCGCTGCATCGATTGGCCGACCCACGCGCAACCAGGCATCGCTCAAACCCAACCACGCCTCCACTCGCTGGGGCTCGCGCCGCACAACCCGCTGAAACGCCACCACCGAGTCCGCCTCACGGCCCGCCCGCAGCAAAGCCCGCGCTCGGTTAAAACCAATATCGCTATCGTCCGTTTTTAAACGCGCTGCGGTTCCGTGATGCTCTAGCCCTTCGGCCCAACGCCCCAACTGATCCAAGACATTCGCATAATCATTGTGCGCATCCGCGTAATCCGGCTGCAACCGCACCGCCGTCGCGTAAAATTCCGCCGCCTCCGCCCAGCGCGCCTCCCGCACGCGCACTTGCCCCATACTCGCGTGTGCGCGCGCATTGCTCGGCATCTTTTTTAACGTATCCAACCAAATCGATTCCTCCGTCCGGTAGTCCAGTGTTCGGCCATACGTTCCTAGGCCCAACGCCAGCGCCACCACGCCCAGCCCCACGCCAAAAACAAAACCTCGGCCCAACCGAGCCAACGCAATCACAGCTAAAGTCATGAGCGAAATGAGCGGCAGATACATCCGATGCTCCGCGATCGTCTGCGTCGTTAGCGGCACAAAACTCGAACTCGGCGCCAAAATCACAAAAAACCATGCGCCCAAAAATCCAAAAAACGGCCGGCGCCACAACGCCCAGCCCGTACCCGCCAATAACCCCAAAATAAAAATCCCCCGCCCCCAGACTTCTCCCACGCTCCCCACCACTTCGGTGCCATAATCTAATACTAAGGGATAGGGCCACACCGCTAATTGCAGATAAATCCCGAGCGCTCGACATTGCGTGAGCAGATACGTCCATCCACTCATCCCGAGCCCAAACCCCACCGTCCCCGCGCGCGCTTCCGTAGCCAACATCAACGCGCCAAGTGGAATCCAAGTCAGCGCGAGGCTCGCATAAAATTTCCAACGCACCCGCCACGCCGCACCAAAGGTGCCTGCGATAAACGTACGGTCATATAAAAAAACCAAAAGCGGCGCCGTCGCCACAAGCTCCTTACTCAACACACCCGCGCCACACGCCACAATCGCCATGGCCCGCCACAATCCCGCGCGCGGCGAGTCCATCGAGCGCTCAAACGCATAAAAAATAAGCAGGTAAAAAAGCCCCGCCAAGAGCTCGTTGCGCTGCACTATGCAGATCACCGACTCCGACTGCAACGGATGCACTAGCCACAGTAGCGCCACCGCGGCCGCGATTTTTTCTGCGCACCGCTGCGCCATGCTCTCTGGCCCGCACCGCCGAAACGTTCGTCTTAAAAGTCCCCATAACGCCAACCCCGCCAGCGCATGGACGGTAAGATTAAAAACGTGATAACCCGTCACCTCGAGTCCCCCCCAAGCGTAATTCAGGGCGAGCGAAAGATTCACCAAAGGCCGACCCGTTGCACCCGCCGCCGAGACCGGCGTCAATAACACCGGCGTAAGTGGCCACAGCTGACGGATCGTCGCATTCCGCTCAATCGCCGGATGATCATCGAAAATCAACGGAACCCGCAGGCTCGACTGATAAGCGAGCGCCACCGCGGCCACGAGCACTAGCCCAATAAAAAAATTCCACCGCCTACCGGGTATTTTTTCACGTTGGGTTCGAAGCTCATTCACACCGATCGAGCAAACCGTCTTCGCTGCGGCGGGAAACTCTAATCTATCGTCGGTCCCATTTTTGGTAAAAAAACCGCCTTTCACCGCCCACTCCATATTTTCGTCACACACTCGTCGCTCGTTCGCCATAAAGCTGAAACATCGCCGCGCTAGATTGCTGGGATGCGTTTCGTATCGATTATCTTATTCGCGCTTGCCCTCGCCACTATTGGTCTCCCTCGCCTTCTCGCCCACGCCCGCCAGACCCCACCCACGCCTGCTGAGATCGCTTGGTCGCGCGCAACGATAAAATGGGATAAACTGAACCGCGACGCCCGCAATTTTCTGCCGCCACGCCCCCCCGCACCCGCAGGCGTAACCGATCTCGAGTTTACCGATTTCTACGGCGCAGTCATCGGCGACCGCGGCCCTGAACTGACCGCCAAGGTCCGTGCCCTCGCGGGCCAGCAAGTTCGCCTTGTCGGCTTCATGGTCCGCCAATCTCTCCCCACTCCCGGCGTCCTCTTGCTCGCCCCCCAACCCGTCCAAGTCGACGAAGTTGAATACGGCGCCTGCGATGACCTGCCGCCCCAGATCGTGCGCGTCTTCATGCCTTTGCCGGCTGGAACTCAAGTCCCCCTGACCCCCGGCCCTCTCCTACTCACCGGCACCCTTGAAGTCGGCCAACAATCCGAACCCGACGGGCGCAATTCCTTCCTGCGTATTCGTCCCAACACCCCCGCGCTCACCCCGCTGATCGTGAGCCGCACCGCCGCCTCCACGACCCCTCTCTCCTCCAGCCCACAATTTTCCTCCCAACCATGAAATTAAAAACACAGCTCCTCTCGCTCGTCGCTCTCAGCGGCTTGCTCGCCACCAGCGTTTTTGCGGCCCCGAAAGTCTCCCGCCTCACCCCGCCCAGCGCGCTCTTCACTTACGGTGATGCAAAGCCACCTATCATCGCCCGCTTCCTCCCCGGCCAACGCTTCGACCTGCAAGCCACCATCTCGCCCGACGCTGGCGCGCTGATCGTCGGCGCCCAATTCATCGTCGATGGCGCCCGCATCGCCGGTTCAGTGAACCTCTCTGTAGCCGATGTCGCCGGTCTGCCCGCGAACACCTACATCGCCACCCAACGCGCTTACAGTAACAACACCCCCGGTATCCACACCTTCTCTATAACGACCACCGACAACAAAGGCGTCTCCACCTTGGCCACCGGAAACTTTGAAATTGTCGATCTCGGCACCGCCAACGGTGCGAAAGTTAAAAATATCATCTTCATGCTCGGCGACGGCATGGGCATCGCCCACCGCACCGCTGCCCGCATGGTTCTAAATGGCGTCAGCCAAGGCAAAGCCTTGGCCCCACTCGCCATGGACACCTTCCCGGTCACCGGTCTGGTCCAAACCAGCT
>CANHAH010000060.1 GCA_947458705.1 Opitutia bacterium | reverse complement strand
CATCGTCGCGGGTCAGCTCCAGTTGGCTCCGCTCATCACGCACACGTTGCCCTTCACGCGGTACGCCGAGGGCGTGGAGTTGTTGCGCACGAAACAAGCCGTCAAAATCCTCTTCGATCCTTGGCTCTGATCTCGTTCCCAGGCCGAAGCCTCGGGGCGTAAAAAAAGCCGCCCCGTTGCCGGAGCGGCTTTCGTAAAAAAACTTAACCTAACTGCTTAGTGCTTGGCCGCAGCGGGGGCGTTGGTGCCGCCGCATTTTTCGCAGTTCTTGTGCTCTTTGGCGGCGGCGACGCAGCACTCGTGAGCACAGGTCTTGCCGTCTTTTTCAGCCTTAACGCAGCACTTGCCTTTTTTGGGAGCAGCATCTTTGGCCGCGTCGGCCGCGAAGGCGAAAGAGGCTGAGATGAGGGCGGCAACGACGAGCAGGATCTTGGAGGACTTCATGGTATTTTATTTTGGTTTTTTGGGGGACTACTGGTGCGGGCGGAGGGAATCGAACCCTCCTCTCATGCTTGGGAAGCACACATATTACCGATATACTACGCCCGCCGCTGAAGAATACGCCACAAGAAGCTCTCTCTCGTACGCCACCCTCTCGGGTTTGGTAGGTTCAAGAGTATTTCCGTGAACATAGTTTCAATTGATTAAAAGCACAGGCTTCTGAGAGCTCAACCTGAAAAACACACATGGCCTTCGATAAGGTCTGTCTCGTTTAAAATTCGCACCCCGCAATTACTCCTCATCTCCGCAGGGCATAATTGATGAATGCGCCCGGTTCGACGCGAATTCTGCCCAGTTGACGACATTTCGCTTATCAAGCTAGGGCTCGCACCTAACGGTTTTCAAGTGAGCTCGAAACCGATACCCATCCGCATGTCCACGTCCTTGTTGAAGGACCTTAAAGCTACGGCAACCGCATTGGAGATGACAGACCAAGACGCCATGCGCTTCTGTATACGATTGGGTCTAAAAATCATTGCGAGCGCGGAATTCGATCCCGTGCAGCCGGTCGTTGAAAAAGCTTTAGGGCATAGCGGAAAATCCGCCGTTCAATTAATCCAAGAAGTGCGCGAGCAGGCTTAAATTAGTTTAAGGACGACTACGCGCCGAGGTTCCCTTTCCGCTAAGACGCGGTACTCAGCGATGAGTGCTTATATCATTAGCATGCTTTGCCGCGTTCGCGCGCAACACCCAAGCCATGCACGGACCCTCACCATCTTTTTTTAATATCCCTTAACAGACTGTGCTGTTACGAAAATAGCATGAGATTGATCCCACGTCTCCAAGTCTTGGCCCATTCACGCCCCAATTTCAGACTGCGGCACTTATTCATACTCCTGCTCGCTCTAAGTCTCGGTGCATTCGCCGCCCCGCCCAACGTCGTCATGATCATTTCCGACGATCAACACTGGGGAGACTACGGCTTCATGGGCCATCCCACGATTCAAACGCCGCACCTCGATCGCCTCTCACGTGAGAGCCTCACCTTTCGCCACGGTTATGTCCCGTCTAGTCTGTGTTGCCCCAGCCTAGCGAGCATCATCACAGGCCGTTACCCGCACGAGCACCGCATCACCAGTAACGATCCGACCAAACCGGAGATGATGCCCCAAAACGAGTTCATTAAAAGTCCGGGCTTCCATACCGGCAGAGCGCGCATGGTTCGTGATCTCGCGGCTTGGCCCACGCTCCCCGGCTTATTGAGCCAAGCTGGTTACTTAAGTCTACAGACCGGCAAGTGGTGGCTCGGAGACTACACACACGGCGGCTTCACCGCGGGTATGAGCCACGGCGGTCGCCACGGCGACGAGGGACTCACCATCGGGCGAAAGACCCTGCAGCCCATTTATGATTTCATCAGCGATGCCCAGCAGAAGCAGAAACCGTTTTTAATCTGGTACGCCCCGATGATGCCGCACGACCCCCATAACCCGCCCGAGCGTCTCCTGGCCAAGTACCGAACCCAAGCGTCCAGCGAACGCATCGCCAAATATTGGGCGATGGTCGAGTGGTTCGACGAGACTTGTGGCGAACTCCTCGCTCACCTCGATCGCGCCGGACTCACGAAAAACACCCTCATCGTCTACGTCGCCGACAACGGCTGGATCACCCAACCCCAAGCCGCCGGCTTCGCACCTAAGTCAAAACAATCGCCGTACGACGGCGGCCTGCGCACTCCCATCATGCTCCGCTGGCCTGGCACCCTCACCCCCCTCTCAAGCGATACACCGGTCAGCTCACTAGATCTCCTGCCGACGATTCTCAAAGCCTGCGGCGTCACTGCACCGCGCGACCTCCCCGGCATCAATCTCGCCGACTCTCGCGCCGTCGCCGAGCGCCCCGCGATCTTCGGCGAATGCTTCACGCACAACTTCGTCGATCAAAACGACCCCGCCTCTAGTCTACGTTGGCGCTGGATCCTAGCCGATGGCTGGAAACTCATTGTTCCCGCGCCGCAAAACGAACTAGGCCAACCGGAGCTCTACCACCTCCCCGCCGACCCGCATGAGACGCACAACCTTGCCTCCCAACAGAACAACCGCGTCATTGCCCTACAGGCCAAACTCAACACTACCTGGCCCGGCACCCTGCGCTAGCCAAGCCCGCGAGCGTCAACTAGCCTGCTTACTGACCTGTTGGTATTAAATTCTTTTTCGCTTGGTAGTTTATACAGCAGGCGAGCGTCGGCTTTAGTTCTCTTCCTTAGCTTTGCCGTAGCCGTGCAGGACTTCGGAGTCCATGCGCTTAAAATACGCCATGAGTTGCTCATGGAGCACGCGGACACGCTCTGGGCGACGCTTCGCGAGATCGGTGCGTTCGCCGGGGTCGGCTTTAAGGTCGTAGAGTTCGAGGGCGCCCGTCTTCCAAATTTTCACAAGTTTCTCATCGCCAACGCGGATGGCGGAATGCGGATAACCGCTGGCGTAGCGGTGGAAGATGAGCGGTTCTTCCGCGCGAAGGACTTTACCTTGCCCGGAGGCGAGGAGGGCGCGGAAACTACCGCCGTCGAGATCGGCGGGGAGCGGCGCGGTATAGCCAGCGAGGTCGCCCAAGGTCGGCAGCAAGTCCCAGCCAACGACAGGTACATCACATTGCGAGCCTGCTTTCACGCCCGGGCCGCGGACGATAAAGGGCACGCGGATGCCACCTTCATAGAGCACCCACTTGCCGCCGCGCAGGGGCGTGTTGCGCGGTGGGGTCGAGAAGGTGGAGGGATGATCGAGCTTGTTCTTCACGGGCGGGATAAACTCGGCGGCGCCGTTGTCGGCCATGAAGATGATGTAGGTCGTGCCGGCGAGGCCGAGGCGGTCCACCTCGTCGAGCAAGCGGCCGATCCCGGTGTCGAGATCGGCGAGCATACCAGCCCAAGCCGCGTTGGCGTGAATGCGGCCCTTAGGCTTGGCGAGAAACTTTTCGTAAGTCGCGGCGCGCGTCTGCATGTCTACATGCGTGGCGTAGTGCGAGAGCTGCAGAAAGAAGGGCGTACCGGCAGCTTGGTTGCGGCGGATGAAACTGACGGCACGGTCCGTGAGTGTGTCGATGCGCTTGGGGTCGTTGTTAAGATCGAAGGCTTCCCATTTCGAGTCTTTGCCGAGAGCAACATCACCGTGGCGGTTCCCGGTGTTTCCATCGCTTTCATCATAACCGAGGTCTTCGGGAAAGAGGCCGGAACGCAGATCCCATTTACCATAATGCGCCGTGCGGTAGCGGGCATCGGCAGCCTTCAACATACGTGGAATGGTGAGGCGCGCAGGATGAACGGGCCCGTAATTTTTAGGAAAACGTTCGTCGCCCTGACGAGTCGGAGTCTGGCCAAATTGGATGCTGCGGCGCGTCGGGCAACAGAGGGCATCGGGCGCGTAGCCTTGAGCGAAACGCATACCACTTTGTGCGAGCCGCGCGAGGACGGGCGTCTCGTGGTAATCGCTCCGTGAGCCCGCGAGGTTGTCGTCCATTGTCTGCGAAAGACTCGTCCAGCCGAGATCATCGGCGAGGATGAAGATGAAATTGGGCGCCGCGTTCGTCGCGTGAGCGACGCGACCGATACCCAAGGCGAACAAGCAAAACAAAAACCGGGAATGCATGGGGATTAAGAAAGCGATTTAGACCCGAACGACGAAAAATAAGAACCAAGTTTCAGGCCAACTATCGGCCGGACTTGGAGCTCAAGAGTAAGAGCGCCGGCCGTCGAGAGCACTCTTAAGCGTGACAGAATCCGCATAGAGCACACCGCCGCCACTCGGCAGTCCAAAACCGATGCGCGTGACCTTCACCGCCTGCTCGGGCGGGAGTTGCTCGGTAAGATAGTGGCAGGTCGCTTCGCCCTCAACATCGTTGGACAACGCCAAGATCAGCTCCACTACCTCGCCCGCCGCCAAGCGCGCTTGCAACGCCGCGAGATTGAGCTGGTCTGGCCCAACCCCGTGGATCGGCGACAACTTACCGTGCAAGACATGATACGAGCCGCGGTAAGCGCCGCTGCGCTCGAGCGCCACGAGATCAGGCACGTGCTCGACGACACACACCACCGAACGATCGCGGCGCTCATCAGCGCAAATGCCGCAGACATCACCCTCCGCGAGGTTGCCGCAACGCTCACAGCGCCGCACGGATCGCGAGGCCGCTTCGAGGGCATTAACAAGCGCAGCGAGTTGCGCGGGCTTTTCAACGAGCAGGTGCAACGCGATGCGCTCCGCCGAGCGATAACCCAGCCCAGGTAATTGCTTCAGCTGCTGCTGCAACTTCTCAAAAGCGGGCGTCATGAAATAAAAAAGAAGCCACTCCGGCGAAAGCACCGCGACGCCGTGTTCAGCGCCCGTCTCCGCCACGAGCCGCACGCCGGCCTTACATCATACCTGGCATCTGAAAGGCCGAGGTGACCTTCTGCATTTCAGCGTCATTGTATGACTTCGCTTGTTTGGCGGCGTCTTGCACGGCGGCGAGGAGGGTTTCACTAATTAGCTTCGCGTCTTCCTTCAAGAACTCTGCGTCGAGCGCGATAGAAACAAATTGGCCTGCACCGTTGATCTTGATTTTGACCGCGCCACCGCCGGCCGCGACGTCAATTTCCTTAGCGGCGAGTTGGGACTGGAGCGACTCGATTGAGCGCTGCATTTTCTGAGCTTGTTTGAGGAGTTTGCCTACGCCGGCCATAGTGGAAGGAAAATTAAGGGTTTATGAGTTGGAACGTGAAACGTCGAAAGACGCCCGCGCGCCTAAAGTGACAAGATTTTTTCGTAACCTTCGCGAAAAGTTGGGCAAGACGGCCGCCAGCCCGTAGCTGCCTTCAACGCCGCATTCAGGATGATCCGATCGGGCGTAACCGCGCGCCGCCCTCCGGCCGGGGCACCTGTAAAGGCTGGCAAGGGCAACCCAAGACGGGCCGCGAGCCAGGCCACCATCTCGCCCTTGGTCGCCGAGCCATCGTCGGCAACGTTGAAAAGATGTGCTCCCGGCGCCAAGGCCCACACCGAACGGACTGCGGCGACAATGTCATCGCGATAGGCTAGATTAAGATGAGCCTCCCCTCGCCCCGCTGCCTCGCCCACGCGCACTTGCTCTAATAAATGGTGGCGACCCGGCCCGTAAATTCCCGCCAAGCGTAACACCACGCGCGTCGCCGCCGCGTCGGAGGCAGCGAGCAAAAGTTTTTCAGTGGCAAGCAACGTCTCCGCGCGTTCATGGCCACCGGTCGGGGCGGTTTCATCGACGCGCACGCCTCCGTCCTGCGGATAGACCGAAGTACTACTCGTATAAATCACCGTGCCCGCCCCACCCTGCGCCCGCAACCAGGACACGAGGCTCACCATCCCGTCGCGGTAACTGTGCCGATAGCCTTCGATCCCTCCGCCGCCAGAACTCACGCAATTGAGCACGACGTCGGCCCCGCCGGGGATGTGCGCGTGCCACGTCGCACTCGCAAGATCACCGAGCACAACGTCGTGCACGCCCTCGCCGCGCAGGCCGGCGGCTTTCTCGGCGTTGCGGGTTAAGGCCGTTACGTTCATGCCCGCCGCGACGGCCGCGTGCGCCACGGCGCGGCCGATGTAGCCGCAACCGAAGATCACCAGCCGTTTGCCGACCAAAACATTTCCATGGGCAGGATCGCTCATTCGTTACAACCTGACGTCATGCCCCACGTTCTGGCAATCCTCGCCACAGGTTTTGAGGAAATCGAAACCGTCACTCCAATCGATCTTCTGCGCCGCTCTGGCGTCGAGGTCGTTGTTGCTGCGTTGAGCGAAGACCTCCTCGTCACCGGTCGCAGCGGCCTCACACTACGCGCCGACACCACTCTCGCTGCCGTCGGTAATCGCGCCTTCGACTGCGTCTTTCTTCCCGGCGGCCCCGGCGTCGCGCTCTTGCGTGCTGATCCTCGCATGCGTCCACTCGTCATACGACAACACGCCGCCGGCGGCTGGCTCGCCGCCATATGCGCCGCGCCCACCGTGCTCCATGATGCCGGCTTACTCGCAGACCGACGCTACACGGCGCATTTCTCTGTCGCGCACGAATTACCCGCGATCCTCGCCCACGAGCGCACTGTGTGCGACGGTCAGCTCCTCACCAGCCGCGGCGCGGGCACATCACTCGACTTCGCGTTGTTACTCGTGGAAAAACTCGTCTCACCAGCCAAGGCCCAAGAAATCTCCGCCGCCATTGCCGCCTGATCTTCGTCCGTCCTATCGTCCCATGCCCAAGTCCCGCATCAAAACTTACGATTTTCTCGTCATCGGCGGTGGTAGCGCCGGCTTTAATGCCGCGCGCGTCGCCGTCGGCCTCGGTCTCAAGACCGCCATCGTGGACGGCGCTCAAGAGCTCGGCGGACTCTGCATCTTGCGCGGCTGTATGCCGTCCAAGACCCTGCTCTACATGACCGAGGTCCTCCACCTCGCGCAGCAAGGTCGCAGCTTTGGCCTCAAGATTCCCTCGGCCCGCGCCGACATGAAGGCGATGCAAGCACGGAAGAAAAAAATCATCCGCGAATTTGCTTCGTACCGCGCAACCGCACTCGCCTCAGGCAAGTTCGACCTGATCCGCGCAAACGCGCGCTTCCTCGACACACACACCCTCGCGCTCTCTGATGGCCGCACCATCCGCGCACGCCACATTCTCCTAGGCACAGGTTCTAAAGTCAGCGTGCCGCCGATTCCAGGCCTAGCCGACTCCGGTTTCTGGACGAGCGACGAGGTGCTAGATCTCGATTTCACCCCCAAAAGCGTGATCGTGCTCGGAGGAGGCATCGTCGCCTGCGAGCTCGCTCAGTTTCTCCATCGTATCGGCACCCGCGTTACCCTGATCCAACGCAGCGCCCAACTGTTGCGCGAACACTCCGCTGAAGCCGCCACCGTGATTAAAAAAGCTCTCCGCGACGAAGGCATCGAGATATTCACTGACACCTCTATTGAGCGTATCACCCGCGACCCACGAGGCGTCACAGTGCGTTTCCGACACGGCGGCAAAACCCGCACACGTAGCGCCGCTCATCTTTTCAATGCCCTAGGCCGCGAACCCAACACCGCCGCGCTCAATCTTGCCGCTGCCGACGTCAAGACCCGCGCCAACGGCCAAATTATCATCAACCGCTGGCAGCAATCTTCCGCGCCGCACATCTACGCCGCCGGTGATTGCTCCGGCCCGCACGAGATTGTCCACACGGCGATTTTACAAGGTGAGCTCGCCGCCCGCCACGCCGCCAAAGTCAAAAACCTCAAACCCGTCGATTGGTCGCAACTGCTCACCGTCGTGTTCACCGATCCGCCGCTCGCGACGCTAGGCCGCCTCGAGCGCGAACTCGACGCCGCTGGTGAGCCTTACTTGGTCGCGAGCTACCCGTTCAACGACCACGGAAAGTCCATTCTTATGGACGCTAACTACGGTTACGTGAAAGTCATCGATGAGCCCAAACGCGGCAAAATCCTGGGCGCCGAAATCGTCGGCGCGCAAGCCGGCGAACTCATCCACGCCTTCAGCGGTCCGCTCGCGCTGCGGGCTACAGTGTTCGATCTCTTACGCGCTCCGTGGTATCACCCGACGCTCGCCGAGATCGTCACCTACCCGCTCGAAGAAATCGCCGACAAAATCGCGGCGCGTTGATCGGTCTTAGCCTGCGATCTTCAAGAGATCGGGCAACTCCACGCGTTTCTCGTAAATGGCTTTGCCGACAATGACCCCATCGAGATTCGCGTAGCGCTGGCCGAGCTCGGCGAGTTTGACGACGTCCTCGCGCCGACTCACGCCACCACTGGCAATCACACCAAATTTTCCCACGCGTAACATCGCTTCCTGCGCCGCGAAATTTGGCCCGGTCAACATCCCGTCTGTGCCGATGTCCGTGTAAATTAAGGTTCGCACACCGAGAGCGTCCATGCGCCGCGCGAGGTCAAGCGCGCCAGTGCCCGTGGTGTCGACCCAGCCTTTGACGGCGACTTTGCCATCTTTGGCGTCGATGCCGACGGCGATTTTTTCTCCAAAGGCCTGTACGAGTTCGCCGACAAAGCTTTCGCTCTCAGCTGCTCGCGTACCAATCACGACGCGACTCACCCCAAAACCGATTGCACGCTCGACCGCCGCGCGTGTACGAAGACCGCCGCCGAGCTGCACCTTCATCCCAAGCGCCGCGATGCTTTGGACCACCGCCAGATTCTGCGGCTCGCCGGTGAACGCGCCGTCGAGGTCAACGACGTGCACCCACGCGCTCCCATCGGCTTTAAACTGTGCGGCGACGGCAGCGGGGTTTTCCCCATAAACGGTCTCTTGGTCCGCGCGGCCTTGGAGAAGCCGCACGGCGCGGCCGCCCTTGATGTCGATGGCTGGATAAATGATCATACTGTAAAAACGCTTTGCGCCCGCGCCCTACGGTGCGAGATTAAACCACATGTCATCCTACCGTGTACCCGCCTTTCTTTCCGAACTGCTCCACGCCCGCTCGCCTTCCGGCTATGAGACCGAAGCCCAAGCCGTCTTCGATCACCACGTAAAACCCTCCGCCGATCTCTACGCCAAAGACGCTCTCGGTAACCGGCTCGCCACGCTCAACCCCAAGGGCGACCCCGTCCTCATGCTCGCCGGACACATGGACGAGCTCGGGCTCATCATCACCTACGTCAACGCCAACGGTTTCATCTATTTCGATACCATCGGCGGTCACGATCGCAGCATCATCTCGGGTCGTCGCGTCATCATCCAGACCGCTAACGGCCCAGTCAAAGGCGTCACAGGCAAACGCGCCATCCATCTGATGGAAGAGTCCGACCGCAAAAAAGTCCCCGAAATACACGAGATCTGGATCGATATCGGCGCCCGCTCAAAAAAAGAAGCCCTCGAGCGCATCGCCATCGGCGACGCCGCCACCTACGACCACGAACTTGAAATGATCCACGGCAGCGTCGGCACGGCCCGAGCCTTCGACAACAAGGTCGGCGCCTACATCGTGGGAGAAACCCTAATCCGTCTGGCCAAATCTAAGCGCAAGCTCGCCGCCAGGGTGGTGAGCGTCGCCACCTCGCAGGAAGAAATCGGCGTGCGCGGTGCGACCACGGCCGCTTACGCCGTCAACCCGCACATCGCCCTCGCCGTCGATGTCGGCCACGCCACCGACCATCCCGATTGCGATAACCGCAAATACGGCGAAACCAAACTCGGCGGCGGCCCGATCCTCTGCCGCGGCGCCAACATCAACCCGAAGGTCTTCGCTCGCCTCGTCGCCGCTGCGAAAAAATTAAAAATACCTTATCAGATCGAAGCCGATCCGCGCCCGACCGGCACTGATGCTCGCGCGATTCAGATGGGCCGCGGGGGCGTCGCCACCGGACTCGTAAGCATTCCGCTCCGCTACATGCACACACCAAGCGAAGTCGTAGATTTGGAAGACGTCGAACGTTGCGTCCAACTTTTTGTGGAATTCGCCCTTGAACTCGAAAAGGGCGACTACGCTCACTGGTGAGCGCGTGCGGGACGCTGTAACGCCCTCGTAACGCCGCCCGCTTAGGCGGCGTTTTCCGTCGGCTCGGCCTTGGGCGCTAGGCGAAGCGTGGGACGACGACGACCAGCAACCACGGCAGCGTCGATAATGACTTCCGTCACATCGTCGCGCTGGGGGAGGTCATACATGACCTCGAGCATGAGTGTTTCCATAATCGAGCGGAGCGCGCGCGCGCCTGTCTTGAGATCAATCGCTTTTTGGGCGATTGCCTTAACAGCGTCGCGAGTGAAATGCAGGCGCACACCATCGATCGCGAAGAGTTTAGCGTACTGCTTAATCGTCGCGTTCTTCGTTTTGAGGAGAATTTTTTCGAGATCAGCGACGGAGAGTTGATCAAGCACGGAAACCACCGGCAGGCGGCCGATGAATTCTGGGATCATGCCGAAGCGCACGAGATCTTCGGGCGCGATTTTCTTCATCACCTCTTCGGGTGTAATCGCGCGGTCGTCGGCATTGACGTGAAAACCGACAGAGCTCGAGCCAAGGCGTTTCTTGAGAATTTGGTCGAGACCGACAAAAGCGCCGCCGCAGATAAACAGGATGTTGGCGGTATTAACCTGGATGTATTCTTGGTTCGGGTGCTTGCGGCCGCCTTGGGGCGGGACATTGCAGACCGTGCCTTCGAGGATTTTCAACAACGCCTGTTGCACGCCTTCGCCGGAGACGTCGCGGGTGATGGAGACGTTTTCGGTGGAGCGACGCGTCTTGTCGATTTCGTCGATGTAGATAATCCCGCACTCGGCGCGTTTCACATCGTAGTTCGCGGCCTGGAGAAGCCGCAGCACGACGTTTTCTACGTCTTCGCCGACGTAGCCGGCCTCGGTCAGCGTGGTGGCGTCGGAAATGGCAAACGGCACGTCGAGAATACGCGCGAGCGTGCGGGCAAGCAGGGTTTTCCCTGAGCCGGTCGGTCCGGCGAGGAGAATATTGCTCTTCTCGACTTCGACGTCGTTGAACTCATGTGCCATCTCCGTGGGATCGAGAGTGGACAGGCTGGAGCCGAATTTGAGGCGCTTGTAATGGTTATAAACGGCGACAGCCAAAACCTTCTTTGCGTGGTCCTGCCCGATTACGAACTCATCGAGGGTGCGCTTGATCTCGGCGGGCTTGATGAGTCGGATCGCGGGCTTCGTTTCTGCGGACGCGGCAGGCTTCAGCTCGCGGTCCATGATCGTCTTACAAACGCCCACGCATGAGTCGCAGATGTACACACCAGGCCCGGCGATGATTTTCTTCACCTCCGTCTGCGACTTCCCGCAGAAAGAACATAGCGTCATGCGCGATGATTTGGCCATTTGACCAATTTGCCTCGGTCATACGCGCCGAGTCCAGAGCAGATTTCGGCTCAATTTGTTACAAAATTGCACCGACCCAGCCGGCCCGAGGAGCCCTACCCTGCCTTTCCCTTCCCTTTTTAAGGCGTTCCGGTCGGAACCACGATCTTTTGAGCCTCGCGGGTCGAAGCGATCACATGGTCCACGATGCCGTAGGTTTTGGCCTCTTCGGCATCCATGTAGTAATCACGATCGGCATTGCGCTCAACGTCAGCAACAGGCTTGCCGGTATGCTTGGAGAGCACACCATTAAGCGTCGTGCGCCAGCGGATAATCTCACGCGCCGCAATGGCGATGTCGGCGGTTTGGCCGCCAGCGCCGCCGCTGGGTTGGTGAATCATGACGCGGCTGTTGGGGAGCGCGAAGCGCTTACCCTTGCTGCCGGCAGCAAGTAGCACGGTGCTCATGCTAGCAACCATGCCAATGCAGTAAGTGACGACATCGTACTGCATAAAGTTCATCGTGTCGTAGATCGCCATACCCGCCGTGACGCTGCCGCCCGGAGAGTTGATGTAAACGTGCACATCTTTCTTCGCATCTTCCATCTGCAGATAGAGCATCTGCGCGATCACGAGGTTGGCCACGGCATCATCAATGGGCGTGCCTATGAAAATGATCCGATCCTTCAAAAGGCGCGAATACACGTCCATGGCGCGCGTTTCGCGGCCGTTGCTGTCGTAGATGGTGGGATTAGGAAGATAGTAGCTCACGGTATGGTTTTAACGGCGACTCAAGCCTTCGCTGGACTCGTCGTAACCGTAGCCTTGGAGACGAGGAAATCAACCGCCTTGTCGAAAATGATATTCTGCTGGATAGCACGGAGCTGGTCGCGGTCCTTGGTGAGGTCCTTGACGAGCTTCTCGGGCTTCTGGCCAGAGCGGCTGGCCTCGCGATAGATGAAGTTGTCGATGTCGCGCTCGCTGACAGAAATCTTCTCTGCGGTGGCAATTTTGGCGAGGATGAGCTGGACCTTAACGCGCTGGGTGGCGGCCTTCTGGGCGCCGGCGAAGAGCTCTTTTTTGTCCTTTTCAAACTGATCCTGCGGCACGCCGCGGCGCATATTCTCCTCGATGAACTGGCGGAGCACGCCCTGGGTCTCGGAATCAACGAGGCTCTGTGGCACGGGGAAATCAACCTTGGCAGCAATAGCCTCGGTGACTTGGCGGCGCTGCGCGGTCTGGTTCTCGTATTCTTTGCGAAGCTTGAGGTTGTTGCGGACGCTGATCTTGAGCGCTTCAAGGTTGTCCACTTGCTGAGATTTGAAGAACTCTTCATTCAGCTCGGGTAAGACGCGTTCGCGAATCTCGAGGATCTCGACAGCATAGGTGCCAACCTTGCCAGCCAAAGCGGCCACAGGGGCGAAATCAGCGGGGAAAGTGATCGTGATGTTTTTCTTCTCGCCCGTTTTCACACCAGCGAGGGCTTTGCCCAAGCCTGGAAGCACGCCGTCATTGGCGCCTTCAACTTCCTCCCAAGTCTGCGGGACTTTGCCGTAGATTTGTTTCTCAGGAGCGAGCTCAGTGATGGCCTTGCCATCAACGGTGCCTTCATAGGATAGCTTCACGTAGTCACTTTTTTGAGCGGGACGCTCAGCGACCTTAAAATCAGCGCGTTCGCCACGGAGACCTTCGATCACGGTGTCGACTTCAGCGTCGGTCGCCTCAGTGCCTGCGATTTCGGTGGGCAAGCCCACGTATTCTGGGAGCGTAAATTCAGGCTGCACATCGACTGTGACAGTAACGGCGGCCGAGAGGCCGGGCTCGATGGTGCCTTCCTCGACGTTCACGAGGTTGAGGACTTCGAGTTTCTTTTCGTCGAGGGCGCCGCGGTAGGCCTTGGCGACGACCTTCTGCTTGAATTCGCCGAGGATGTCTTTGCCGTAGCGCTTCAAGACCAAGTTGGCCGGGGCTTTGCCAGGACGGAAACCAGGGAGCTGGGCGAACTTAGAAAATTCGCTCACGGTCGCTTGGTATTCGGCGTCCACTTCACTCTTGTCGAGGGTGACGACGATGCTTTTGCGCGTATCGGAGACGTTATTGAGTTGGATGTTCACAGGTAAAAAAGTCGAAGACAGGTTTTCGTTAAAAGAATCGGGCAACCTACGCGACGCCCCTGCCCGGTCAATGCCGGATTCGGCCGCGCCGCGCGTAAGGCGCTTGCGCGCTTGCCCCAGTACCCCGCGATGCGTTTGTTGGCCCCGATGCCGAGTTTATCCGAGCTCATCCGAGACCATGCTCCCGTCCTAATTTTGGACGCGGCCTCGCTGCGCAGCCAAGTCGGCCTATATGCCGCCGACGGCACCACCCGCTGGGAAACCCAGACTGGAGAAGCCGGGGTCGCGGTCTTCCGCTGCGTCGAGCGCCTAGGCTTCGACCTCGCAAGCGTGCGCGCCTTTGTTTTCTGCGAAGGCCCCGGCTCGACCCTAGGCATCCGCACGGTCGCAATGGCCCTCCGCGCCTGGCAAACCCTGAGCCCGCGCCCTGCCTATGCCTACGGCAGCCTCAATTTGATCGCCCACGCCGTCGGTACGCCCGCGACCGGCATCATCGCCGATGCCCGACGCGACACCTGGCATTATCAACGCCTCGGTCAACCCCTCCGCCGCGTCCCCACCGCTGAGCTCCCCGCCCCACTCCTCACCCCCGACGATTTCCGCAGCTGGACGCCGCTGCCCGAAGACGTTGCCACAACCCCCTATGACGTCGCCGCCCTCCTCGCCCGCACGTCTGAGGCCGCAATCTTCCGCGGCGTCGATACCCCCGAAGCTTTTTTGCACGAAGAACCGAGCTACGCTACTTGGAGCCCGCATATTCACCGCGCGCCCTCGCCCAGCGCTTAACTAGCGCCGCAATTCTGCGAGGAGGGAGCGCCGCTAGAGGAAACTGCGCTTGACCCGCCGCACAAAATCCAAAGTTTCTCCCCTCCGTCAGACGCCCCCATCGTCTATCGGCTAGGACGGGTGGTTCTCATCCACCAAAGCGGAGTTCGACTCTCCGTGGGGGCACCAATTTTTAGACGCTTCAGAGAGAAAAACCCCAAAATGAAGGGGTCTAAAAAGGACACTTGGGGACACATAGGCGTCCGATATAATCCGATTTTATGGGCACCCCTACCCGCATTATTGCCCGCAAGCATCCCGCGATATTGGTCGCCGGCTGACTCAGGCAATCGCAATTTGGGCTAGTATCAGCAGATATCAGAAGTTCGCCTCAATTGGACTTCATCAGATCATCCAGTTACTCACTTTTTTAACAATTAAAATCAATTCAATTTAAATTTTTATTTATTCAATATATATTTGAAATGAACAATTAAGAGATTATTTTATTGATTCATAATCTATTCATGAATCAGCGTAAAAATCACATTGGCGCTTCTCAACTTGCACTTATTCTGCAAGCGCGAGGCATGATGTCCGCGCGCGGCCTTGCTGAATCTGTGAAGATTAGCCAGCCCACTTTATCACGCTGGCTTGGCAAATTGGGCTCAGCGGTAGAACGGGTCGGCGCCGCACGCCAAACCCAATACGCGTTGCGTCGTAATGTTCGCAACCTCGGGATGGGATGGCCGCTTTACCGCATCGACGAACAGGGACGCGCTCGCGAGGCGGGTGAACTACGAGCGCTCCATGGTGGATTTCGGCTGATCACCTCTAGTAGTACTCCTGCCTGGCTTGCCCAAGAATACCCCACCGGAGTTTTCCCCGGTCTGCCATTTTTCCTTCAAGACGTAGGTCCCCAAGGCTATCTCGGGCGGGCCGTAGCCCGAGAAATATCCCAGCGTCTAGGCGTTCCCCAGGATCCGCGTAGCTGGCAGAACGATGATATTCTCGCCTATCTTTTGAGCGAGGGTTATGATTTACCAGGCAACTTAGTATTGGGTGATCATGCTCTCGATAGAGCGCTACGACAGCTTGCAGCCGCTCAGAGCAATACCCTAGCCACAATCGCGCCAAACGATCGCGCCTCGGTCTATCTTCAGCGGGCTGCTGCCACTCAACGCGGTGAACTTATTGGTTCATCCGCTGGCGGCGAGCAGCCGAAATTTCTCATAACTGATCACCGTTCGGGCAGCTCGTTCTGCCAAGTCATAGTCAAATTTTCCGCAGCGGAAGATTCCATAGTAAGCAGACGTTGGGCCGATCTATTACTCTGCGAACACTTAGCCGCTGAAGTCCTTGCGCTCCACGGCATCTCAAGTGCGCGCACTCGCGTGCTCGACGCGGGCGGCCGACGCTTCCTCGAAGTGGAGCGTTTCGATCGAACTACGAGTGGACGACGCGGCCAGCTCAGTCTCGGAGCGCTCGAAGACGGTTTATCAAGCGGGGCAAACTACGATTGGTTGGCCAGTGCAAATATCCTCGAATCCGCCGGTTGGTTGGCACCGGAGCAGGCCCGCGAGCTCCGCTGGCGCTGGTGTTTTGGTGAATTGATCGGCAATTCTGATATGCACCGCAATAACACCAGTGTGGTCTTCGGTGATGAAATCCCTTTTAGCCTCTCTCCTTCTTACGACATGCTACCCATGCTCTATGCGCCCAGTCAGCAAGGCGACCTGGTTTCGAGAGTCTTTGCTCCTCGCCCTCCCCTGCCAGCCTTTGCGTCGATCTGGAGCGAAGTTGCGCCAGCAGCTATAATATTTTGGACTCGGGTAAGTGAGGAAGAACGGATTTCGCCCGAATTTCGCGCCATAGCTCAGTCGGCTAAAATGACAATCCAACAAATGTTGACCTCCTACCAGTACTGAAGGGCCGGGAGTAGCTGAATCGCATTCTAAATCTACACCTAGCTTGTTCCACCTCATTAGGGAACACGGCTCAACGCGTGAGAAGTGCTTTCGCGGTTTGATTGGATTGCACCTTCACCTTCAATCCAACACGCCCTCCTGTTTTTGAAGCCGAAGGGCCAGAAACATATTCCCAGAAAACCGACGATAGCACGTAGTACTCCCCCGCCGGCAAATCCGTAAAATCGAAATTGCCTCCCGCATCTGCCATGGTCGTGCGTGAAAATTCGATCGCGCGAGCATCGGGCGGCGCAAGTAAGACCGCCATTGGGCTCATCATCGCCTCAAACCACTCGGTCGAATGCGCGGTCACCGGATTTAGATATACCGCAGAACCTGCGCCCAACTTTACATCGCCGGAGCGCGTCTTCATGAATACCTGGCCCACAATGCGACCCGTGCCCTTGGCGCGATACGGTGCATACTCGCTCTCCACAAACGCCGCACGTCGCGGCTGCACGATCGGCGCAGGAGCGACACAACCGCCAAGCAGCAAAGCCATAAATAATGTAACGAGAGTTGTGTCCGTCAAGTTCTGCAAAAAGGGGATCGGTGGTATGCGGCTGGTTGAGATAAAAAGATTTATGGGGAGGGTTAAGGGAGGGGGCGAAGCCACCTCCCTTTCTTGGGTGAGTGGTATGAGTTAGGCGGCGCGGGTTTGAGGCGCGGGGTGTTTGTGCTGATCGCGGAGTAGGTCCATGTTCAGGTACCGGTTTTCATCGACCCACTCTTCGTGGGTTTCGACGGCGAGGGCTTGGACCAGCCGCAGGCAGCTGGCTTCGTCGGGGAAGATGCGTACCAGCAGTGTACGGCGTTTGATCTCCTGATTTAAGCGCTCGAGTAGGTTGGTTGATTTGAGGTGTTTATGATGGGCGCGGGGCAGTCGATAAAACGCGAACGTCTCGTCGATGTTCGCCTCGACCCAGGCACACAGTTTCGGGTGTTTATCCTGCCAACGCGCGAGCCAGGCGGCCAGATCGTGGCGCGCTTCATTGGCATCGTGCCGGTCGTAGATCCAGCGTAGCTCAACTAAGCAATCGTCGGCTTGTTTACGGGGCAGATAATCGAGGGCGTTGCGCAGGAAGTGCACGTAGCAACGCTGCCAATGCGCTTCCGGTAAGGCTTCCATGATCGCGCGTTTGAGCCCGGCGTGATCGTCGCTCACCACGAGTTGAACCCCGTGCAGACCGCGCTCTTTGAGCCGCAGCAGATGCTCTTTCCAGCTCCCGGTGCTTTCTCGGTTGGCGAGCTCGACGGAGAGCACATGCCGGCGGCCGTCCCAACCGATGCCGAGCGTGATCAAGACCGCTCGGCTTTGGCCGACGCCGTTTTCCCGGACCCGTTCGTAACGCGCATCAAGGATGATGTACGGATACGCCTCATCCAGCCGGCGGTGCATGAAGCGTTTCAGTTCCTCGTCCATCTTGACGTTCAGTTCGCTGATGGCGCTCGCACTAAATTCATGGCCGCACAGTTCCTCGGTGATCGTCTTCACCCGGCGAGTGGATACACCTTGCACGTACATCTGCATGAGGGCCGCAACCAGCGCTTTCTCACTGCGTTGATAACGCTCAAACAGTTCGGTTGAAAACCGGCCTTGGCGGTCCTGCGGCACCTTCAGTTCCAGCTTTCCTACTCGGGTCACCAGCGTTCGGGGATAATGCCCACTGCGGTAGCCTAAGCGGCCTCCCGTTCGCTCGCTTTTGCCAGCCTGCAGCGCCGTCTCCATCTCGGCCTCAAGCACCTCCTGCAGCAACTTTTGCAGCAGATGCTTCATCGCATCGTCTTCGGTCAGTAGCTTCATCAAATCTTGTTTTGTTAGCTGAATCGGTTCATCGTTTCGCTTCGGGCGGATCATGGTTTTTCCTTTATTGGTGGTTTTAGGTTTCGTCACCCAACCACCT
>CANHAH010000059.1 GCA_947458705.1 Opitutia bacterium | reverse complement strand
CGAAGAAGGCGGTCAACTCACCGAGGCCGTCCGCCGTCGTCCTTACGCCGTAATTCTTTTCGACGAAGTTGAGAAGGCTCATCCAGACGTCCTCCAGATTTTGTTGCAGATCCTCGAAGACGGTCGTCTCACCGACTCGCTCGGTCGCACGGTCGATTTCCGCAACACGATCATTATCATGACCAGCAACGTCGGTGCAGCGCTGCTGCAACGCCAAACCTCGATGGGCTTCGCTGCCGCGGCGGCGAGTTTCAACGACGCTGAGAAGATGCGTGAAAAAGTGCTCGAAGAAGCCAAGCGCGTCTTCAAGCCCGAGTTTCTCAATCGTATATCGGACATCGTGTTCTTCCGCCCGCTCGATAAGAACGACCTCATTAAGATTGTGGAGATCGAGATCACCAAATTCGCTAAGCGTCTGGTTGAGCGTAAAATCACCCTTGAGTTCAGCGCCGACGCGAAATCACTGCTCATCGATAAAGGTTACGACGAGAAGTACGGAGCACGACCGCTGCGTCGTGCCGTCGAACACTACGTCGAAGATCCCCTCGCTGAGGCGTTGCTGCGCGGCGACGTTAAAGAAGGCGAAGCTGTACTCGTTGAACGCGACGGCGAGAAACTCACCTTTAAACAAAAAACGCCGCCCGAGGCGACCGAAGTGAAGCCTTAATCATCTTGGCTTCGCCATGATGACTAAGACCCCGTGCGTCAGTTAACGATGCACGGGGTTTTTCATTTCGTAATAATTCTGGCGCTGATTTTTAGCGCGTATGCTTGCGGACCTCTCTTATGCGATACGTCTGATCGTTTAAACAGGCGCGGGTTAATCGACAATCAACACATGATCGCCGCCCCGCACCTCCTCATAGAGCTCAACGATCTCAAGATTGCGCATGAGCACGCAACCCGAACTGAGCGGCTCGCCAATGCGCGCTTCGTGATTGGTGCCGTGGATATAAACGTAGCGTTCGTAGGTGTCGACCTTGCCGCCGAGATTTACGCCCGCTTCGAGCCCACGTAGCCAGAGAATGCGGCCGGTGATGAGATTGTCATGAACGCCACCGTCTCGGAATTCGTGGTAATCGCGCCCGGTGGGTACGCGGGATTTGAAGACCATACCCGGGGGTTGGCCGGCGCCGATGCGCTCAGCGATCTCGTGGAGTCCGCGCGGGGTGCCGAGGGAGTCCTTGATGTTAGATGGTGGGCGTTTGGAGGTCGAGATGGCGTAACTTTTTACGAGCTGATTTTGGCGGTAAAATTGCATCGTCGCGGTGCTTATGCGAACGAGTAACACGCGGTCTGCGGGCTTGATGCCGAGGCGCTCGCGGGTTTGGTTATACAACTCCCAAGGACTTTTTATGGACAAGACGGCATCTTTCACGGTCGGTATCGTCGGCGCCACGGGCGCAGTCGGTCAAGAATTGCTCGCGCTTTTGCTCGGGCGCAATTTCCCGTTGGCCTCGCTGCGGCTGTTCGCTTCGGCCCGTTCGGCGGGCAAGGTCGTGGAATGTGGCGGCCGAAAATTTACCGTCGAGGAAGCCAAGCCGGGTGTTTTTGCCGATATCGATGTGGCGTTTTTTGCCGTGGATGGTGCGACGACACGCGCCCTCGCACCTGATGCGGTGAAGGCCGGCTGTTTGGTCATCGATAAGAGTTCCGCATACCGGATGGACCCAGCGGTGCCTTTGGTGATTCCCGAGATCAACCCCGAAGGGTTACGCAATCATCACGGCATCATCGCTAATCCAAATTGCTCGACGGCGGTGACGTTGATGGCGCTGTGGCCGTTGCATCGGCAGTTCGGCTTGAAACGTTATTTTGCGGCTACGTATCAATCTGTCTCTGGTACTGGCGCGGACGCCATCGATGAGCTTGAAGCCCAAGTTCAAGCTCACGCTAAAAGCGCACCGCTTACGAAAAAAGTTTATCCTTATCAGATCGCGTTTAACGCCATCCCTCAGGTCGATTCGTTTGGTAGCGATGGTTACACGGGAGAGGAAACAAAGATGCGCGAGGAGAGCCGCAGGATCATGGGCTTGCCCGATCTAAAAGTCTCCGCGACATGCGTGCGTGTTCCCGTGGTTCGGGCGCATTCGGTGGCGGTGAATGCTGAGTTTGAGCGACCGGTGAGCGTTGAGGCGGCCCGGGCCGCGATCGCGGCGTTTGGCGGTGCGCAGTTGGTCGATGATCCTTCGAAGCAAGTATACCCCACGCCCTTGGATTTCAGCCGTCAGGTAAAGTGCGGCGTGGGTCGAATCCGCGTCGATTCGGCCCTCGATAATGGGCTATCTTTGTGGGTCAGCGGTGACAATCTCTGGAAGGGCGCTGCTCTCAATGCCCTTCAAAATGCTGAACTTATGGTGCGCGAGGGCTGGCTGCGGTCCAAGGCCAGTCGATGATTTTTAGTGCTGACCTAGGCTTGGGCTCTGTGAGGGGCCCGGGGTGGGGTAGATTCGATTTGGAATAATTCCTTGTCATGGCCGCCGCCCGCAGGTTTTCCTAAACCCTTGGATTGGACGCCTAGCTCAGTTGGTTAGAGCATCTCGCTTACACCGAGAGGGTCGGGGGTTCGAGTCCCTCGGCGTCCACCACCTCAATTTTAAAATTTCTTCATGCGACACACGATCTCCGTCCTCGTTGAGAACACATTCGGCGTTTTAGCCCGCGTGACCGGCATGATTTCCGGTCGTGGTTTCAATATCGACTCCCTCAACGTCGCCCCCACGCACGATGCCTCGCTCTCGCGCATCACCATCGTCCTAAAGGGCGATGAGGCCGCGCTCAGCCTCTGCACCAAGCAGCTGCGCAAGTTGGTCAACGTCGTTGACGTCTCTGACTTTGGTGAAGGCCAAGCCGTCGCCCGCGAACTCGTGCTCGTGAAGGTGCGCGCTGACTCCCGCACCCGCGCCGAGTTGTTGCAGATCGCGGATGTGTTTCGCGCTAAGATCGTCAACCTCTCCGCCGACTCACTCATCATCGAAGTCACTGGCGATGAGGCGAAGATCAATGCGTTCCTCGGCCTCCTTGAGCCCTTCGGTATTATCGAGCTCGCGCGCACCGGCCAACTCGCGCTCAAGCGCTGATCGCTCTTTTACCGTCAACCCCTTCACCCCGTTTTCCTTAATCCAAATCTCATCCTCCTTTTATCATGCCCGCTAAAGTCTACACCGACAAAGACGCCGATCTCGGCGTGTTTAAAAATAAAACGCTCGCCGTCCTCGGCTATGGTTCGCAGGGCCACGCCCATGCGCTCAATCTGAAGGACAGTGGCTGCAAGGTCATTATTGGCCTCTACGCCGGATCCAAATCGAAAGCCGTCGCTCAATCCCACGGCTTCGAAGTCGTCGAGACCGGAGAAGCCGTACGCCGCGCCGATGTCATCATGGTCGGCTTGCCCGACATGAAACAGGCGGACGTCTACGTGAGCGCCATCCTTCCCAATCTGAGCAAGGGTAAAACCCTTCTTTTCAGCCACGGTCTCGCCGTTCACTTCGGCCTCATCAAGCTGCACAAGGACATCGACTGCATCATGGTTGCTCCCAAGGGCCCCGGTCACATGGTCCGCCGCCTCTACGCCGAAGGCAAAGGCATGCCAGCGCTTATCGCCGTCGCCCAAGACAAATCCAAGACCGCCAAGAAAACTGCGCTCGCTTGGGCTAAGGGCATCGGCTCGACCCGTGCCGGCGTGCTCCAGACCTCCTTTAAGGAAGAAACCGAGACCGATCTCTTCGGTGAACAAGCTGTACTCTGCGGTGGCGCCAGTGCACTCGTTCAAGCCGGTTTCGAGACCCTCGTTGAAGCGGGTTATCAGCCTGAGATGGCCTACTTCGAATGTCTCCACGAGCTGAAGCTCATCTGTGATCTTATGTATGAATCCGGCATCGCCGGCATGCGCTTCTCCATTTCCGAGACCGCCAAATACGGCGACATCACCCGCGGCCCCCGCGTTGTGAACAAGCAGGTTAAAGCCGAGATGAAGAAGATCCTCAAAGAGATCCAATCCGGCCAATTCACCAAAGAATGGGTTAAAGAGCACAAGGGCGGCCTCAAGAAATACAACGCCCTGCTCAAGGCCGGGGAAAAACACCAGATCGAAAAGACCGGTGCTTATCTGCGCAGCATGATGCCGTGGATGGCCAAGAAGAACCTCAAGGGCGTCCAGGCCAGCTACTGAGCACGTAACCCAACGTTGCCAAAAGCTTCCGGGCGCAGACACTTGTCTGCGCCCTTTTTCTTTCCCGTGCCCAAACTCATCCTCGCCACCCGCCAGAGCCCTTTGGCGCTCGCACAGACCACGATGGTCGCGACCCATCTGTGCGCTCGTCTCGGCCAGGAAACGGAGTTTTTGAAAATCGTCACCACCGGCGACAAGCAGGCCGAATGGTCACTCGAGCAACGCGGCGGCAAAGGCCTTTTTACGAGCGAACTTGAATCCGCGTTGCTCCGCGGCGAAGCCGATGTGGCAGTACACAGCGCCAAAGACCTGCCGGGCGCCATGCCCAAAGGTCTGGCCATCGCCGGCTACTTGCCGCGAGCCGATCCCCGCGATGTGCTCGTCCTGCGTCAAGGCATCACGACGCCCGCCCTCGTGGCCACCAGTAGCCCGCGCCGGCGTCTGCAATTTTCCCTGCACGTTCCCTCGGCGACTTTCACCACCATCCGCGGAAACGTCGATACCCGCCTTCGCAAAATCGCCGTCGATCACCTCGCCGACGCCACGATCCTCGCCGCTGCGGGCCTCGCTCGCTTAAGCATTCATGAATGGCCCGGCACGACTTTCGTGCCCTTCGATTGCACGCGCATGGTACCCGCGGTCGCACAAGCGGCCATCGCGATTCAATGCCGGGTGGCCGACGTGGCCCACTATGCGGCGCACTTCGACGCCGCGACCTCACGCGTGGTCACACTCGAGCGAGCTTTTCAAGCCGCACTCGGCGGTGGCTGCCACACGGCCTTCGCTGCGCATGCGACGGTCGACACACTTTATCTTTTTCACGAAAATACCGGTGTGCGCACCCTTCCACTCGCCGCCGCTGATTTCGACGCTCCCGTGGCCACCGCGGCCCTCATGCTTAAACAACTCGGACTCCTATGAACCACGCCACTCCTCTTGCCGGCCGCCGCATTGCCATTACTCGCGCCCGCGAACAGTCGCCCGAAATTTCCGCCAAACTAAAAGCCCTCGGGGCAGAAGTGCTCGAACTCCCGTTGATCACCATCACCAAAGAAGTCTCCAACGACGCTTTGGCCGATGTGTTTCTGGAATTCGGTAGTTACGATTGGCTCGTGTTCACCAGCGCCAACGGGGTCCGCTACTTCTTTGAGGAAATTCGACGCATTTTCGACGACATCCGTTCGCTCGGCCTGATCCGCCTCGCTTGCATCGGCGAAACCACGGCCGAAGCGATTCGCGCCCACCACCTCAAAATCGAGTGCCAGCCCAAGGTCGCCACCGCCGAAGCGCTAGCCGCCGCTCTCATTGAAACCGGTAGCCTCGACCACGCCAAAATTCTCGTCGTGACCGGCAGCCTAAATCGCGACGACCTCGTCGACAAACTCACCGAAGGACGCGCCATCGTGGATACGCTCCAAGTTTACAAAACTGAGCAAACCGATCTCGCGGGCGATCCGGTCGCTGCGGATTTTCGTGCGCGCGGGGCCGATGCGATTCTCTTCGCTAGTTCTTCCGCGGTCCAATCCTTTGCTGATCAAGCTGCCGCGCTTAAACTCAGCAAAAATGCCGTGCACCCCATCGCCGGCAGCATCGGTTCGCAAACCACTGAAACCATGAAAAAAGTCGGCGTCCCCGTGGGTTTCACCGCCAAGACACCCAACCTCGACAGCTTGGTCGAAGTTCTGGTTAAAAAATTAGCCTAATGAAAGTCCCGTTCCTCGATCTGAGTTTGCAGCATCAGGCCTTGCGCGAGCCGGCGCTCGCCGCCTTGACCGCTACTTACGACGCCACGCGTTTTTGCCTCGGTAAAGACGTCGAAGAGTTCGAGAAGAATTTTTCGGCCACGCTGGGTTACCCGCGCGCCCTTGCTATGAACAGCGGGACATCTCCGCTGCACGTCGCCTGCATGATCGCAGGCTTTGGTCCGGGCGATGAGATCATCACTGCCCCGTTCACATTTATTTCTTCGGCGTGGGGCATCAATTACGTCGGTGCGACGCCAGTCTTTGCAGATATCGAGGCTGGGACCTACAACCTCGATCCGGTGAAAATCGAGGCGGCTATTACGCCACGCACCAAGGGCATCATCGTGGTGCACATTTTTGGCCAGCCCGCCCGCATGGACGAAATCATGGCCATCGCGCGCAAACACCGCCTGTTTGTGATCGAAGATTGCGCTCAGGCCGTTGGCGCACGTTACCAAGGCACTCCCGTTGGATTGTTGGGTGATGTAGGTACTTTCAGTTTTTATCCGACCAAAAATCTCGGCGGTTGCGGCGAGGGCGGCGCGTTCGTGGCGAAGGACGAGCTGATTCACACCAAGGCCCGTCATATCCGCGTGCACGGCTCGGATCGGCGCTATTATCACGACATCGTGGGCGGTAATTTCCGTATGGACGGATTTCAAGGCGCGTTGCTCAACGTGAAGTTGCCGCACCTCGCGGCGTGGACGGCCCGCCGCCAAGCCATCGCCGAGCGCTATCTCGCCGGGATCAAACTTTCTGATACGCATCTCCCTGCGCAGCCCGCCTACGGCAAATCGGTCTTTCACCAATTTACGATTCGGCATCCGCGCCGAGATGCGTTGCGCGAGCATCTTGCGAAACACGAGATCGGTACCGATCTGATTTATCCCGTGCCGCTGCATCTTCAGAAATGCTACGCTGGGCTCGGCTACAGCGTGGGTTCGTTCCCGGTTTCCGAGCTAACCGCGAGCACGTGCGTGAGTTTGCCGATTTTCCCTGAATTAACCGACGCGCAAGTCGATCACGTCATCGCGTCACTGAACGCGTTTTGAGACGATGATCCACGGCGTTCGTTTCAAAGTCTGCGGGTTGACCTCACTGGTGGACGCGGAAGCTGCGGATGCGGTGGGTGCTGATTATTTGGGCTTTATTCTTTATCCGAAATCTCCGCGTTACGTGAGCCTCACGCAGTTTGCGGCGATGACGCCGCGTTTGCCGCCCCGGAAAAAGGTGGCGGTCGTGGTCGAGCCTACATTGGAAACTTTGGCTGAAATCAAAGCGGCGGGATTTGATTACGTCCAAGTTCATTTTTCACCCACGACGCCGTTGGCGGTGGCGCGCTGGCTTGAGGTGATTCCGCGCGAGATGCTCTGGCTCGCCCCGCGCGTGCCACCCGGCCAGGAGCTGGAGTCGGGTTTGATCGCGCTCGTGGATCATGTTTTGCTCGATACCTATCACCCCGAAGCGCACGGCGGCACGGGACAGACCGGAGACTGGACGAGTTTCAAAGCACTGCGTTTCGGATTTCCCCATGTGAATTGGATTTTGGCCGGCGGGTTGAGTCCGGAAAATATCGGTGCGGCCTTGGCCGCAACCGGAGCGCGCTGGGTGGATGTAAACAGCGGGATCGAATCCGCGCCAGGGGTGAAGGATCACGCCAAACTGCGGGCCTTTGTGAGCACGTTGCGACAGGCTCCAGCGAACTCCGGACGTTGATGAGTACGCCGCTGGTGGACTGGGATTTAGGTTATTCGGCTAAATTTTAGTTAAGGAGTTACTTGCATGCACTGGATCCTCGCCAGCCTCGTTTCAGCTTTTTTTCTAGGCTGCTATGATCTCTCCACGAAGCACGCCGTTCGCGACAACGCCGTCTTGCCGGTGCTTTTTTTTGCGAATGCTTGCAGCGCGGTAGTTTGGCTTTTGCTTCAAGCGGGCACGACGCTCGCGCCGAACGCGTTTCCGCCCGCGTTGCACGTGGATACGCTCACTAGTTTTCAACACCTGCAGTTGCTCCTCAAGTCGATGATCGTCGCCGCCTCTTGGGTCTGCAGTTATTTCGCGGTGAAACAGTTGCCGGTGTCCTTGGCTGCACCGATCCGCGCGACGGGCCCGGTGTGGACTTTGCTCGGGGCGACGCTCGTTTTGGGCGAACGGCCGACTTGGCTCGAAGGCTTGGGGATCTTGATTACTTTGGCCTCATTTCTGGGCTTATCGATAGTCGGCGCGAGGGAGGGAATTCATTTTCGGCGCAACCGCTGGATCTGGTTTCTCGGCGGTGGTACGCTGCTCGGCGCGCTCAGTGGTCTTTACGATAAATATTTGCTTGGATCGGTGGGTTTCACGGCGGCGACGGTGCAATGCTGGTTCTCGATTTATTTGGCCTTATTATTTCTGCCACTCGCGGTGGGCTGGAAATTTCGATGGTGGCAGCGGCAGGAGTTTCAGTGGCGCGGGAGCATTGTACTGGTCTCGCTGATGTTGCTGGTCGCGGACTTTCTGTATTTTAATGCGCTACGCGATCCAGAGGCGCTAGTCTCTATGGTATCGAGTCTGAGGCGTGGCAGTACGCTCGTGGCGTTTGCGGGCGGCATATTGCTTTTCGGTGAAGTCAACGCGCGCGCTAAATTACCGGCGGTAATCGGGGTCGTGATCGGGATCGTATTGACGATTTTAGGTTGAGCGTGCGCTCAGGCGATCGCGCCTTCGTGTTGGAGTAGTTGGCGTTTCACACTCTCGCCAAAAGCGAAACCCGTGAGCGATCCGTCGGCGCCAATCACGCGATGGCACGGGACGATCAAGCAGATCGGATTCGTAGCATTGGCGCGGCCGATGGCTCGTGCGCCGCTCTTTAGGGTTTTGGCCAAAGCCCCGTAGCTGCACGTTTCGCCGAAGGGAATTCTCTGCAGCGCGGTCCAAACGCGAAGCTGGAAAGGCGTTCCCGCGGGCGCCAGCGAAAGGTCAAAGCGGGAACGATCTCCTGAAAAATACGCAAGTACCTGAGACCGAGCTGCCGCCGTCTTGACGGTATCACCAACGAGGCTGACGAGGTCGCATCTGAGACGGCCCCACAGTGCGTTTTCGGAGCCAAACGCAGTAGCCATCACGGCGCCTCCATCATTAACCGCGAGTGAGAAATCCCCGACCGGAGTTGTGAAAGTGTCAAAGTAGACGTTCATAAAGCAGCGGGTCGATGGCCGGAGGCGAGGCTGTGATTAGGAAAGAAGACCGACATGAGTCGAGGTGTGCGCTGATGTCTGGCGGCGTCAGTCATGCGTATGGCCCGAAGCTAGTAGATCGCGTGCGGGCGTGACGTCCGGATAGTTTCGGGATAATTTTTAAAACTTAAAAACTAGGGAAACCGCCTCTGCCCTTCATGGCTTCCATTTGGCGCATCATTTTTTTTGCGCCGCCGCCTTTCAACATTTTCATCATTTTCTGCATCTGCTGAAACTGTTTCAGGAGTTGGTTGACCTCGACGATTTTAACGCCGGCACCGTTGGCGATGCGTTGGCGGCGGCTGCCGTTGAGCAGGTCGGGTTTGCGGCGCTCTTTGAGCGTCATCGAGTAAATGATCGCTTCCGTGCGGGCCATTTGTTTCTCGGAGTCATCGGGAAGTTGCACGCCGCTCATGCCAGGCATCATGCCCACGATACTCTGCATGGAGCCCATTTTTTTAATCTGCTGCATCTGCGCTAGGAAGTCCTCGAGATTGAAATCGGCCTTGCGCATTTTTTCGGCCATGCGTTCGGCTTCTTTTTGGTCGATGTTTTCCTGCGCGCGTTCGACGAGCGAGACGACGTCGCCCATGCCGAGGATGCGAGAGGCAAGGCGATCGGGATAAAAGGTGTCGAAGTCGCCGGTTTTCTCGCCGGTGCCAACGAATTTAATCGGAACTCCTGTGATGCTCTTGATCGAAAGCGCTGCGCCGCCGCGTGCATCGCCGTCGAGTTTAGTGAGGATCAGGCCGGTGAGTTGGAGCGCATCGTGAAAGGCTTTCGCGACATTGACCGCTTCTTGACCGAGCGCGCCGTCGGCCACGAGTAAGACCTCATCGGGTTGGATGCGGGCGCGGAGTTTTTTAACTTCCTCGATGAGGTCGGCATCGATCTGTAGCCGCCCCGCGGTATCGAAAATCATGCAATCAGTCCCCGCGGCATCGGCCGCGGCGAGGGCGGCGGCACCGATGGCGGTGACGTCCTGCGATAGGCGATCAGCGTAGAAGCCGAGTTCTTCTTGTTTCGCTAGAATCTCGAGCTGGTCGATGGCGGCAGGGCGGTAGATGTCGCAGGCTACGACGAAGGGTTTGTAGCCTCGTTTTTTGAGGAGCTTACCGAGTTTAGCGGTCGAGGTGGTTTTGCCGGAGCCGTGGAGGCCGACCATCAGGATTTTTAGGGGACGGGCAGGGGAGAGGGCGGTCTGGCCCTCGCCGAGGAGCCGAACGAGTTCGTCATTGATAATTTTAACGACCTGTTGGCCAGGGGTGACGGATTTGAGGACTTCTTGGCCGACGCAGGCAACTTGGACGCGTTCGACGAAATCGCGGGCGACCTTAAAATGGACATCCGCGGCAAGAAGGGCGGTGCGCACTTCTTTGAGCGCGTCGGCCATGTTTTCCTCTGTGAGTTTGCCGACGCCGCGGAGGTTGCGGAGAGCGCTGCCGAGTTTTTCTGTGAGCGATTCGAACATGTGAGTGGTTAACGTGGGCTCATTTTTGGGAGCGAGGCAACCCCGCTTCCTTTGGGGCAGGCCCATGGGCGTGCGAACATTTTCATCCTCGTCAAGAGGCGCCGGTTTAGGGATAACGCACATCTCTATGAACCCTGTTCTAAAGCTGTTACTCGAAGGCGGTAGTCTCACGACGGCGCAAATCGCGCAAGTCGCGGGCTTCTCCGTGAGCGAAGTCGAACAGCACCTCGAACAGTTGAAGAAGGATAAAATCCTCCTCGGCTGGCGTCCGGTGCTCGATCTCTCCCGCGAGGCCGCTGCTGCAGCTACGGTTCGAGCGGTGATTGAAGTAAAAATTTCGCCTGAGCGTGGCGGCGGTTTCAACCGACTGGCGGAGCGCCTCGCGCGTTTCGATGAGGTAGAGTCCTGCTATCTCATGTCGGGCGGTTATGACCTGCTGGTTTTCGTCAAGGGGGCCTCCTTGCAGAAGGTCGCCGGTTTTGTTTCGGAGAAACTCTCGACGATCGAGGGCGTGCTCTCGACCTCTACTCATTTCATGCTCCGCTGCTACAAGGATCAGGGTTTCCTGCTCGATGTCGGCGAAGCCACCACCACGCGACTGAACGTCGCGCCTTAACCGGAGGCCCATCTCATGAGCAACGATCCCAAACGCTGGGTTGCGGGCCACGTGGCCGCGCTGCCCAAGAGCGGTATTCGCGATTTCTTCGAGCTGGTGGCCAAGATGAAGGGCCAGGACGTGATTTCTCTCGGCGTCGGTGAACCCGACTTTGTAACTCCATGGAATATTCGTGAAGCCGCCATTTTCGCCCTCGAACGCGGTAAAACTTATTACACGTCTAACCTCGGTATGATTGAGCTGCGTCGAGCTATTTCGACGTACGTGACCGAACATTTTGGCGTCGATTACCGGCCGGAAGATCAAGTGATCGTGACGGTCGGCGTCAGCGAAGCGCTCGATCTCGCGTTGAGGGCTTTCTGTAATCCCGGCGATAAGGTGATGTTTCATCAGCCGTGCTACGTGTCGTACCATCCGAGTATCTCGCTTGTGCACGCCCAGGGCGTCGCGGTCCCGACCTACGCGAAAGACAACTTCGCGCTCACCGCTGAAGCATTGCGCGCCGCATGGCAGCCGGGTTGCAAGGTGCTCATGCTTAATCTGCCGTGTAATCCCACGGGGGGCACCTGTGATCGCGTCCAACTCGAAGCGATTGCGGCGTTCTGCCGAGAGAAAGATCTGCTCGTTCTAAGCGACGAAATCTACTCTGAACTGACCTTCGAAGGTGCGCACACCAGTATCGCCAGTCTGCCTGGGATGGCCGAACGCACAATTTTTTTGCATGGTTTCTCGAAGGCGTTTGCAATGACCGGCTGGCGTCTGGGCTATGCTTGCGGCCCGGCCGCGCTCATTGATGCGATGATGAAAGTGCATCAATACACAATGCTCTGCGCCTCGATCATCGCCCAAGAAGCCGCTCTCGAAGCGCTCACGCGCGGCTGGGACAGCGTGCTCAAAATGCGTGAGCAATATCATCGCCGTCGCGATTTGGTGGTTCGTCGTTTCAATGAGATCGGTCTAAAGTGTCATTCCCCGCGCGGTAGTTTTTATGCGTTTCCGAGCGTGGCTGGCACCGGCCGCAACGAAAAAGACTTCGCCTCGGGTTTGCTCCTCGAGCAAAAAGTTGCCGTCGTTCCTGGTAGCGCGTTTGGCGAAAACGGTGTCGGCCACGTCCGCGCCTGCTTTGCCACGAGTTACGAACAACTCATTGTCGCCTGCGACCGTATCGAACGCTTCGTTCAAGCCCCTCAAAAATAAGCCTAATCCTGCCGCCCTAGGCGCAAAGGAAGGCTAAAATCTTCCTTTGCGCCTTTCGCGTCTTTGGCGTCTGATCTCTTACACATGTCCCGTACCGTTGCCATCGTCGGCCGACCCAATGTCGGTAAAAGTCGCCTCTTCAACCGCCTGGCGCGTAAACGCATTTCCATCGTCCACGACCAACCCGGTGTCACCCGCGACGTCATTTCGACGGAAATCGCGGAGGGCGCGTACACGTTGCTCGACACGGGCGGGCTTGGCCTCGTCGGTGGTGAATCCACGGCGGAGCTCATTAAGCTCTCGGAAAAACAGGTCGATTTCGCCATCGCCTCGGCTGATCTGATTCTCTTCGTTATCGACGGCCTCGAAGGTGTGACCGGCCTCGATCAACGCATCGCTCAGATGCTCCGTAAGTCGAAGCGCAACGTTCTGCTCGTCGTCAACAAAGCCGATTTCAACGACGACAAAGTACAAATCGATGGCGCCTACGGCCTTGGTCTCGGTGAACCCAGCCGCGTGTCCGCTGAACACGGCACGGGTGAAACCGAACTTCGCGCCGCCATGATTCAACGTCTCGGCGAGCCGCCCGTCGTTGATCCTGATCACGTTAAAACTTCGGCCGATCCGCTCTGTTTCTGCTTCATTGGACGCCCCAATGTCGGCAAATCTTCGCTGAGTAATAACCTGCTCCAAAGCGATCGTCTTGTCGTCAGTCCTATCCCTGGCACGACGCGTGACTCCGTTGAGCTTCCTTTTGAGTTCAAAGGCCGCGACGGCGCGATGTATCCTTTTAAATTGATCGACACCGCCGGTATTAAAGCCGCCACGAAACTGGCATCGCCCGTCGAATATTTTTCCCGACTCCGTTCGCTCGATGCCATTCAACGCGCCGATGTTGTCTTCCTCGTACTAGACGCTCTGGAAGGAGTGACCCAGCAGGACAAAGCCATCGCCGGCGAAGCGATCAAAGAAAAGAAGCCCATCGTCATCGTCGTCAACAAATGGGACCTCGTGCAGGACATGTTTTCGAAGGGAAACCTGAAGCTTTCCGGCTACAAAAACGCCCGCGATTACCGCGACAAATACGAGAAAGCGCTTTTTGAACGTCTTTTTTTCACGCCCGGCTCGCCGCTCATTTTTGTCTCCGCGATGAGTGGCTACGAAGTCGACCGCATGCTCAACGCCGCGGTTAAACTGAACCGCACGCTCGATAAAAAACTTCCGACCGCGAAACTCAATCAGCACCTCGCCTATCTCGCCGAGCGCACTCCGCCGCCCTCCGTTGGAGGCAAACGCTTCCGAGTTTATTACGCTACGCAGACGGGCACGCGCCCTTTCCGGATTAAACTGTTTTGTAACCGAGAAGAAAAACTTACTGAGCAATATCGACGCTACCTTGAAGCTGGCCTCGTGGATGAATTCGACCTCGCGGGCTGCCCGATTTATTTCGACCTCGTCGGTAAAGAAAAACGCGAACCCGCGCCGCACAGCAACAGCTCCTACCCGACGACGAAGGCGCAGCTAAAACGCCTCAACACTCAGAAACGCGATGCCTCCGATGAGCATGAAACGATCGCAGATTAAAGCCGGTGGCGGCGAAGCGCTCAAACTCAGCACGAGTGCGCTTACACTCACCGTCACGACGGACTGTGGACCGCGTGTCACGGCGCTTAGTTCTCATGCCGGCCGTGCCGGTAATCTGTTTCTTGAATTTCCGATCGGCACACCTCGCGCACACGGCTACAATCTTCTCGGAGGTCACCGTCTCTGGCATTCGCCCGAAGATATTGTTCGCACCTATCAACCCGATGACGCCCCGCTTTTGGTCAAAAATCTGCCCAACGGGGTCGCATTGACGCAGCCGACTGAGGAAAAAACAGGCCTTCAAAAAGCGCTGCGACTGGAATTACTTGGCCAGCGAACCGTCAAAGTTACGCACGCGCTCACCAACCGCGGCCTTTGGTCGGTCGATTGTGCACCTTGGGCGCTGACGATGTTGCGCGGAGGCGGTTATGGGGTTTTACCACTGCCGCCGAAGGGCAACCATGCCGCGGGTGATCTGTTGCCCACGTACTCGATCGTGCCTTGGAGCTACACCGATCTTTCTTACCCGGTTTGGTCGCCGCATCGTGATTTCATCGGCATTGACGTCGCGAAAGCTCCTGCGGCGCAAAAACTCGGAATCACCAATTATCCTGGCTGGTCCGCTTATTGGCTCGAGGGTACGACTTTTGTGAAATACGCCGCCGTATTGTCCGACGTAAAATATCCCGATTTTGGCTGCTGCTTCGAAACGTTTACCGATGGCACGATGATTGAATTTGAGACGCTGGGCGCACTCTCGTCGCTCGCGCCACATCGCACGGCCACGCACGTGGAATATTGGACTCTCCTCGACGGATTCGCGAAACCGAATACGGACGCCGCTTTTAACGCACTCGCCGTTGCTGTGCGCCGATGGATTGCGGGTCTGTAATGGTTCGCCGCTTCTGTTCCATTCGCCAATGACAAAGCCGTTGCGTCTCGTTTTTCTGGGATCGGATGCTATCGCACGGCCCTTGCTCGATTGGCTCGTTTCTGAAGTTGGCTGCGCTCAAGTAGAAGTTGTTGGTGTCTTCACGCAGCCGGATCGTCCGGTCGGGCGTGGACAAAAAATTACTGCCAATCAGATCAAAACCTGGGCGCTCGCCCGCGGCTTGCCGCTCTTTCAACCTGAGAAAATTACCGATGAAATTCGCGAGCAAATGGCCGCGCTCACGCCTGACCTTTCGCTCGTGATGGCCTATGGACATATCTTGCGTGATGCTTTTATTGCGACGCCTCGGCTCGGCACCTTGAATTTGCACACCTCGCTGCTTCCAAGGTATCGCGGCGCTTCTCCTATTCAGACCGCTATTGCTAGCGGTGAGCGCGAGACCGGCGTGACATTAATGCGAATTGTGCGTGAGCTCGACGCGGGACCGCTCGCGGATGTTGAGCACGTGAGGATCGAATCGCTCGACACGGCGCTTGATGTCGAGGCGAAACTTGCCGCCGCTTGTGTACCGCTGGTGGCCCGCGCGTTGCCGCGACTCGCGGCTAGTGCGCTAAATTTTACCGCTCAAGATCACGCGAGTGCCACTTTCTGTCGCCGCCTAGAAAAAGGTGACGGAGCCCTTGATTTCGCCGCACCCGCTGCTGAGCTCGCGGCTCGGATCAACGGTCTTTTTCCTTGGCCCACTTGCGGCTGTGAACTCAATGGGCAGCCCGTTAAAATAGGTCTCGCCGATGTTGCGCCCCTTCAAGACGCCGCGATTTCTTCATCTCCTGCACAGCAATCAGTCAATGTCGACCCCGGTAGCGTCATGGGCGTTGATGCCCAAGGATTACTTGTCGCCACGGGCGCGGGAGTACTTCGCCTGCGGCGCCTCCAACGCGCCGGTGGTCGCATGTTGCCCGCGGCTGAATTTTTACGCGGATTTCCCTTACCCAGTGGAACTCAAATCGCATCTATGGCAATGCCGGCGCTTTGTGGACCGAGTCCATTTCCGCGCCGCTAGGCGAGCGTTCACAACCCGCTTGTTTTCCGTCCCCGCTCTTTCCAAGCTGTTTTTATGTCGAAACGTTTTTGGTTTTTTGCCCCGGTGATTGCGCTGATGTTCGGCGCGACGGGTTTCGCCCAAGTTGAGTTGGCTAACCTGCGCGAAGATATTCGTGGCCTCACCCAGCGAGTCGGTGAACTTTCTCTCCGTGTCGAACAACTCGAACGTGAAAATGGCGAACTTCACGCCAAGAGCCGATCCGGCGATAAAAATTACGTCACGCTTGTCCAACTTAACGAAGCTGTCGCCGACCTTAATCGCGTCGTTAAATCCACCGTAGCAAACTCCAAAACTGATACGCTTCAGCACGTGGCCACGCAGATGGAAAAATTGGCGAAGCAGACGAACTCGGCACTCGATGCTCTAGCCAAAAATCAAGCTGCTCGTCCTGCTGTTAATTCGAGCTTTACGGAAGATTATCCCAAAGAGGGTGTCAGTTATACCGTGCAAAAAGGTGATACCCTCGCTGTGATCGCAAAAAAAACCGGCGCCAAGCAACAGGACATCATTAACGCTAATAAGATTTCCGATCCTGCTCGCATCATGCTTGGCCAAACCCTCTTCATTCCCGTCTCCCCAAAATAAATCATTATGGCTGCTGCTCCCAAATCACGTCTCGGTCGCGGTCTTGGCGGCCTCATTGCCGCCGCCAAACCGGCTGCCTCCACTCCTGCTCCCTCCTCCGCGCCTACTTCGTCAGTCGCCGCTCTGAGCGCGGCACCTAGCGGGGCCCCGGGTTATTTGGAAATTGCAACGCATCTGATCGTTCCCAGCCCGTACCAAGCTCGCCGCGAGATTCCCGCCGAACAACTCAGGGAGCTTGCCGAGAGTATCCGTGCCGAGGGTTTGTTGCAGCCTATCGTCGTACGAAAAATCGCGGAGAAATATGAACTCATCGCTGGCGAGCGCCGCTGGCGCGCGTTCCAACAGCTCAAGATTAAAGTCATCCCGGCTCGACTGGTAGAAGCTAGTAATGCCTCAGCGGCGGCCCTCGGCTTGATCGAAAATTTGCAGCGTGAAGGCCTCAACCCGATCGAAGAAGCACACGGTTACGCCAGCTTAATCCGCGATTTCGATCTCACTCAGGAAATTGCTGCCGAGAGAGTGGGGAAGGCGCGTGCCTCCGTCGCCAACTCACTTCGCTTGCTCGCGCTCGATGCGGACATCCAAGGCTATATCGCCAAAAATATCCTCAGCGTGGGCCATGCCAAAGTTCTACTTGGCATTGAGGAATCCGCCCAACGCACTCTCTGCGCTCGGCGCGTCATTGAAGAAGGGCTCAGCGTACGCGCTACAGAGAAGCTCGTCCTAACCGCTAAGGCCTCAGCCGGCGCCAAATCCGGTGTCACTCATTCCCGCAAAATCCCGGCTCAAGACGCCGCCGCGGTTGCCGGCATTGAGAAGAAGCTTACTTCTCATCTCGGTGCGCGTGTAGACGTACAGCACACCCCTAAAAAGGGCCGCATCGTGATTGAATACCGTGGCAACGACGATCTTCAGCGCCTTTTGGAGAAACTCGGGGTTGAATCCTAAGTTTTCTGGCCCTTAAGGCTCCCGGCGGCTGGCCAATCCCGCCATTGACAAAATCCGGTCTCCCCGGATTCTCTGACCCTTTTCCATGAGCATCGTCCTCGGTATACTCACCTTCGCCCTCATCGTTTTGTCGTTGTTTCTCGTGCTGATCGTCTTGGCGCAAAAAGCCAAGTCCGACGGCGGCGTGGGCGCTGCGATGGGCGGTGGTATGACGGAAGCCGCTTTCGGCGCTGACACCAGCAACGTCCTTTCTAAGGCTACGATCTACGCCGCAATTGCGTTCTTTGTCATCGCTTTCTCCCTTTATCTGGGCCGCATCTACGAGCGCAAGCACGCCACGGCTGCTGCGACCAATGCTTTGCCCACGATTGCGGTGCCCGCTGCCCCCGTCCCCGCATCAACCAGTGCTCCGATCTCTGCTCCTGTTCCGGCCGCTGCGGCTAAGACGCCGGCTCCCGAAGCCGCTAAGAAACCTTAATAATGGGCCAGCTCCGTCAAATTTCGCCCGCCACATTTTGGCGGGCGTTTTTATTT
>CANHAH010000058.1 GCA_947458705.1 Opitutia bacterium | reverse complement strand
TTCAAACTACCCTCGTCTTGACGGCCCGCGTTGGGGTAATAACGTAATACCAATGCCCACCCTCACCTTCAAAGTCTCACCCGAGGAAGCGCGCGCGATTCGCAGCAAAGCCCGCGCCGAGCGTGCCACCGTCTCCGCCTTCCTGCGCATCCGGGCGCTCGGCGCGCCAGCGCCCCCCCGGAAAATCATCATCAAGAAACATCCGGTCTCCGGGCTGCTGTATGATGCCGGCGGCGTCGGCGGCCCGCTGGTGACACGCGAACAAATTAAAGCGGCGCTCGCCGATTTCCCATGAAATACCTCCTCGATGTGAATGCGCTGCTCGCATGGCGACATCCTGGTTCAACGGACCACGCGGCTTTCCACGCGTGGGCGGCTCAGGAAAAGTTTAGTGCGCTCGCTACCTGCGCCCACGCCGAACTCGGCTTCCTGCGGGTGTCGATCCAAGTGTTCGGGTATTCTGCCGAGGCCGCGGTAAAAGCCCTTGCTGAAATCAAGCGGGATGTCGGCGGATTCGTCTCCACTTCTCCCTCGCCCAAACTCCCGTCGTGGTGCCGGAAAGGCGCCCAGACCTCCGACGCTTATCTGGCGCAGATCGCGGCATCAGCCGGCCTCACCCTCGCAACCTTTGACACCGGCATACCCGGCTCCCACCTAATCGCCTGATTCGCCAGCCGGCCCTTGCCTACGTTCGACTACTGAGACTGAGGCCGTGGACCCGGTACGACCCCCTGCACAATTTTGCCCGAAAACACAATGCTTATCGCCCATTGGAACAAGACGTCATCGGTGCTGGCTGATAACCTAAACGCAGTTTGCCCAAGCGGCCTATGTTGTTGGGCAAGCAACCCTACCCCACCCCAAGTTCTCATGAAAACCCCATCGTGTTCTAGTCTCTTCTCCGTCGTGTTTGCGTTTGCATTGGTTCTGACTGCGCAGTCAGTCCGAGCTCAAGGCTCGCCGGCCGGTGTTGCGGCCGCACAGGCGATCGAAATCACTGGTACCATCACGAACGCCAGCACCAAGCGCGCGCTTGAAGGAGCGCGAGTCGCCCAGGTCGGCAGCGATCGCGCGGTATTCGCAGACCAGCAAGGAGTCTACCGCCTACCCCTGACCTTGGGTACTGAAGCGGTGTTGGAGGTGTCTTATTCTGGTTTGGATAACGCGATGATAACGGTGCGCGCAACAGCCGGCAGCAACCGATATGACGTCAAGCTCACTTCGGCCATCTATCGTTTAGGCGATTTCGTAGTGGCTGGTGAGCGCGAGGGTAACGCTCAGGCGATCACTCTCCAACGCCAGTCTGCTGGCGTGAAGAGCATCGCCTCAGCCGATGCCTTCGGCAATCTTGCCGGCAATCCGGCCGACCTGCTTATACGCCTGCCAGGCGTAGAGGGCCAATCGATGGATGGCGACATACGCTATATCAGGATCCGCGGTATGAGCCAGAATCTTAACACGGTCACCATTAACGGTAACCGTGCGGCCAATGCAGGCTCTGCCGGCTCAACCCGAGAATACCAGTTCGAGCATACGAACGCCGACGCGATCGAGCGCATGGAGGTCGTTAAATCCCCCACTCCCGACATGGACGCTGACTCCATCGGTGGCGCGGTTAACATGGTGACCAAGAGCGCGTTCGACAGCTCCGGGCAACGACGCATCAGCGGTTCAATTGGCTCAATGTGGCGTCCATGGGATCCGCGTGACTCCAGCTACCCGAAACCCCGTAGTTACTCCCTAAACTATTCAGAGGTCTTTAATGAAAAGATCGGCGTGGCCCTCAACGTCGGCTACCGCACGGTGCCCTCGATTCTCTCAGAGACTCAGATAGCCTACCAGCAACTACCCAATGGTTCAAATGACCCAGCGTATGTTTATCAGATCGACTGGCGCGACTCGCGCATTATGCGCTACCGCGGTGGCGCCAACCTCAAGGTTGACTATAAGATTGATAATAAAGTCCGCTTTTACTTCAGCGCCTCGGGTGACCACAGTGACGAGAGGAAGGATCAATATCGCGAGCAGTGGCAGACCAACCAGTCGGTCGCGGGCGTCGATGCCTCCGGCAACTATACCGGTACTGGCGGCATCATCCCCGGCTACACCGAGAACCTCACCCGCGTCCGCCCGGTCACGGCCAGCAACGTCACACTCATACCTCAGTTTCTTCACAAAATAATCAAGTCGAACTACCTACAGTTGGGCGCGGTACACAAGTATGAGACGCTCGACCTCGACTACGATATTTACCGTTCGTATGCCCAGACGAACTATCCCGGCACCCGCGAGATTCAGTTCATCGCTCGTGGGATTGGTTTCGAGGTGCAGAAGTCGCGCAACCCCGACTTCCCCTATATAACCCAGACCGCCGGTCCGGACCTACGCAAAATCGAGACATACACCGAGAACCTCTACAACAGCACCATCCGCAATGGCAAAGATCTCTATAGCGGTGCGGCGCTTAACGCTACTAAGCACTTTGATACCATCGCTCCTTCATGGATTAAGGCAGGCGCCCGCATCCGCCAGCAGGAACGCAATCTGACCGATTATTCCTACCGTGGGACCTATGTCGGTCCGGATGGTGTAATGGGGCGCAACCCAGCCACGGGCCTAAATGACGACAACTTGGCTCAGTTCGGACGCGGTAACAGCGTGCCCGACACCGAGCTGTCGCGCTATGCCGCGCTGCCTTACGCGAACTTCCCGGGTAACGGTCGTGAAGGCATCGACACCATCTTCGCCAAAAGCCCCCAGTACTTCATCCCCGACATAGCCACCAACACGAGGATCGCGTTCACCGGCAAGCAGGACTTCAAGGAGACCATCACCGCTGCCTACATTATGGGTAATATAGACCTTGGGAAGCTGTCAGTCATGGGCGGAGTCCGCGTCGAGAGCACCGATGTTGAGGGCACTGGCGCACTCCAGTATATTTCCCCGAGCGAGAAGGCTCGCCGGGCGGCTTGGGTCGGGACCTTGACCCTAGCCGAGATCGAACGTCGCACCATTGCGGAGTACAGCGGCCGTCAAACCGCCACAGGGCAAACCCGCGATGTGTTCCCTGGCCTGCACTTTAAGTACACGCCCAGTAGGAACCTCGTCGCTCGTATGAGCTACGCGACCAATGTTGGCCGACCTTCAATCGGCCAACTCATCCCGCTCACCACGGTGAATGACGACAGCCAAACGATCTCGACCAGCAACCCGAACCTCAAGGCCCAAAAGGCTAACAACTTTGACCTAAGCATGGAGTATTATTTCGAGCCGGCCGGAGTCGTTTCCGTGGGGTTCTTCCTGAAGGAGATAAGTCGCTTCATCTACACCGCCGGTGGCACCATTTTGCCTCAAGGTGCTGACAACGGCTTCGCCGGAAGTTACTCCGGTTACCAGCTCACGACCCAGTACAACGGCGGATCAGCCCGCGTCCGTGGAGTGGAGCTAAACTACAACCAACAATTCACAAGGCTCCCTGGCTTTTGGGGTGGGCTCGGCGCCTTTGTTACCTTCACGCGCATGCAGTCCGAGGGTGATTACGAAAGCGGTGGAGGTCTGCAGTCCACGAGTGAGGTCCCAGGCTTCAACCCGATGACCGCCAATGCCGGCATTTCCTACATCCGCAATAAGGTCACCGTGCGGTTACAATATAACTACACCGACGATTTCCTGAGTTCTTACAACGCGAACCAGTCTCGGCTATATTACACGATTTTTCGTCGCGCCTTGGACCTCAAGACCATGTACCGCGTCACGGACAAAATCGACGCCTACCTAGAGTTCAACAATATCTTAGATGAGCCCGATTCCGGCACTAAGTGGTTCAATAATCGACCACGTAACATCAAGGAAATGAGTCCGCTCGTTAACCTTGGCGTAAACTTCCGCCTGTGAGTCGCCGCTCACAACGTGGCAGTTTCACGTGGTTCCCCGCGAGGCTAGGCCAGCTTGCATTAATCAGGGCATCGATGCTTAAAACAATCTTCCTTCTGGCCTGCTTCAGTCTCTTCCATATTGGGACAGCCAGCTTCGCCGCCCAGTCTGACCCTGCCCGCAAGAAACTCGTGATGCTGATCGCCGAGGACGAGTATGAGACGGCAACGACACTGCCGGCTTTTGCGGCAGAATATTTGGCCCAGGATTTTCAGGTAGTGACAGTGCAAGGGTCCGTGGCCGCCGGGAAGCAGACTTTCGCAAGCCTCGCGGAAGTCGAACAGGCTGATGTATTGCTCATCAGCGTGCGGCGGCGCCCTCTGCCGGAGGCCCAACTCGATGTGATTCGGCGTTACGTCGCGGCCGGCAAACCGGTTGTCGGAATCCGCACAGCGAGTCACGCGTTTTCCCCTATACCTAACCAACCCCTACTCGCTGGCCTGGCACAATGGCCGGAGTTCGACGCGCAGGTGCTCGGAGGCAACTACGGCGGGCACCACGGGAAGGGTCAGCTCTTGCGAATCACCCCCGCGAAACCCGCACATCCGCTGCTGCGCGAGGTACCTGAGTCTTTCAATTCATCTGCTTGGCTTTACCGCAACACCCCGCTCCGACCTGGCACCGAAGTAGTGCTCATGGGCGAAATCCCCGGCCAAAGTTCCGAACCCGTCGCGTGGACGTTTAAGCGCGTTGACGCGGGCCGTTCATTTTACACCTCACTCGGCCTCCCCGCCGATTTCAAAAACCCTGCCTTCACCCGCTTACTGGCCAACGGCGTACGCTGGGTCGCCGCCCAAAAAGAAAACCAGGCGGCCGCTGAGCCTTCGCTCGTGACCCCAACCGACCTTGCCGTGGATCTCATCGCGCGCGAGCCAGTCGTCGCCCAGCCCGTCTTCCTCAACTTTGACGAACGTGGCCGCATGTGGGTCGTCCAGTACAGGCAGTACCCTGAGCCCGCCGGCCTAAAACTCATGGCCCGCGACAGCATCTGGCGTATCCGCTATGACCAGAAAAAACCCGCGCCACCCTACGACACTCCCGAGAAAGTCGCGTTTAAAGGTCGCGACCGTATCACCATCCACGAGGACGTGAAAGGTGACGGCTCGTTCTCCAAGGTTAGCACTTTCGTCGACGGTCTTAACATTACCAGCGCCGTCTGCCGCGGTCGCGACGGGGTCTGGGTACTCTCGCCCCCGCAACTGCTGTGGTATCCCGATGTGAACCACGATGACGTCCCTGATGGCCCGCCTACCGTAGTGCTCGACGGCTTCGGCATCCAAGACTCGCATTCCATCGCCAACTCCCTGCGTTGGGGTCCCGACGGCTGGCTCTACGGGGCCGTCGGTTCTACAGTCACGAGCGATATTGTGCGCCCCGGCCTCGATACGGCACCGATTGCGCACATGGTTGGGCAGGGCATCTGGCGCTATCAACCAGAGTCGCGCAGCTTCGAGATATTCGCCGAGGGCGGCGGCAACACTTTTGGCTGCGAAATCGACGCCAAGGGACGCGTCTTCTCCGGCCACAATGGCGGCGACACGCGCGGCTTTCATTATGCGCAGGGCAGCTACCTCCGCAAAGGTTTCGACAAGCATGGCGACCTCTCAAACCCCTACGCCTTCGGCTACTTCCCGGCCATGCCGCATAACCAGATCACGCGCTACTCGCACAACTTCGTGATCTACGAAGGCGCCGCGCTCCCCGCGCCCTATCGCGGCAAACTCATCGCCATCGATCCCATGAGCAACTGGCTCCCGCTTTCCGAAATCAAATCGCGCGGCGCCACTTTCGAGACGCGCGACCTCGGTGCCGTTATCCGCAGCAACGATAAAAAATTTCGCCCCGTGGACCTCAAGCACGGTCCCGACGGCGCGCTCTACCTCGCCGACTGGCGCGATTTTCAGATCAACCACTACCGCAACCACGAGGGCCAGATCACCCCCGATGACGGCCGCATTTACCGCGTCCGCGCCGCCGACGCGAAGCCCGGCGTGCCCGCTTTCGACCTCCGGCAAAAATCTTCCTCAGCACTCGTCGAACTCCTCCGCCATGAAAACCGATGGTGGCGCGAGAGCGCGCGCCAAGTCCTCGCGGAGCGCCGCGACCCCTCAATCCTCGCCCAGCTTCGCGGGGAACTTGCCCGTAACACCGCCGGCCAGTTCGCCCTCGAAGCTCTATGGGCTCTCCATCTCTCCGGTGGTTTCGACGAAACTCTCGCGGTTGAACTTTTCCGTCACGCCGATCCCTACGTGCGCCTCTGGGCCGTGCGACTGGTAGGCGATACCGGCGCCGCTAAGCCCGCGACCGCTCAAGCCATAGCCACTCTCGCCGCCCGTGAGCCCGACGTCGAGGTCCGCAGCCAGCTCGCCGCCTCCGCCAAACGTTTCCCGGCCACCGTCGGCCTACCTATTGTTGGCGCTCTGCTCACGCACGATGCCGACGCATCCGATCTTTATCTCCCCCTTCAGCTATGGTGGGCGCTTGAGAGCAAGTGCGCCACTGATCGCGCCGCCGTCCTCGCTCTTTTTAGCCCGGTCGCCACGGACTCTATTTGGTCACGCAAACTCGTGCAGCAACACCTCGCAGCACGCCTCATGCGCCGCTTCGCAGCCGCTGGCAGTGATCAGGACTGGACCAGCTGCGCGCAACTCCTTGCGCTAGCGCCTGACGCCACTGCGCAGGCCGAACTCGTGAAAGGCTTCGAGCAAGCTTTCGAAGGCCGTGCGTTGCCCGTACTGCCCGAGTCGCTAGTTGCCGCCCTCGTGCGGACCGGTCGCGCCTCTCTTTCGCTCCGTATGAGGCAACGCGACCCCGCCGCCCTCGCGCAGGGCCTCGCTCTCGTGACCGATGCCGCTGCGCCCGCCCTCGAGCGCGTGCGCGCGATCACCACTTTCGGCGAAGTCCCCGTTCCCGCCGCCGCCGCGAAACTCACCGCGGCCCTCGTTGATCCGAAAAAAGATATTGTGCACGCCGCCCTCGCCGCCGCGGCCGCCTACGACGACGCGGCCCTTACCTCCGCGATCATCGCAGGGTTACCCGGCTTCGCCACCGAAGAGCGCGCCGTCGCGCTTTCGGTTCTCATCAGCCGGCGCTCAGCCGTCGCTGCTCTCCTCGATTCGATCGAAAACAAAACGATTCTTTTGACCGACGTGCCCTCGGAAATTCGAGAAAGACTCCATCTAGTCGCCGACGCTCCTCTCACCGCCCGCATCGACCGCACGTTCGGACGCCGGGTCGTCGCCGCGCCCGCCAACGATGCCAACGAAATCGCCCGCCTGCTCGCAGCCGTGCGCGCAAGTGAGGGCGACGTCTACCGGGGCCGTTCGCATTTCCAACAACGCTGTGCGGCCTGCCACCGTCTCTACAACCTAGGCGGCCAGATCGGTCCGGACCTTACGGCGTTTAACCGTGACGATCTCGCGAGCCTCGCGCTGGCCATCGTCAACCCCAATGCTGAGATCCGCGAGGGCTATGAAGCCTTCGTGCTTTCCAAGAAAGACGGCACCGTGCAATCGGGCTTTCTTGCGACGCAGGACCCCAAGCGCGTCGTCCTCCGCGACATGGCCGGCATCACCGTCACCGTCGAACGCACCGAGATCGCTTCACTCACTGGCCTAGGCTCCTCGCTGATGCCTGCCGGCCTTCTCACAGGCCTAAGCGACCCCGAACTACGCGATCTCTTTGCCTATCTCCGTATCATGCAGCCTCTCGTGGGCCGGTAGTAACGTCGCCTCCCATTCGGCGATTGATCAGCTGGGCGCCACGCCACGCAAGTGGCACGATTTAATTGAATTTCCGGCTTTTAACCCTCTGTCCTTCTATTGTTGGTATACATGCTGATGAAGCCGGATGACTTTAACAAAAGCCCCAAGCGTGTGGCCTTGCCGGCGTGCGGCATCGTAGTCTTCGAAGCCCGCCATGCCCCAGGTTTTTTCGGCGAGCTGAAGGACGATTATGCGAAATTCTGCCTAGTCATCGCTGGGCGCGCCCTTTGGGAGAGTGGCGGCCAGCAATACACCGTGGCCACGAACACGTTTTTTCACATCGCCGCGCAGGTGCCGCACTGCCAGCGCGACTTACCGGGACAGCCCGTAACGCTCTACACGATTCATTATCGCCCGGAATTGTTGCGCCCGGAAATCACCCGCGAGCTGAAAGCGGCCGGCACGCTACCGCTCGATCTCAAAGGTCCCGGGGCAGATCAAGTGCGGCGGATTCTCGACATCGTGCAAGAAATGATGTTCGAGCAGGAAACGCAACGGATCGGCTGGGAGGCTTTGTTAATCGCAAGGCTCACGGATCTCGCCGTGCTCTCTCTGCGCAGGACCTGCGGCGGCCCGATCCGGATTGATCGCCTCGATGAAAGCGGCACCCGAGTGGCACTTTACGTGGCGCGGTTAAAAACCGAATTTTATACGGCCGTATTCTTGGACGACGCCGCGCGCTCGGTCGGGCTTGGCCGACGCCGGTTCAGCGAGCTGTTTCGCAAGATTACCGGCGAATCGTGGCGCCGGCACATTAACAAACTCCGGATGGACTATGCGAAAAAACTCCTTGTATCCACCGAGCGTTCCGTGACGGCCATCGCGTTCGAATGTGGCTTTGAGGAGCTTTCGCACTTTCATCACTCCTTCAAGGCCAGCTATGGCACCACGCCCGTCTCCTTCCGCCAGCAGTTCCGCCCGAAATCACAGTCAGTTTCGCCTACTCGAACAAGCAAGTCGGCCTAGCGAAGCTTAAAGTGATCGAACAGGCTCAATCCGCCATCTCCTACCAGCATCGTATCCTCGGTCCAATCCGTTTTTAGCTTTCAACCTGCAGTCCCATGAAACCTTCCTCGTTTACTCCACCGTCCGTTTCGCGTCGCGAATTTGTATCGAAGCTGGCGCTCGCCGGCGTGGCGGCGCCGATCTTCGCTAGTTTGGCTCGCGACCAATCCTTGGCTCCAAGCGCGCCCGCTGCGCCGGCCTTGGCGGAGAGCTCGCCATTCTTGGTCCATGTTATGTCCAAACCGCTGCATAAAATGTCGTATGCGGCAGCGGCGAAGCTGGTGGCGGAAACCGGGTACAAGGGGATCGACTACACCGTGCGCGTGGCCCAAGGCCATGTCCTGCCAAAAAACGTGCAGGAGGACCTCCCCCGCGCGATCGAGGCGGCTCACAAGGCCGGGCTCATAGCTGAGATGATCACCACGGAGATCACCAGTCCGCGCGATCCTGGCGTCGAGACGCTCCTGCGCACCGCAGCCCAGCATGGGGTGAAATATTACCGCCTCGGCTACTGGGATTACGACCCGAAGCTGGGTATCGTTGGCACATTGGAGAAATTGAAGCCCGCGTTGAACGAACTCGCCGCGCTCAACGCGAGCCTCGGAATCCACGGGGCGATTCAAAATCACTCGGGCGCCCGTGTCGGTGGACCGGTGTGGGATGTTTACGAGCTCCTGCGCGACATCGATCCCCGCTGGCTCGGCATGCAGTATGATATCCGCCATGCCTGTGCGGAAGGTGGCCAATCATGGTCGGTGGGGCTTAAGCTGCTTCGGCCGTGGATTCGTTGCACGGTTATGAAGGACTTCAAGTGGCAGCAAACGCCCGGCGCAGCCACGATTGTAAACACTCCATTGGGCGAGGGCATCGTGCCGTTGGACGCGTATTTCAAGCTAGCGGCGGAGCTCAAGATGGGGGGCCCAATGTCGATGCACTTCGAGTATCCGCCTTTCGAACGTGCGACCAAGCCGCTCACTGCCGAGGAGCAGCGCGCGCAATTCGCGGCCGGGATGAAGCAGGATCTCGCCGTCCTGCAGGCCGTCATGGCCAAACACCGGCTCACATGAGTGTTCCACCACGCATCACGATTAGAGCCGTCGGCTCGAACTTCGAGCGCGAGCCGCTAATCCGGCCGTTTGGGTTCAAGGGCGGCTACATGTCCGAGATTTGGCAGAGCGTGGCCATGCTTGAAAGCGCCAGCGGGAAACGCAGCGTCGGGCTGTGCTCGCAGGGCGTGCTCTGGAGCGATGCGCACGTGTTTGCAGGCCACTCCGAAAGCGGCGGCAACGCGCTGATGTATGCGATGAGCGAGTGGGCGCTCCAGCAGATCAAAGGCGCCAGCTTTTCCAATCCCATCGAGCTGATGGAGGCGATCCGTCACGACGTTTATGCTTACGGAAAAAAGATCACCGGCCAACTCGGACTGCGCGAGACGTTCGCGTTGAACGCGCTGGTGGGAATCGATTTCGCCGCGTGGCGACTTTATGCGGCCGAAAATAAAATCACGAATTTTGACGAGCTGGTACCCTCAGAATTTCGTGCGGCCCTAGCGCACCGCCACTCGCAGGTCGCGAGCATTCCGCTGATGGCCTACGGGATTTCCATCGAGGAACTAAAGTCCGCGGTCGCTGACGGCTATTTTTTTATGAAGATCAAAATCGGCCAACCTGGGACGCAGGCCGAAATGCTGGAAAAGGACAAAGCCCGCATCAGCTCCATCCATGCGGCCATCGGCGATGCCCGCACGCCCTATACGGCGAACGGGAAATTACCTTACTATTTCGACGCGAACGGCCGCTACGAGAGCAAAGAGACGCTGCTGCGCCTGCTCGACCACACGAAGGCCATCGGGGCGTTTGAACAGATTGCGCTGATCGAGGAGCCGTTTCCGGAGGATCTGGAGATCGACATCCGCGATATTCCCGTGCGCATCGCCGCGGACGAAAGTGCGCATACGGATCGCGATGCGTTAAAACGAATCCAGATGGGTTATACTGCGATCGCGCTCAAGCCGATCGCGAAGACCTTCAGCATGTCTCTCAAAATCGCGCGGCTGGCGCACGAGCACGGCGTGCCGTGTTTCTGCGCCGACCTCACGGTCAACCCGATTCTAGTTGAGTGGAATAAGAGCGTCGCGGCGCGACTCGCGCCGTTTCCGGGGCTCGGCCTCGGGCTAGTGGAAACAAACGGGCATCAGAACTACCGCAATTGGGAGACCTTGCGTAGCTACCATCCGCGGCCCAATGCCGCATGGGCGAGCACTCAGCGCGGCGTATTCGAGCTGGATGCGGACTACTACGGCAGTAGCGGCGAGCTCTTTGCGCCGTCTCCGCACTACGATAGTATGTTCGGTTCCTCGTTCAGCTGAACACGCGGATTCAGGCGGGATCAAGCGCGCCTAGAAATCCTTCGTTTCAAACCGCCTTTCCCCTGCGAGGCTGATTTCATCCCATCGCATACTTCCGAATCAAGACATACAGTTTGCCGAGCTTCTCGTTGTATTGGGCGAGACTCATCTGCTGCTCGTCTTCCAGCATGCCGCGGTAATCACAATGCGGGGATCAAAAAGTAAAAAGCAGCCGTCCCATAGCCTTGGCGTCAAGATGTGCAGTACTGCCACTCCTTGTGCTAATAAGACAAAAAAATCGGTCACAATCGAATGCACAGGCATTACTTCGCGTCACTCCCAGCCTATCCGCTCTTTTTCTATGACCAATGGGCGCTTCGTGACTTTGGTATGAATAGATCCGAGGTATTCGCCCAAAATCCCGATAAAAAATAACTGCACCGATGCAAAGAAGAACAAGCCAATTACAACCGGTGCGATCCCAAGCGCAAAGCGCTCCCAAAATATGAGCTTGTACACCAGGTAGGCAAAACCGACGAGGAAGGACAAAGCAGACGCCGCAAAGCCGACCATGGTCGCTAGTCGCAGCGGCACCTTGGAATGACTCGTAATTCCCAGCATCGCGACGTCGTAAAGGGTATAAAAATTATTTTTGGTGATCCCGCGCTTACGCAGGGGTTGCTCGTAAGGTACTCGCGCAACCGGATAACCTAGTTCGCACACCAAACCCCGCACGTAGGGGTAAGGATCTTCCATCGCGCGCAAGTCCTCAATTACCTTGCGATCGTAAAGCCCGAAGCCGGTGGCGTTCTCAATCAATTCCACGTCAGCTAGCCGTTTGACCACTTTGTAATAAACACGGCGCAAGGTAAAAAATAACCATGATTCCTCGCTTTGGATCTTCTGACCCATCACCACGGCGTATCCCTCACGCCATTTTTTTATAAGGTCCGGAACTAACTCAGGAGGATCCTGTAAATCTGAAGCCATCACGACAACCGCATCACCGCTCACCTCCAAAAGTCCGTGATAAGGTGAACGGACGTGACCAAAATTACGCTGATTTAAAATGGCCTTTACCGGCAGGCCCCCCACGCGCTGGTGCTCGGTTTGAGCGACGAGCTTCCGCAACTCATCTTGGGTTCCGTCGGTGGAAGCGTTGTCGATAAAAACCAATTCGCATGCCAAGTCGGGCAATTCCGCGACAACCGCCGTCAATCGTTGGTGCAGCAAAGCTACATTATCCCGCTCATTAAAGCAGGGCGCCAAAAGGGTAAGAGAGCGAGCTGTTGAAGTCATGACGATGCAGCCAGAGGTGACAGTCCCGAGAGACTACCGCAAGCTTCGGCCATGTCTACTAGGCTTAGTAACGGGAATCGAAAAAGCTCTCTTTGCGAAGTCCCGATCTTAAGCTTCATGGTAGATTCAGACCCCAAGAATAAATTCTGATACCTTAGATCTGACCGGTTCACCGCCATCATCTAAAATGTAATGCCCGCAATCTGGCAAATAATGGACCGTAGTATCTGGGAAAATCTTAAGCCACCGATCGCGAAAATGATCGTTGAAGCAGAAGTCTCTGCCTCCCCAAACGATCAATTTTGGATTAGGTTTAAATCGAGCAAGATTTTGTTCAATGAACGCTAATGTAGGTCGGCTTGGATGATTAAGCTCTAAAGGGATGTCCTGAACAAAAGCGTTCACTGCAACTCGATCAGCCCAATTAGAATAAGGCAGCAAATAGCCCCTCTGCTCATCCTTGGAAAGTTTGCGTTGGTTCATTGACATCCAGACTGCAGGTGCGGCGAAGCCGTTGAGACCTCGGACTAGCAACTTACCTAAGATGGGTATGCGACAGATAGAAATTCGCCTTGGAATTTGATCTGAAACAAAGGCTGCGGTGTTAAGAATGGTAATCTTTCCAATTAATTCCGGATGGCGGGCGGCGAAGCCAAAACCTATGGCCCCACCCCAATCGTGCACGACTAGATGTACGAGTTTAAGATCGAGACTTTTTATCAAGGCCTCGATGTCTGTGATACGATTATCTAAGGTGTAATCGTAATGCTGGGGTTTATCGGATAACCCCATGCCGATGTGATCAGGCGCAATACAACGTATGTTTGGAGACAAATCCCGAATCAGATCACGATAAAAAAAGGACCAGGTCGGATTGCCATGTAACATAAGCACCGCCACATCTTGGCGTGGGCCTTCGTCGACAAAACTCATCTTAGCACCTGATGGAGTGGCAAAAGATTTGGGTGCGAAGGGATATAACTTCGCTATCCCATCTGCGATTTTTGGAAGCAGCTTTACCATTCGAGTGCGAGCATCAGGCAATTTAGACCACTACCGATTCCCAGTAAGCCCACGCGGTCACCCGGTTTGACCGCACCTTGTTGAGCTGCGAGAGCCAAGGTGGCAGGCAAGGATACCGACCCCATGTTGCCCAAGGTCTCAAACGTGGAAAAATCCTTACTCAGATCAAGGGCCAGCCTCTCGTACAGTTTGCGTCGATGCACCGAGCCCACTTGGTGGCAAATAAAACGATCTATTGCGTCCGCGCTCAGACCTGTGGTGGTTGCGAAATCCTCCCAGGTGGCTCGAGCTAGCTCGACGCCAGCGATGAGTAACTGCTCCGAATCGGTCTGCATTGCGAGTGACTCAGCGCCGTGCGTATCGCCCTGACACAAATCGCTGTGTTGTGTGGCCGCACGAGCGACACCACCGAGCAATTTGTGTCCGTTTGGAGCGAGGTCTTGGTGGCAAATTAATGCACCTACTGCGCCCGAACCGATAGTGAGATTAGCGAAAAACGGTTTGATCTCATTTCGTGTAAGATTTTTTTCGCGTAAGGTACGTAACGTTTGCTCGACCAGCGGGCGCCCGTGTTCACCCGCAACTACTAAGGCGCAGCGAATCTGTCCGCTCTCGATCATGGAAGCCGCGACGGTCAAAGAATTCAGAAATCCTAGACAAGCGTTAGAGACATCAAAAATTTGAGCCGTCGCAGGCAGGCCGATTTTGCGATGCGCAAACGAAGCCGTCGCCGGCTCCAGCATATCGCGCGATACGGCGGCATGAATAAAAAGCTCCACCTGTTCTGGCTTGAGCTTAGAAGCAGCGAATACGGCTTTGCCTGCTGCGGCGCTCGCATCCGAGGGGCGCGTGGCATCAGACCAGACGCGTCGCTCACGAATCCCAGTCATTAACTCGAGCCGGCCGAAGGGAAGCTTGAGGCGCTCGTAAAGCGGCCGCAACTGTTCCTCGATCGCGGCCGAGGAAAGGATTTCATCAGGCAGCGCGACGGCAAGGGCTTCGATGCGGACTTTGGAGAATCTCATGTCGCTGATGAGTCCATGCGCATCGCTAGACGAATGACTTCCTTATCGAAAAAATTGTTTCCGAGTCCGGCGTCCACCACGAGTGTCGCGCCATTGATCCCACTGCTGCGTTCGCTAAGTAAAAACACGGCCGTGTCTGCAATCTCTGCGGTCGAAAGATTTCGTTTTCGGAATGTCAGTTTTTCCGCGTACAGATAGCTTTCCAGGTAGCCGGGAATACCGGCGGACGCACTAGTTTTAAGCGGGCCCGCACCGACCACATTGAAACGAACTTCGCTATCCGCACTGAAAGATTTGGCCAGAAACCGCGTGCAAGAATCGAGTGCGGCTTTGATCGGGCCCATATACCCGTAGTTATCTGGGGTCACGAGCAACGATGAAATCCCAATAGTCACCACAGAGGCGTTCTTCGCAAGCAACGGCTTAAAAGCATTTGCGATTTCTACCAAAGAAAATGCCGAGATCGCTGTCGCTTGTAGAAAATCAGCTCGTTTCGTTTCGTGAAACGCTTTGAAGCCGTCGCTGTAATTTGCGAAAGCGATCGAGTGAACGATGCCATGCAAGATCTTGTGGCCGGCGGCAGCGATTTCGCCGGCGATTCGATTTGCCGCACCTTCTTGTTCTACATCACAGATAAAGACAGGCTTGCCGCCTAGCAGCGAAGCAAGCGATTGCCGCCGCATTTCTGAACGTACACTGTAAAGGACTTTGGCCCCCTGCTCCTCAAGAGACTTGGCGATAAACCAAGCGACGCTCTTGCGATTGGCGACACCGAAGACCAAAAAGGTTTTACCGGAAACTTGCAGGAAATCACTCATGCTTTAGGCGCGCCGGCGGGGGTAGTCCATGCGACCGTAAAATCTACGGTAAGCACGCGCTTCTCGGCGCTTTTAACGCTGCCGCTCATCATAGTGAAACCACCGAGTGATTCTTTTTTCTTCACCTCGATGGTGATCGTTTCACCAGGATAGACGGGATTGCGGAAACGCACGTCACTGATTTTGGCCATGAGCGGCACACCGGCGGGCGTCCCCTGCCCTACGGCTTGTCGGGCCAGATACAAGGCACCCGTCTGAAACACCGCTTCACACAGCAGTACCCCTGGCGTGATTGGCGCGCCAGGATAATGGCCTTTGTAGAAATCCTCATCGGGGCGAAGCGTACGCTTTGCGATCAAACCATCGGCCGTTTCTGAGACGATTTCGTCCACAAAGAGAAAAGGCGGACGATGCGGAATAAGATCAGTAACTTGGCTCATAGGAATTAGGCCGGAGTTGATGCCGGAGCACCTTGTTTAAGAGCGAAAAGATATTTATCTACTTTATTGGCCGTGATAATCCCGTAGTTAATCGTACCTAGCCAACCCGACATAATGATGCCCACGCTTCCGGCGTGAAATAGCCCGGGTAGTTTTTCGGACAGATGCATCGACACAGGCAGCCCTTCAAATTTGGTGCCGAACGAAGTGCCATTAAGATGCGTAGTGTAGCGTTCAATGGTTCGGGGCGTGGCGGCTTCTTTCCAGTCGATCTTGGCACGCACATCCGGAATAAATTTTTCCAGAGCCACGAGTGACTCTTCGATCATGCGCAGTTTGTGCGCTTCGTAGTCGTCCTCGGAAAGTGATTTCCAATCAGGATAAAGACCGTTGAGTGAAGCCACGACCGTGTAACGATCAGAGCCGGGACGTGTATCAGGGTAGTATACCGAAAACGTCCTGCTCGTTGTGTGGAAATGCGTGAGCTCTTCGTTGCTATACTGTGGCGCTGCGGAAGTGAAAACGAGGTCGCCAATATGCGGAATACTTTCTCCTTTGCGGATGCCAAAATAGACCTGGCACGAACTAGAATTGATTCGAACGGCACGGGCTTGCTCAACGAAATCCGCGGGGAAATTTTCTTCACCTGCGAGCCGGAAAATCGTGTTTTTGATGTTGGCGTTGGAAAGGACTGCTTTGGCACGAATGACGCGACCGTTGCCAGCAACGATACCGCACGCGACTTTCTTGCCCTCGCGTTCTTCGACCAGGATTTTATCGACAAGCACTTTTTTGCGCAGCTCGACGCCGTTTTTCTTTAATTCGGCCACCATTTTATCGATGAGGTCATCGGAACCGCCGCGAAACGTATAAACGCCTGCTCCCATGAAGTTGGAGAAAACAATACCGAAAGTAATCGCAGGGTCATCGAAATTAGAACCGTTGGCGTACGAGATCGGCTCCATGAGCAAACGGTGCACGTCGGGGCGATCAGGAAAGAATCGATTCAACATTTGCCCCGTAGTCTCGGGGTTGTTGTCGTAATAATTCATGGCCCGAAGGTAGTCGTAGAACGCTTCAACCTCGGAGCACTGCAGTTTAAATTGCTCGACGAGTACGCGGGTGTAATCTTCCCGGGTGAACGTTGTCCAAACATCCATCTGTGGATTCACAAATCGGATGTCCTTTAATTGAACGATGGCATCGGAAATTTCCTTCGTCCAATAGCGGCGACAAGACTTGATCATTCCGCTAGGAAAACCATGCAGCGAAATATCGAAAATGTGACCACCTTTCCGTGTAAACCAGGTGGCAAGTCCTCCAAATTGATAGTGATGCTCGACCAAGAGCACGCTGTGGCCGGCCTTCGCGAGCGCATTTGCACCCGTGAGGCCGCCTAAACCGCTGCCGATCACAATTACATCGTACTCGTCGGCGACACCTTTGAGCCAATCATAAGCCATGGAGCGACCAAGGTGAGCCGCCGTATGGCCAAAGCGCAACTCAGAGTTTGAGGCCGCGCAAATATTTGAACGATTCAGGAATGGACCGAAGCGGAAACATCGTCTCGTCTTCGAGAAAATAGTGCTTCACGCCGATTTTTTGGGCAGCGCTAAGCACTTCTTTCCAATTAATCTGTCCGTCGCCAACGGCTACTTTTGCCATCGCGGGACTACCTCCGGTGTGGGTTCCGCGCTGGAAATCCTTTAACATGTCCTTAATGTGCAACATCGAAAAGCGGTTAGGGTATTTGGCCAAGAGCGCAGCGGGATCAATACCCGTGATAAAAACCCAGTAGACGTCCATCTGGAAGGTTACGAGGTCCGGCTGCGTCTCGCGCACTAGTAAATCAAACATCGTCTCACCCTTGCCTGCTGCAGTCTCGCGAAACTCTAGACCATGAGGGTGGTAGCCGAACATCAACCCAGCTTTTTTGCACGCTGCGCCCCATTCGTTGAATTTGGCGGCCATGGAGTGGGCCATCTCCTCGCTAAAAGGCTTGGTCTTACTCACTGGCGGATATGGAACAACTACGTATTTGATGCCCAAGGCCTTAGCATCAGCAATGACGGCATTAATGTCTTTTTCAAAAAGTCCGTAGCTAAAATGTCCGCTGACTGGAGAGAGGCCGCGTTTTTTTAGCTCGGCGACGAATTCATCGGGTTTCAATGAACCAGTACCAGCCACTTCTACTTCTTTAACGCCGTAAGATTGAGCGAGGTCGAGCGCACCTGTCGTGCTTTCCTTCGTCTGGGCGCGCAAGCTGTACAGTTGAAGACCAAGCCGATCTTGGAAGTCCGATGCAAACAGGCGACTTACGAAAAGCGCCGCAACTAATATATACCTGTAAGTATTCTTCATGGAGTAATCGGGGTATACACACCGAATACAGCTATAAGTTTTTTTGCAAGACGTGAAAGTTTGCCATCGATATGCCACTCAACATCGCCCCGATGATACCCAAAAAACCTTGGTCGGTGCCGCACAGATAAACGTTTTCCAACGACGTGCGGCCTTGGCGGTGCTTAACTGGCGCCCCGTATATCGCACCACCGATGTGTCCCGTGAATTTGGTGATTGTCCGCGGCGTGAACATATCAGTCGTGATCGTCGCTTGAGCCAGCGCGGCGTCGCTCACGTTCGGCAGGAAGCGACGCGCGCTGCGTTGTACTTCGTCAAAACACAGACTTTTTTGCGCCTGGTAACTCTCCTCGACCAAGGGAGCCCATTGATCATAGCGAGCAAGACAAGTGACACGGAAAATACCCTCCGGCAGTTGTCGATTATCCCCATAATCAAAATTATTGGGCAAGCAAATGACTCCACTACGTGTATCCATCGCATTCGTGGGACACGCATAATCGAAGCGCGCTGAGTCGTTGAAAAAAACAATTGTGTCTCTTCCCCAACCGATCGAAGCAGGCTGACAGTTGAGAATCGAAATCGTTTCTACAAAGGAAAGCCGACCAGCCTC